>NZ_CP028415.1:1692500-1942107 GCF_000722765.2 Streptococcus mitis | reverse complement strand
GGTTGGGGATAAAGGCAGGAACTATTGATTTATTAAGCTTTTTATTAAAAAAATAGTGGATAACCTTGTGAGATAAAAAAATAAAAGAACAGCCTTATTTCAGGCTGTTGATAATTCTACTGTATTCTTCTTGATTTGAGAAAGCAATAATGATTTTGCCACTATCTTTTTTAGACAATTTGATTTCTACATCTAATCCGAGTAGTTTTTTTAACTGTTCTTCTTCATTTTGTATGAAATGATTCGTTTTTTGAAGTTTCTTTTGTTTTTTCTCTGTCAGAAGAGCTTCTAACTTCCTTACAGAAATGTCTTCCTCTATGATTCGTTGAAAGAAATAGTCTTGTTGTTCCTGATTCAACCCAACTAGCGAACGAGCATGCGCTTGTGATAGTTTGCCATTTTCTACTTCTGAGAGGATCTGTTCTGGCAAGGAAAGCAAGCGAATAGAGTTGCTGATATAAGGACGAGACTTGCCCATTTTATCTGCAATTTCAGCATGGGTAAATCCTTTCTCTACAAGAGATTCATAGGCGCGTGCTTCTTCTATTGGATTTAAATTTTCTCTTTGCAAATTTTCAATGATGGACTGGACCATCATTTCTTGATCTGAAAGTTGTTTAACAACAGCTGGTATAGACCTTAGACCAGCTAAAAGTGAAGCCCGATAGCGTCTCTCTCCTGCAAGAATTTCATAACCAATAACAGGAGATTGACGAACAATAATCGGTTGAATGACCCCATTTTCTTTGATAGACTGTGCTAGTTCATGTAGTTTTTCTCCATCAAATTCTTTTCGAGGTTGATAGGGATTTTTTTGTATATCCGTGATAGAAATCATTTCAAATTTTTCCATGATTCTACACTAACACATCTTTTCTTTTATGTAAAGCTTTCTTTACATAGATGTCAATTAAGATTCTAAATCACCTGAACTCTTGTCAAGTTTAATAGATGTAGTTTCTTCTTTACCGTTGCGATAGTAAGTGATCTTAATGGTGTCTCCGATAGAATGATTGTAAAGAGCACTTTGTAAGTCTGTTGATGAAGAAATCTCTTTGTCATCTACTTTTGTAATAACATCGTATTTTTCAAGGTGACCATTAGCAGGCATATTGCTCTGCACAGAACGAACAACTACACCATATGTTACATTGCTTGGAATATTAAGTCTTCTAATATCACTTGTATTAATATTTGAGAGATTGACCATTTGAATTCCCAAAGCTGGACGAGTCACTTTACCGTTCTTTTCTAACTGTTCAATAATATTGATAGCATCATTTGCAGGGATTGCGAAACCAAGACCTTCTACAGATGTTCCTCCATTTGTGGCAATTTTACTTGAGGTAATTCCGATAACCTGTCCTTGAATATTGATCAGTGGGCCACCAGAGTTACCTGGGTTAATAGCAGTATCAGTTTGGATGGCTTTTGTAGAAATGGCTTGTCCATCTTCAGATTTTAAAGATACATTTCGATTGAGACTAGATACAATACCCTGAGTGACAGTATTTGCATATTCAGAACCCAATGGGCTACCAATAGCAATGGCAGTTTCTCCTACGGTTAACTTACTAGAATCACCAAATTCAGCTACTGTTGTCACTTTTTCTGAAGAGATTTTGACGACAGCAATATCAGAGAAAGTATCAGCTCCGACGATTTCTCCAGGTACTTTAGTTCCATCTGACAAACGAATATCTACTTTGCTGGCGCCATTTATAACGTGATTATTGGTTACGATGTAAGCTTCTTTATCATTCTTTTTATAAATAACCCCAGATCCTTCACTAGAGATTTGCTGAGAATCTGTGTCAGTATCATCATTACCAAATACGCTATTTTGTCTGTTAGCTGAATAAGTAATAACAGAAACAACAGCATCTTTTACTTTGTTAACAGCCTGTGTTGTTGAATTTTCGTTCTTATAGGCAGTTTGTGTAATAGTACTATTGTTGTTGTTAGAGTTATTTACACCACTTTTTTGAGTTAGTTGAGTTATTGAAAGACTCCCCAAGGCTCCACTAAAAAAGCTAATGACGATAACGACTAATAATTGAAACCATTTTTTGTAAAATGTTTTTAGATGTTTCATATTTTCCTCCATATGTTTGAAATTACTGAAAGTATAAACTGACTAGCTTAATTATAACTTAAACACAAAAGTTTTTCACAGATTGTGGATAACTTTCAAAAATCTGTGGTTTTCTCGGTTAAAATTAACCTTTTATTTTGTGAATAAGATGTTAAAAAATAAAGAATATGTTAGAATAGAGTCATGAAAATTAAAGTTGTAACAGTTGGGAAACTGAAAGAAAAGTATTTAAAAGATGGTATCGCGGAGTATTCAAAACGAATTTCTCGATTTGCTAAGCTTGAAATGATTGAGCTAGCAGATGAAAAAACACCAGATAGGGCTAGTGAGTCAGAAAATCAAAAGATTTTAGAAATAGAAGGTCAGAGAACTTTATCAAAAGTTGGTGATCGTGATTTTGTTATTGTGTTAGCCATTGAGGGGAAAACACTTGCTTCAGAAGAATTTAGTAAGCAGTTAGAAGAAGCTTCTATAAAAGGATTTTCTACTCTTACATTTATTATTGGAGGGAGTCTGGGATTAGCACAGGATGTAAAAAAGAGAGCCAATCTCTCTGTTAGTTTTGGCCGCTTAACCTTGCCCCACCAGTTAATGAGATTAGTCCTTGTTGAACAAATCTATCGAGCTTTTACAATACAGCAGGGCTCGCCCTATCATAAATAGAAAATTGACTTTCAAGTGAATTTTTGGTAGAATATCTGTATTAGGTCTCATAGCTCAGCTGGATAGAGCATTCGCCTTCTAAGCGAACGGTCGCAGGTTCGAATCCTGCTGGGATCAATATAGTAGCAAAGCTGGGAATTTTCCCGGCTTTTTTCTTAAAAAAGTACACTTGGGGATAAAAAAATGACAGTTGAGAGAATTTTATCTAAAACAAAATTCCATTTTGTATAATAGTTTTTGTAAGTTAGCTTACAAGAAAAAAACATTGAGGAGATTTTATTATGAAAAACACAGTTAAATTGGAACAGTTTGTAGCCTTGAAGGAAAAAGACTTGCAAAAAATTCAAGGTGGGGAGATGAGGAAATCAAATAATAATTTCTTTCATTTCTTAAGAAGAATATAAAGGGGTGTCAGAATGGATTTTTTCTTAGTAGTAGATTTTATATTATATTTTTTAATTATTAGTCACAGTTACCATTTAATTTGTAAAGATCAAATAAAAGCAAAGGAATTATACATTTTTGGTGCTTATACACTACTATTACAAATAGTCCTTGGTCTTCCCTTTTATCTTCTATCTTTAGATGGGTTAGGGATTGCAACATTTTTATTTCCTTTGGGCTTATATTCCTATTTTCGATGGATTAAACAGTATGAGAGGGATAGAGGATTATTCCTAAGTTTACTACTATCTCTTTTATATGAGAGTCCTCACACCTTTCTGTCCGTAACGTTCTCCTCTATAACAGGAGACAATTTTGTTTTACAATATTATGGGTTATTCTTTTTCGTTGTAACGGTGTTGACCTATTTTATTATCTTAAAAATCATTCATTATTTCCATTTAGAACTAAACTATTTTGATAAGGACTACCTTTATCCTTTCTTGAAAAAAGTATTTTTTGCTTTACTACTGCTCCATATTGTATCGTTCGTTTCAGATATGGTAAGTACGGTTAAACATTTGAATAGTTTTGGAAGTATTTTGTCATCTATTGTCTTTATTTCTCTATTTTTGACCTTCTTTGCAATGAATTCGCATAAAGAACAAATGGAGAAAGAGATTGCTTTGAAGCAGAAGAAATTTGAACAGAAACATTTACAAAACTACACAGATGAAATTGTCGGACTGTATAATGAAATTCGTGGTTTTCGACATGACTATGCTGGAATGCTTGTCAGTATGCAGATGGCAATTGACAGTGGTAATTTACAGGAAATTGACAGAGTTTACAATGAAGTTTTAGTTAAAGCAAATCATAAATTGCGTTCAGATAAGTACACTTACTTTGATTTGAACAACATAGAAGATTCAGCTTTACGAAGTTTAGTTGCTCAGTCAATTGTCTATGCTCGAAATAATGGTGTAGAGTTTACACTGGAAGTAAAAGATACGATTACTAATCTTCCAATTGAACTATTGGATTTGGTTCGTATTATGAGTGTTTTATTGAACAATGCTGTCGAAGGATCGGCTGATAGTTATAAAAAGCAGATGGAAGTAGCAGTTATTAAGATGGAAACTGAAACAGTTATTGTGATTCAGAATTCATGTAAAATGACGATGACTCCTTCAGGAGATCTATTTGCTTTAGGATTCTCCACTAAGGGAAGAAATCGCGGAGTAGGATTAAATAATGTGAAAGAACTACTAGATAAGTACAACAACATTATTTTAGAAACAGAGATGGAAGGCAGTACATTTAGACAAATCATTAGATTTAAGAGGGAATTTGAATGAAAGTTTTAATTTTAGAAGATGTTATTGAACATCAAGTGAGACTAGAGAGAATATTGGATGAAATTTCGAAAGAATCGAATATTCCAATATCATACAAGACAACGGGAAAAGTCCGTGAATTTGAAGAATACATTGAAAACGACGAAGTAAACCAGCTTTATTTCCTAGATATCGATATTCATGGAATTGAGAAAAAGGGATTTGAAGTGGCTCAGCTCATTCGTCATTACAATCCTTACGCTATTATCGTCTTTATCACAAGTCGATCAGAGTTTGCGACTCTAACATATAAATATCAGGTATCAGCCTTAGATTTTGTTGATAAGGATATCAATGATGAGTTATTTAAGAAGAGAATTGAGCAAAATATATTCTACACGAAGAGTATGTTACTTGAAAATGAAGATGTGGTAGATTATTTTGACTACAATTACAAGGGAAATGATTTAAAAATTCCTTACCATGATATTTTGTATATTGAAACGACAGGAGTTTCTCATAAATTGCGCATTATTGGTAAAAATTTTGCCAAAGAGTTTTACGGTACCATGACAGATATTCAGGAAAAGGACAAACATACTCAGAGATTTTATTCTCCTCATAAGTCATTTTTGGTAAATATAGGCAATATCAGAGAAATTGATCGAAAAAACTTAGAAATTGTTTTCTATGAAGACCATCGTTGTCCTATTTCAAGATTAAAAATTAGAAAATTAAAAGATATTCTAGAGAAAAAATCTCAAAAGTAATTGACAATTAGCAAGAAATTGATATAATGGTTATATCTGCTACAGATAGAAGGTCCGTTGGTCAAGGGGTTAAGACACCGCCTTTTCACGGCGGTAACACGGGTTCGAATCCCGTACGGACTATTTTATCCGCCATAGCTCAGTTGGTAGTAGCGCATGACTGTTAATCATGATGTCGTAGGTTCGAGTCCTACTGGCGGAGTATAGATAAAAGGGAACATAGTGTTGTTCCCTTTTTTGTATCAATTTATATCACCAAGCATCTTCATAAGGAAGTCTGTTATTTCTTGAGGACTTTCTTTTTTTCCATGTGCAATCCAAGTTTGGCAGACACCAAAAAGTGCGTGAGTTAGATAGATGCTACTATATTCTAATTCAGTGGTATTGAGATTCAGTTGCATAAAGCGTTTTTGTAAATCTGTGCTGAGCATGATATGAAGTTTATTTCGTAAGAAATTTTGGATTTCTTTGGTCCCATTTTCAGAAAGAAGAGCAGCCAGGAGTGGTTCTGACTCTAGATATTCAAATACTTCTAAAATAGCATCTCTTTTGTGATGAGCATGTTTTTGAAAAATATATTCAAATGTATGGAATAGCTTGCTTTGATAGTGCTCAATCATATCATACTTATCTTTATAGTGAGTATAGAAGCTGGAACGACTAATTCCGGCTTTTTCTGCTAGCTTGACAGTAGAAATTTGATCAAATGGCTGTTCCATGAGTAATTGTACCATAGCATTTTCAATAGTTCGCTTTGTTTTTAAGCGTTTGTTACTTTCTTGCATATTTCCTCCTTGTAAACAAATTAGACTATATGTCTAAAAATGGATTTTTTATCTTGTAATTTAGATTTTTTAATGTATAATCTATTATATCAAAATTTTAGACAATATGTTTAAAAAAGGAGAAACTATGTTTAAAGAATGGAAAGCAATTTTTAAAAAACCAATCTTTATTATTGTCATAATAGGGATTTCTCTTATTCCAGCTCTGTACAATATCATATTTTTGTCCTCAATGTGGGATCCATATGGTCAATTGTCTGACTTACCTGTGGCAGTTGTCAATAATGATAAAGAGGCTTCCTATAATGGTAATAGCATGTCTATAGGAAAAGACATGGTGACCAATTTAAAAGAAAATAAAACCTTGGATTTTCATTTTGTAGATGAAGAAGAAGGTAAGAAGGGTTTAGAAAATGGCGATTACTATATGGTAGTCACTTTACCAAGTGATTTATCTGAAAAAGCAGCTTCTATTTTAACGTATCATCCAGAGCAAATGCAAATCGATTATCAGACTTCAAGTGGTCATAGCTTTATTGCAAGCAAGATGAGTGATTCTGCTATGACACAATTAAAGCAGAGTGTTTCTACCAATGTAACCGAGACCTATACTAAAGCTTTATTCAACAAAATGGTCGATTTAAAGGATGGCATGAGTCAAGCAGCTTCTGGTAGTGAAAAATTAACTGATGGAGCGAATCAGTTAGTGGCAGGAAGTCAAACATTAACTACTAACCTACACTATTTAGCAGATTCAAGTTTAACATTTTCAAATGGAACGGAGCAGTTTACTAAAGGATTATCCTCTTATGTCTCTGGTGTTGAACAACTTCATCTTGGCTTAGGGAATTTTAATAGTGGTTTAG
Organism: Streptococcus mitis; assembly: GCF_000722765.2. Classification (NCBI taxonomy): domain Bacteria; kingdom Bacillati; phylum Bacillota; class Bacilli; order Lactobacillales; family Streptococcaceae; genus Streptococcus; species Streptococcus mitis. The sequence goes on along the minus strand of NZ_CP028415.1, from coordinate 1,935,207 downwards.
TTACATATACTGGTGCAGTGAGTCAATTAGATAGTGGGTTAGGTCAATTATCTTCTAAAAGTCCTGAATTAGTAGGGGGAATCAATCAATTATATACTGGTGTAGAGGCCTATACTGGCGGTGTTTCTCAGCTCAATACTGGTCTTAATCAATTTTCATCTGGTGTTAGTGCCTATACAAATGGAGTGGGAAATCTTGCAACAGGTGCTAATCAGTTATCCAATCAATCAGCTACACTTCGAATGGGGGTGGAGCAATTAAGTGAAGGGATTCAACAACTTTCTAGCAAGTTAGATGCTTCGTCTGAGCAAAAAGATCAAATTAATCAATTATCTTCTGGTCTGAATCAGTTAAATCAAGCCATTCAAAATATTGATGTTGGAGATACAAAACACTTAGATTCTGTTTTATCAAGTATAGTATCTCTTTCTAATCAAATGTTAGCAAGTGCTCAGTCTGATAAAGCGACTACATTAGCCAATATTCAATCGACAGCAGCTTATCAATCTTTGACAAGTGAGCAACGAGCTGAAATAAGTGCTTCTGTATCTCAAAATTCGACTGATAGTATTCAATTAGCACAGTCAATTGTAGCTTTAGTTCAAGGTTTACAGGGAAGTTTAGAAAACTTACAAAATCAATCTTCTAATCTTTCGACATTAAAAAATCAAGCTAATCAAGTATTACCTATTGCTTCTACTTCTTTGACAGGATTGTCAAGTGGATTAACAGAGATACAGGGAACATTGACGAGTAAATTAGTTCCTGCTAGTCAGTCTATTACATCGGGGGTAAACGCATATACTGCAGGTGTTGATAAAGTTTCTCAGGGCGCAAGTCAACTAAGTGAAAAGAATTCCACCTTGACAGGTAGTTTGGACCAATTAGTTTCAGGCTCAACTACCTTGACACAAAAATCTTCTAAATTGACAGCAGGAGTTGGTCAATTAGTTGAAAAAACTCCAGAATTAGTGTCTGGTATTGAAAAATTATCAACTGGCTCTAACCAATTGAATCAAAAGAGTCAAGAATTGATAGCAGGAGTTGATAAATTGCAGTCAGGCTCTAGCCAACTAGCTGACAAATCCAGTCAGTTAATTTCAGGTGCTTCTCAATTAGAAAGTGGAGCTAATAAATTGGCAGATGGAGTTGGGAAACTAGCAGAAGGTGGAACAAAGTTAACTTCTGGATTGGAAGGTTTACAGACAGGAGTTGCTTCTTTAGGACAAGGACTAAGTAATGCTAGTGATCAACTCAAATCATCATCTACGGAATCTAAAAATGCAGAGATTTTGTCAAATCCACTCAATCTTTCAAAAACAGACAATGATCAAGTTCCTGTAAATGGAATTGCAATGTCTCCTTATATGATATCAGTTGCTCTTTTTGTTGCAGCAATATCAACGAATATGATCTTTGCGAAGTTACCTTCAGGACGTCATCCGGATAGCCGTTGGGCTTGGTTGAAATCTCGAGCTGAAATAAATGGTATTATAGCTGTTTTAGCAGGAATTTTGGTATATGGAGGAGTTCATCTTATTGGTTTAACTGCAAATCATGAGATGAGAACATTTATTCTCATTATCCTAACAAGTTTAGTATTCATGTCCATGGTGACCGCTTTAACAACATGGAATAGCCGTATAGGAGCTTTCTTTTCTCTTATTTTGCTTTTATTACAGTTAGCATCAAGTGCAGGTACTTATCCACTTGCCTTGACAAATGATTTCTTTAGAGCTATTAATCCCTGGTTACCAATGAGTTATTCAGTTTCGGGATTACGACAAACAATCTCTATGACAGGAAATATTCATCATCAAGTCGTTTTCCTTGCCGTGATATTAGCCCTATTTACTGGTTTAGGTATGCTAGCCTATCAACCTAAGAAAATGGAAGAAGATTAAAAAAATCGACCGATTAATTGGTCGATTTTTTATGCCTTAGATGACTTTCGTCTGTGATTATAGGTTCCAAATAGTAAGAGAGAAGTAAAGGAACAAATTGCTCCAGCAATAAAACCATTGGGAATGAAGGAAAGTGTAATAGTTCCTTTCCCCTTGGGAACGTCAACTTTCATAAATCCAGTTTGAGCTTGTTTAATTTCTATTTTCTTACCATCTTGGTAGGCAGACCAACCTTTGTCATAAGGAATGGTGAAAAAAATAGATGTATCTTGTTGGACATCATATGTAGCAAAAACCTTGTTTTTAGAAGTTGATATTGTGACAGGTTGTTCTTTGATTTTTTGAATTGCCTCAGTTAAAGTTTGGGTATCTAAACGATAGAAGGTAGGAGATTCAAATGATACTTGTGAATTTCCAGGGAAACTAACATTGATATTGAAAGTCTTTTTCTCTTTTGTATAGCCTAGATTAAAGAAGGAGAAGACATTATCAGTTGTAAAAGTTTTCTTTTCTCCATTTACAAGGATATCAACCTTCTTTTGTTTATCATTAGAAAAGTGAAGATTTGTGAAAGAAAGATAAACTTGGCTGTTTTCTGGTACTTCAATTTGATACTGGATTGCTGCATCCTCATTTGAAGAACTTGTAACACTAATCAAATCATCAGTATTTTCTGTTTTGTCATAAGGGATTGGAGAAAAATAATCAAAATCGACGTTAGCAAGTTGATTTAAAAACGAGGCTTGATTATCTAAAGTATGTTCATTGAACTTGACATCATTGTAAACAAATTGACTAGCAAATGCAATCGGAAGAGAGAATTGATTTTCATATAGGGCAAGATTATCTTTTTGATATACAACTTGGAAACCATACTTATCAATAGGGTTTTCTGAGATATTGTACTGGATGCCAAATAAACTATCAGCTAAAATACTATTATTGGCATAGCGGAGATTGAGATTGGTCCCAGAGGATCTAAACCCAAGTTTATCCAAAGTAGAGCTTGCTGAACGATTTCGAACAGATGAAAATTGAGATATTCCATTGTAGTTGAATTTCATACTGTCATTTCCTGTCTGAGTTTGTAGTTTTTCAGTACGAGTAAATTGATTTCCGATATATGTTGAGAAAGATTCCATAGCTGGGATATCTCGACTATAAGCACTTCGAGAAGCAAATCCCCATTCCTTAGCAATTCCGTCTATTTGAGATGAAGCATTTAAACTCACTTCAATCATTATAAATAAAGAAATTAGAATGGCAAACAGATTCACAGAAATAAATTTTTTGATAACCGCAAGGAGTAAAAGAGAATAGACAACTAAAAATTCAAGAGTCAGTAGGATATTCAAATCTGTTAAAAAAGAATAATGTGATTTTAGATAGATGGTAGCTAAAAATCCTGTTACTATAAGAAAAAGCGAAACTAAAAAATTCCAGATTTTAATTTCTTTCAGACGATTTAAGACTTCTGCTGCTGTGTAAATTAACAAGGTAGAGAAAATCCAAGCATAGCGATGTAAAAACATGTTTGGAGTATGCATGCCTTGCCAAAATAAATCAAGAGCTTCAATATAAAAGCTTGCAATTAGAAATGTAAAGAAGATTGCATAGATAAGTTTCACGTGAAACTTAATAGATTTCAGCGTAAAAAATAAAATGGTCAAAATAAAGGGAAGTAGTCCAACAAAAATCATTGGGATGGCCCCATACTTTGTTGTGTCAAAGGAACCAATGAATTGTTTAGCAAAGAGATCAAGATACCAGCTACTTTCAGTTTGAAACTTTGTAATTTCAGTTAATTTTTCCCCATGTGTCTGTAAATCAAACAGAGTGGGAAGAGTCATAATCAAACTAGTCATACCAGCTAAAACGGAGGTGATTATGAAATCAAGAAAAGATGATTTTCGAGTCTTAAAGTCCCACGAAATTTGACAGAGATACCAGAAAATAAGAAACAATACTGTCATATAGCCAAAATAATAGTTTTGGATAAATAAGATTGACAGACTTGTAAAGTACAATAGGGATTTCTTTTCAGTTATCAGTAGCTGTAAACCAGTTATAATTAAAGGAATCAAGATAAAAATATCTAGCCAGGTTTTTATCTCTAATTGACTGACAGTGAAACTCATTAGAGCATAGGAAGTAGATAAACCTAGTTTTAAAGGCTTAGTAATCGATTGAAATAATTTATTTAAACTAAAGTAAGTTGACAAACCAATCAATCCAAATTTTAAGAGAGTTGTCAGATAGACAGCATCTGGCATATTCGACAGATAAAAAAAGTAAACTAGAGGTGAAAGGAAACTTCCCAAGTAATAACTAGATAGGGCATAGAAATTTAATCCGAGGCCACTTGTAAAGGTGTAAAATAGACTACCATTTCCATGTAGGATATTTCGTAAAGCTACATCAAAAATAACGTATTGATGAAACCCATCTCCTAATAATGGAGATGTATCGCTATTCCAGTAGATACCTTGAGATAGATATACTCCTGTCATAATGATTATGGGAATGATGAAAGAAACAAAATAGGTCCAATATGTTTTAAAAAATAATTTCATGTTACCTCATAAAATGTTAGAAAACTCAGCTGGTTAACCCAACTGAGTTTTGAATTTTTTTAGTCTTTCCAAAGTTCTTTAACTTTTGCTTGTACTTCTGCATTCTCTAGGAATTCATCATAGGTTTCATCGATACGGTCGATGACGCCATTTTTAGACAAGACAATGATATGGTTAGCTAGAGTTTGAATAAACTCGTGGTCATGACTGGCAAAGATGATTGATTCTTTAAAGTTTTTCAATCCATCGTTCAAGCTTGAGATAGATTCCAGGTCCAAGTGATTGGTTGGATCATCGAGGACAAGAACATTTGATTTCAAGAGCATGAGTTTGGAAAGCATGACGCGGACTTTTTCTCCTCCTGACAAGACGTTTACAGGTTTGTTAACTTCATCTCCAGAGAAGAGCATACGGCCAAGGAAACCACGTAGGAAAGTATTGTCATCTTCTTCTTTACTTGCGAATTGACGCAACCAGTCAAGAATTGATTCTCCCCCTGCAAAATCAGCTGAGTTATCTTTTGGCAGGTAAGATTGACTAGTTGTAACTCCCCACTTGACAGTTCCTTCATAGTCAATATCTCCCATGATTGCACGAATTAATGCAGTCGTTTGGATGTCATTCTGTCCAATAAGCGCTGTCTTATCACCTGGACGCAAGATAAAGCTGATATTATCTAAAATAGTCTCACCATCAATCTTTACAGTTAGATTTTCTACTGTCAAGAGATCATTACCAATTTCACGCTCAGCTTTAAAGTTGATAAATGGATATTTACGACTGGATGGTACAATCTCTTCTAGTTCAATCTTATCAAGCATTTTCTTACGTGATGTTGCTTGTCTTGATTTAGAAGCATTGGCAGAGAAACGAGCAACGAATTCTTGCAATTGCTTAATTTTTTCTTCTGCTTTGGCATTACGGTCTGCTAGCAATTTAGCAGCGAGTTCAGAAGACTCCTTCCAGAAGTCGTAGTTTCCGACATAGAGTTTGATTTTTCCAAAGTCAAGGTCTGCCATGTGGGTACATACTTTATTCAAGAAGTGACGGTCATGGGATACTACTATGACTGTGTTATCAAAGTCAATCAAGAAATCTTCTAACCAAGTAATAGATTGGATATCCAAACCATTGGTCGGCTCGTCTAAAAGAAGAACATCTGGTTTACCAAAAAGTGCTTTGGCGAGGAGAACCTTTACTTTTTCACCGTTGGCCAATTCGCTCATATTTTGATAGTGCAATTCTTCTGGGATATTTAGGTTTTGAAGGAGTTGAGAGGCTTCACTTTCTGCTTCCCAGCCCCCAAGCTCGGCAAACTCTCCTTCAAGTTCGGCAGCACGCACTCCATCCTCATCTGAGAAATCTTCCTTCATGTAGATGGCATCTTTCTCTTTCATGATGCTATAAAGTTTTTCATTTCCCATGATAACAACATCAATGGCACGTTCATCTTCATAGTCAAAGTGATTTTGACGAAGAACAGAGAGACGTTCATCTGGACCAAGAGAGATGTGACCAGTAGTAGGTTCGATATCTCCGGCTAAAATTTTTAAAAAGGTAGATTTTCCGGCACCATTAGCACCGATTAATCCGTAAGTATTTCCTTCTGTAAATTTGATATTGACATCATCAAAAAGTTTGCGATCACTAAAACGTAGTGAAACATCAGATACTGTAAGCAATGTTTTTCTCCTATATGTGTAATATATTTATTCTACTAGAAAATACGGAAATATTCAAATTTTTATCTGTCAATTTTGTGTAAATTATATTTACAGCATACTTTACACGAATTCGTAAATAGCAAGGCTGATTTATTTTGATAAATTACAGTTATTTCATTAAAAAAATGCTATAATTGAAGGGACTATATCGAAGGAGAACAAAATGACTAAACCCATTATTTTAACAGGAGACCGTCCAACAGGAAAATTGCATATTGGACATTATGTTGGAAGTCTCAAAAATCGAGTATTATTACAGGAAGAGGATAAGTATGATATGTTTGTGTTCTTGGCTGACCAACAAGCTTTGACAGATCATGCTAAAGACCCTCAAACAATTGTAGAGTCTATCGGAAATGTGGCTTTGGATTATCTTGCAGTTGGATTGGATCCAAGTAAATCAACTATCTTTATTCAAAGCCAAATTCCAGAGTTGGCTGAACTATCTATGTACTATATGAATCTAGTTTCATTAGCACGTTTGGAGCGTAATCCAACAGTCAAGACAGAGATTGCTCAGAAGGGATTTGGAGAAAGCATTCCGACAGGATTCTTGGTTTATCCAATAGCTCAAGCAGCTGACATCACAGCTTTCAAGGCTAATTATGTTCCTGTTGGGACAGATCAGAAACCAATGATTGAGCAAACTCGCGAGATTGTTCGTTCTTTTAATAATGCATATAACTGTGATGTCTTGGTAGAGCCGGAAGGTATTTATCCAGAAAATGAGGGAGCAGGGCGTTTGCCTGGTTTAGATGGAAATGCTAAAATGTCTAAATCACTCAATAATGGTATTTATTTAGCTGATGATGCGGATACTTTGCGTAAAAAAGTGATGAGTATGTATACAGATCCAGATCATATTCGAGTGGAAGATCCAGGTAAGATTGAGGGAAATATGGTTTTCCATTATCTAGATGTTTTCGGTCGTCCAGAAGATGCTCAAGAAATTACTGACATGAAAGAACATTATCAACGAGGTGGTCTTGGTGATGTGAAAACCAAGCGTTATCTACTTGAAATATTAGAACGTGAACTTGGTCCTATTCGTGAGCGCCGTATTGAATTTGCTAAGGATATGGGAGAAGTTTATAATATGCTTCAAAAAGGTAGTGAAAGAGCGCGTGAAGTTGCAGGTCAAACCCTATCTGAGGTTAAAGGAGCAATGGGACTTCATTACTTTAACTAAGTTTATTTTACAAGAAACTATCATTTCTATCTCGAAGAAAAGATAGTTTTTATTTACTCCTGTAATATTTGACAAATTTTTATAGAATGGTATGATAGATACAATATAAAAAGAGTCAAGCTCAAAAAGAAAGAAAAGAGGAAACATCGAATGTCTAATTGGGACACTAAATTTTTGAAAAAAGGTTTTACCTTTGATGATGTATTGCTTATTCCAGCTGAAAGTCATGTGTTGCCTAACGATGCAGATTTAACAACTAAATTGGCAGATAATTTGACTTTAAATATCCCAATTATTACCGCTGCCATGGACACAGTTACAGAGAGTCAAATGGCTATTGCTATTGCTCGTGCAGGCGGTCTCGGAGTTATCCATAAAAACATGTCAATTGCTCAACAAGCAGACGAGGTTCGTAAGGTAAAACGTTCTGAAAATGGAGTTATTATTGATCCGTTCTTCTTGACGCCTGAACATACAATTGCTGAAGCAGATGAGCTTATGGGTCGTTACCGCATCAGTGGTGTTCCAGTTGTTGAAACACTTGAAAATCGTAAATTGGTTGGTATTTTGACAAACCGAGATCTTCGTTTTATTTCAGACTATAACCAACCAATCTCAAATCATATGACTAGTGAAAATCTTGTTACTGCTCCTGTGGGTACAGATCTTGCAACTGCTGAGAGTATTCTTCAAGAACACCGTATTGAAAAACTTCCTTTGGTAGATGAAGAAGGTCGTCTTTCTGGTTTGATTACTATAAAAGATATTGAAAAAGTTATTGAATTTCCAAATGCTGCTAAAGATGAGTTTGGTCGTCTTCTAGTTGCAGGTGCAGTAGGTGTTACTTCAGATACATTTGAACGTGCAGAGGCTCTTTTTGAGGCAGGAGCGGATGCGATTGTTATTGATACTGCACATGGTCATTCTGCAGGTGTCTTGCGTAAAATTGCTGAAATTCGTGCTCACTTCCCAGATCGTACCTTAATTGCTGGAAATATTGCTACTGCTGAAGGTGCACGTGCTCTTTATGAAGCGGGTGTAGACGTTGTTAAGGTTGGTATCGGACCAGGTTCTATCTGTACTACTCGTGTGATTGCTGGTGTTGGTGTTCCGCAAGTAACAGCTATCTATGATGCTGCAGCCGTTGCGCGTGAATATGGTAAAACGATCATTGCTGACGGTGGAATCAAGTATTCTGGAGATATTGTAAAAGCCCTTGCTGCAGGTGGAAATGCTGTTATGCTTGGATCAATGTTTGCTGGAACAGACGAAGCACCAGGTGAAACTGAAATCTTCCAAGGACGTAAATTCAAGACTTACCGTGGTATGGGATCAATCGCAGCAATGAAGAAAGGTTCAAGCGATCGTTACTTCCAAGGTTCTGTCAATGAAGCAAACAAACTCGTTCCAGAAGGAATTGAAGGTCGTGTTGCTTATAAAGGAGCGGCAGCTGATATTGTCTTCCAAATGATTGGTGGTATCCGTTCTGGTATGGGTTATTGTGGTGCAGCTAACCTTAAAGAGTTGCATGATAATGCTCAATTTATTGAAATGTCTGGTGCTGGTTTGAAAGAAAGCCACCCTCATGATGTACAAATTACTAATGAGGCACCAAATTATTCTATGTAAAAGAAATGAAAAACTCCTGCGAAAACAGGAGTTTTTTTACAATATTGTCAAGTTTTGTTTACAACAACTTTACCACCTTGAATAGTGAAAATACTTAGATTTTCTGGTAGATTTTGAAGATGCTCTAAGCTTGTTGTTGTGATAAAGGTTTGGATTGAATGAGAAATCGTTTCTAATAATTTTAATTGTCTAGTGTTGTCAAGTTCACTCATAACATCGTCAAGCAATAATATCGGAGATTCTGTAGTAATACTTTCCATTAACTCGATTTCTGCTAATTTTATAGAGAGGACGAGACTACGATGTTGGCCTTGACTTCCAAAACTAGCGTCCATCCCATTTATATAAAAAGAAATATCATCTCGATGAGGACCGACGCCAGTGTTCTTTTTAAATAAATCTCTGGACCTACTTTTTTCTAAAGCAATTTTGAAAGATTCTGATAAGTCTTCTTTGTCAGTTATCTTGACAGAGGATTGATAGGATATTGATAACTCTTCAATCTGATTAGAGAGTTCAAAATGTTTCTTACGACCAAATGATTCTAGTTTTTTTATGAAATCTAAGCGGTGATTCATTACACGACATCCATAATCAATTAGCTGATCATCCAACACAGAAAGAAAGGTTTCATCTATTTTTTGAGCTGATTTTAGATAAGTGTTTCTTTGTTTTAGGATGTGGTTATAATTAGTTAAGTCAGATAAATAGATTGGCTTGATTTGTCCAAGTTCCATATCAATGAATTTCCGTCGAACCGAAGGTGCTCCTTTAATTAGTTGTAAATCTTCAGGAGCAAATAAAACAACATTCATGTGTCCTACATAATCTGAAAGGCGTGCTTGTTTTAAATGATTAACTTTTGTCACACGGCCTTTTTGTGTTAGTTCGATTTCTAGGGGAATGGATCCAGTTTTTTTCTGAACAAGACCTGAAAGATGAAGTTGTTCCTCATCAAAATGAATGAGATTTTTATCTGTTCGAGTTCGATGACTACGTGTTAAGGCTAAAAAATAGATAGCCTCTAACATGTTTGTTTTTCCTTGTGCATTACGTCCTAAAAAGACATTTAATTTAGGATTAAAGTCTATTTTCGTCTCTTTGTAATTACGAAAAGTTTTGAGAGATAGGTTTTGTAGCCACATGATTATCTACCAGGGAATCGTGGAGCTTGTTTGCTTTTAGGTGATGAAGTAGGTTTAGATTTGTCTTTTTTAACTCCCTTATTCATCTCTTTGACAAGTTTAGCAATCCGTTCTTTTTCAACTTTATCAGCTTGGTATTCCTCTTGTTCTTCAGAAGTAGGTTGTGTCAATAAGATGTCAATGTTCATGTCAGGTATGTCAACTTTATCGCCAATACGAAGTTTTTTACCACGACGATTCTCTAATTCCCCATTAAAGTATACAGAATGTTCAGAGAGAAATGATTTGATAGCTCCTCCGCTATGTGTAATTCCAAGTTCTTTGAGTAGTGCTTGGAGGGTAATAAATTCTTCAAATAATTTGTATTCCATAATTCACCTCAATCTTTGGTATTATACCATATTTTCCTAAAAATAGTGAGAGAAACAGGGAGAAATGTAAGCGATTTTTATTTCAAAAATGTTACAGAGAACAAGAAAATTTCAGGTTTTCGTGATATAATAAAAGTCTGTATATGAGGAGGTAAATCATGGAGTTAGTGCATGGAATTTCAACACATTTTATCCAATCAAAAAAGTTTAAAACGAACAAAATCACCGTGCGTTTTACCGCTCCATTATCCCTTGATACGATTGCAGGTCGCATGTTGAGTGCGAGTATGCTAGAGACTGCTAATCAGATGTATCCCACTTCTCAAAATTTGAGAAGACATTTGGCCAGTCTATACGGTACAGATATGTCAACCAATTGTTTCAGAAGAGGACAAAGTCACATTGTAGAATTGACATTTACCTATGTTCGTGATGAGTTTTTAAGTAGGAAAAATGTTCTAACTTCTAAGGTTTTGGAACTTGTAAAAGAAACTCTTTTTTCACCCATACTAGTTGATAATGGATTTGATCCGTCCTTATTTGAAATTGAGAAAAAGCAATTGCTAGCAAATTTAGCAGCTGATATGGATGATTCTTTTTATTTCGCACATAAAGAACTAGATAAACTCTTTTTTCATGATGAACGTCTCAGATTGGAATACAGTGATTTACGAAATCGTATTTTAGCTGAAACTCCACAGAGTTCTTATTCTTGTTTCCAAGAATTTTTGACCAATGATCGAATAGATTTCTTTTTCCTAGGTGATTTTAATGAGGTTGAAATTCAAAATGTATTAGAATCATTTGCCTTTAAAGGTCGAAAAGGAGATGTGAAGGTTCAGTATTGTCAACCTTATTCCAATATACTACAAGAAGGTATGGTTCGGAAAAATGTGGGACAATCTATTTTGGAATTAGGTTATCATTGCCCTTCTGAATATGGTGATGAGCAACATTTACCCATGATTGTAATGAATGGTTTACTTGGTGGATTTGCTCACTCTAAACTCTTTACAAATGTCCGTGAAAATGCTGGATTAGCTTATACCATTTCCAGTCAGCTCGATTTATTTAGTGGGTTCTTGAGGATGTATGCTGGTATTGATCGAGAAAATCGGAACCAGGCTCGTAAAATGATGAATAATCAACTGCTTGATTTAAAAAAAGGATATTTTACAGAGCTTGAGCTAGAGCAGACCAAGGAAATGATTCGTCGGTCTTTGTTACTTTCTCAAGATAATCAAAGTTCATTGATTGAACGTGCTTATCAAAATGCCTTACTTGGAAAATCTTCAGCAGACTTTAAAGGTTGGATTGCAAAACTCGAGCAAGTTGACAAAGATGCTATTTGTAGAGCAGCTAATAATGTGAAACTACAGGCGATTTACTTTATGGAAGGAATAGAATGACAAAGGTTGTTTTTGAAGAAAAATACTATCCAGCTGTAAAAGAAATGGTTTATCGAACTCGTTTGGCCAATGGATTGACAGTTGCTCTTTTGCCTAAAAAGGAATTTAAAGAGGTTTACGGGAGTGTCACTGTTCAGTTTGGTTCGGTAGATACGCTTGTCACAGAAGTTGACGGAGATGTAAAACAATATCCTGCGGGAATTGCTCATTTTCTTGAACATAAATTATTTGAGAGAGAAGATTCTAGCGATTTGATGTCGGCTTTTACGAGTCTAGGTGCAGATAGTAATGCCTTTACAAGTTTTACAAAAACAAACTATCTTTTTTCAGCAACGGATTATCTCTTAGAGAATGTAGACTTACTTGATGAATTGGTAACATCAGCACATTTTACTGAAGATTCCATTTTAAGAGAGCAGGATATTATTCAGCAAGAACGAGAAATGTATCAAGATGATCCAGATTCGTGTTTATTCTTTTCAACTTTAGCGAATTTGTATCCAGGCACACCTTTAGCAACTGATATAGTTGGCAGTGAGGAGTCCATTTCCCAAATAAATCTAACTAATTTGCAAGAAAATTTTACAAGATTTTACAAACCTGTAAACATGTCTCTGTTTTTAGTTGGTAATTTTGATGTGGATCAAGTACAGGACTACTTTGAAAGAAAAGAACTGGAAGGTTTAGATGTTAAGGAAGTAGCAAGAGAAAAGTTTGTTTTAAAAGATGTAAAGCAAACAGACAGTATGAGAATGGAAGTATCTTCTCCCAAACTAGCGATTGGAATTAGAGGTAATCGTGAAGTTGCTGAGGCGGATTGCTATCGACATCATATTTTATTAAAATTATTGTTTGCAATGATGTTTGGTTGGACTTCGGATCGTTTTCAAAAGTTATATGAATCAGGTAAAATAGATGCTTCCCTATCTCTTGAAATTGAAGTAACAAGTCGCTTTCATTTTGTCATGTTGACAATGGATACAAAAGAGCCAGTTGCTTTATCTCATCAGTTTAGGAAGGCTATTCGTAAATTTACAAAGGATTTAGATATTACAGAGGATCATTTAGATATTATCAAAAGAGAGATGTTTGGAGAATTTTTTAGTAGCATGAACTCTCTTGAATTTATTGCAACGCAGTATGATGCTTTTGGACAAGGTGAGACAATTTTCGATTTGCCGAAAATTTTACAGGAAATTACTTTAGAGGATGTCCTTGATGCTGGACACCATTTAATAGATGATGGTGACATAGTTGATTTTACAATATTTCCATCGTAGCAACCTATCATAATAGACACTAGAAAGAAGGAATGACAAGTATGAGGAAAAAAACAATTGGTGAGGTTTTACGTTTAGCTAGAACCAACCAAGGGTTGACTTTAGAAGAATTACACAAAAAAACAGAAATTCAGTTGGATATGTTGGAGGCAATGGAAGCTGATGATTTTGATCAACTTCCTAGTCCATTTTATACTCGTTCTTTTTTGAGGAAGTATGCGTGGGCAGTTGAACTTGATGAGCGAATTGTTTTGGATGCTTATGATTCTGGGAGCATGATTACTTATGAGGAAGTAGATGTTGATGAAGAGGAGTTGACAGGTAGGAGACGTTCAAGTAAGAAAAATAGGACATCATTTTTACCTTTATTTTATTTTATACTCTTTGCACTATCGATTGTCATTTTTGTGACTTATTATGTTTGGAATTATCTCCAGACTCAACCGGAGCGTTCATCTGCGTCTAGTTATAGTGTGGTCCAAGCAACAAGCTCGACTAGTTTTGCAACTCCATCTTCAACTAGTAGTAGTTCATCAAGTAGTTCTTCTAATATTGAACCAGCTATAACGGTATCAGGTGAAGGAAATAGAGTAGAAGTTGCTTATAAAACGAGCAAGGAAACTGCAAAATTGCAATTATCAGTGTCAGATGCTAGAAGTTGGGTTAGTGTTTCAGAAAGTGATCTTGAGGGTGGTGTGACTTTATCACCGGATAATAAAAGTGCGGAAACAACCGTTTCAACTAAAAATCCTGTGACCATTACTTTAGGTGTTGTCAAAGGTGTTGCCTTAACAGTAGACAATCAGACTGTTGATTTATCGAAATTAACAGCTCAGACTGGAAAAATCGCTGTAACCTTTACTAAAAATTAAGGAAAAACGAATGAAAAAAGAACAAATTCCAAATCTCTTAACAATAGGTCGAATTCTCTTTATACCTATTTTTATCTTTATTTTAACAGTAGGAAATTCGATAGAGAGTCATATGCTAGCAGCTATTATCTTTGCTATTGCCAGTATTACAGACTATTTAGATGGATATTTAGCTCGTAAATGGAATGTGGTTAGTAATTTTGGTAAATTTGCAGATCCTATGGCGGATAAGCTACTAGTTATGTCGGCTTTTATTATGCTGATTGAGTTAGGAATGGCTCCAGCTTGGATTGTTGCAGTGATCATCTGTCGTGAATTGGCTGTGACAGGTTTAAGGCTTTTATTGGTTGAAACTGGTGGAACAGTTTTAGCAGCAGCAATGCCTGGAAAAATTAAAACTTTTAGTCAGATGTTTGCCATTATTTTCTTGCTATTACATTGGACTTTGTTTGGTCAAGTTCTACTTTATGTAGCCTTGTTTTTCACTATCTACTCTGGCTATGATTATTTTAAGGGTAGTGCCTATGTATTTAAAGGGACATTTGGTTCGAAATGAAATCAATAATTAATGTAAAAAATCTTTCTTTTTGCTATAAGGAAAGTCAGGAATATTACGATGTGAAGGATATTACGTTTCACGTGAAACGTGGAGAATGGCTTTCGATTGTAGGGCATAATGGTAGTGGTAAATCAACGACGGTTCGCTTAATTGATGGCTTACTGGAAGCAGAATCCGGAGAGATTGTAATTGATGGCCAACGGCTGACTGAGGAAAATGTTTGGAATATACGTCGTCAAATCGGTATGGTTTTTCAAAATCCAGACAATCAATTTGTTGGAGCGACTGTTGAAGATGATGTTGCCTTTGGTTTGGAAAATCAGGGACTTTCTCGTCAAGAAATGAAAAAGAGAGTGGAAGAAGCTCTGGATTTGGTTGGCATGTTGGACTTTAAAAAAAGAGAACCAGCGCGTCTATCAGGTGGTCAAAAGCAACGTGTGGCTATTGCAGGTGTTGTAGCCCTAAGACCAGCTATTTTAATCCTAGATGAAGCAACGAGTATGTTGGATCCTGAGGGACGTAGAGAACTGATTGAGACAGTAAAAGGAATTCGGAAAGACTATGATATGACGGTCATTTCCATTACACATGATTTGGAAGAAGTTGCCATGAGTGATCGTGTATTGGTCATGAAAAAAGGGGAAATTGAATCAACCAGCAGTCCAAGAGAACTTTTCTCTCGAAATGATTTAGATCAAATTGGATTAGACGATCCTTTTGCTAATCAATTAAAACATTCTCTGAGTCAGAATGGCTATGATTTACCTGAAAATTATTTGACAGAAAGTGAGCTAGAGGATAAGCTATGGGAATTGCTCTAGAAAATGTGAGTTTTACGTATCAAGAAGGGACTCCCTTAGCTTCAACAGCTTTGTCAGATGTTTCTTTGACGATTGAAGATGGTTCTTATACGGCTTTAATTGGCCACACAGGTAGTGGTAAATCAACTATTTTACAACTCTTAAATGGTTTATTGGTGCCAAGCCAAGGGAGTGTGCGAGTTTTTGATACCTTAATCACTTCGACTTCTAAAAATAAAGACATTCGTCAAATTAGAAAACAGGTTGGCTTGGTATTTCAGTTTGCTGAAAATCAGATTTTTGAAGAAACGGTTTTGAAAGACGTTGCTTTTGGACCGCAAAATTTTGGAGTTTCTGAAGAAGATGCGGAGCAGATTGCGCGTGAGAAACTGGCTTTGGTTGGAATTGATGAATCACTTTTTGATCGCAGTCCGTTTGAGCTATCAGGTGGACAAATGAGACGTGTGGCCATTGCAGGCATACTTGCCATGGAGCCAGCTATATTAGTCTTAGATGAGCCAGCAGCTGGCCTAGATCCTCTAGGGAGAAAAGAGTTGATGAACTTGTTCAAAAAACTCCACCAGTCAGGGATGACCATTGTTTTGGTAACGCATTTGATGGATGATGTGGCTGAATATGCGAATCAAGTCTATGTGATGGAAAAGGGACGTTTAGTTAAGGGTGGTAAACCAAGTGATGTCTTTCAAGATGTTGTCTTTATGGAAGAAGTGCAGTTGGGAGTACCTAAAATTACAGCCTTTTGTAAACGATTGGCTGATAGGGGCGTGTCATTTAAACGATTACCGATTAAGATAGAGGAGTTCAAGGAGTCGCTAAATGGATAGTATGATTTTGGGGCGTTATATCCCAGGAGATTCGATTGTTCACCGATTGGATCCACGTAGCAAATTACTGGCTATGATGCTACTGATTTTAATCGTTTTTTGGGCTAATAATCCCTTGACGAATCTAATTCTTTTTATAGCGACAGGGATATTTATTGCCTTGTCAGGAGTATCTCTTTCATTCTTTATTCAGGGCTTGAAATCTATGTTTTTCTTGATTGCCTTCACAACTATTTTTCAATTGTTTTTCATTTCTAATGGGAATGTTTTATTTGAGTTTTCGTTTGTGAGAATCACGGATTATGCTTTGCAACAAGCTGGAATTATCTTTTGTCGCTTTGTATTGATTATTTTCTTTTCAACTTTGTTAACCTTAACGACCATGCCCTTAAGTTTGGCATCAGCTGTAGAAGCTTTATTAGCGCCTTTAAAGCGTGTGAAAGTTCCAGTTCATGAAATTGGCTTAATGCTATCTATGAGTTTGCGTTTTGTTCCGACCTTAATGGATGATACGACGCGGATTATGAATGCACAGAAAGCGCGTGGAGTGGATTTTGGTGAAGGAAGCATTGTTCAAAAGGTGAAGGCGATGATTCCCATTTTGATTCCTCTTTTTGCAACAAGTTTAAAACGTGCGGATTCCTTGGCTATCGCTATGGAAGCGCGTGGTTATCAGGGGGGAAAAGGCAGAAGTCAATACCGACAATTGAAATGGACTCAAAAGGATACGCTGACCATTCTTGTTATTATCATACTTGGTTGTTGCTTATTTTTCTTAAAATCTTAGTAGCTTTCAGGAATTGATAAAAAGTTACTGTAACAGTTTTTGATATAAAGGTAGGGATATGAACCGTTTTAAAAAATCAAAATATGTCATTATTGTTTTTGTCACTGTTCTGCTTGTCTCAGCTCTCTTAGCGACGACTTATTCAAGTACAATTGTGACAAGATTAGGAGATGGAATCTCATTGGTTGATAGGGTTGTTCAAAAACCTTTTCAGTGGTTTGATTCTGTCAAATCAGATCTGGCTCATTTGACACGAACTTATAATGAAAATGAAAGTTTGAAGAAACAGATTTACCAATTAGAAGTTAAATCAAATGAGGCGGAAAGTTTAAAGATGGAAAATGAACAACTGCGCCAATTGCTTGATATGAAGTCCAAGTTGCAAGCTACAAAGACTTTAGCAGCGGATGTTATTATGCGTTCTCCAGTATCTTGGAAACAGGAATTGACCTTAGATGCAGGCAAATCAAAAGGGGCTTCTGAGAATATGTTAGCAATTGCAAATGGTGGCTTGATTGGGAGTGTCTCAAAAGTAGAGGAGAACTCTACCATGGTCAACCTTCTGACAAATACAGAAAATGCTGATAAGATTTCTGTTAAAATTCAACATGGTTCTACTACAATTTATGGGATTATCGTTGGCTATGACAAGGAAAATGAAGTTCTAAAAATTAGTCAATTAAATAGTAGTAGCGATATTAGTGCAGGAGATAAGGTGACCACTGGTGGATTAGGAAACTTTAACGTTGCTGATATTCCTGTTGGTGAAGTGGTTGCCACAACGCATAGTACGGACTACTTGACACGAGAAGTAACTGTTAAATTAAGTGCAGATACTCATAATGTGAGTGTGATAGAATTAGTGGGGAATTCATAATGAGACAGTTGAAGCGAGTTGGAGTATTTTTATTGCTTCCTTTCTTTGTTCTAATTGATGCCCATATTAGCCAGCTTTTGGGTTCATTTTTTCCCCATGTACAGTTAGCCAGTCATTTTCTATTTTTGTTTCTCTTATTTGAGACGATTGAAGTATCAGAGTATTTCTATTTAGCTTATTGTTTTGTAGTGGGTTTGGTTTATGACATTTACTTTTTCCACTTGATAGGGATTGCGACTTTGTTGTTCGTCTTATTGGGGGCATTTCTCCATAAATTTAATAGCGTTATCTTATTGAATCGTTGGACGAGAATGTTGGCAATTATTGTCATGACTTTTCTATTTGAGATGGGAGCTTATATACTTGCAATAGTGGTAGGTTTAACTGTGGATAGTATGTCTTTGTTTATAGTCTATAGTTTAGTACCATCAATGATTTTGAATCTTATATGGATGATTATCTTTCAGTTTATTTTTGAAAAATTTTATCTATAAGAAAGAAATAAAAATGTAACAAAGGCGTAATATTCATTAGGCCTTTTTTTGGTATACTAGTAATGTCTTTAAAAGAAGGAGTATCTACGAAATATGAAGAAAAAAATCTTAGCGTCACTTTTACTAAGTACAGTAATGGTTTCTCAAGTAGCTGTTTTAACAACTGCGCATGCAGAAACTACTGATGACAAAATTGCTGCTCAAGATAATAAAATTAGTAACTTAACAGCACAACAACAAGAAGCCCAAAAACAAGTTGATCAAGTTCAGGAGCAAGTGTCTGCTATTCAAACAGAGCAATCAAACTTGCAATCTGAAAATGATAGACTACAAGCAGAATCTAAAAAGCTTGAGGGTGAAATTACAGAACTTTCTAAGAATATTGTATCTCGCAATGATTCATTGCAAAAACAAGCTCGTAGTGCTCAAACAAATGGAGCTGCAACAAATTACATTAATACAATTGTAAACTCAAAATCAATTACAGAAGCTATTTCACGTGTTGCTGCAATGAGTGAAATCGTATCTGCAAACAACAAAATGTTGGAACAACAAAAAGCAGATAAAAAAGCTATTTCTGAAAAACAAGTAGCAAACAATGATGCAATTAATACAGTTATTGCAAATCAGCAAAAACTAGCTGATGATGCTCAATCATTAACTACAAAACAAGCTGAGTTAAAAGCTGCAGAATTGAATCTTGCTGCTGAAAAGGCTACTGCAGAGGATGAAAAAGCAAGTTTACTTGAGAAAAAAGCTGCAGCAGAAGCAGAAGCTAAAGCAGCTGCAGAAGCAGAAGCAGCTTATAAAGCTAAACAAGCAAGTCAACAACAAACAGTAGTTGCTTCTGGAAATACAACTTTTACAGCACAGGTTCAAGCAGTATCTACTACTTCTTCATCAAGTTCATCTGAGTCAAGTTCGTCTGAATCATCTTCAAGCAGTGCTTCAACAGAATCAACAAGCTACACTCCTGCACCAGTAAAACATCGCCCAACATACAGTACAAATGCTTCAAGTTATCCAACAGGAGAGTGTACATGGGGAGCTAAGACATTGGCACCTTGGGCTGGAGACTACTGGGGTAATGGAGCACAGTGGGCTACAAGTGCAGCAGCTGCAGGATTCCGTACAGGATCTACACCTCAAGTTGGTGCGATTGCATGTTGGAATGATGGTGGATATGGACACGTAGCCGTAGTTACAGCTGTGTCATCATCAACAAGTATCCAAGTATCTGAATCAAACTATGGTGGAAATCGTACAATCGGAAATAAACGTGGTTGGTTCAATCCTACTACAACTTCAGAAGGTTTTGTAACATATATCTATCCAAACTAATGAATAAAACGAAGAGGCTCGATTGGAGTCTCTTTTATGATTTATATAGTTAACTTATTTTAAAAATCTACTAAAATAGCTTGAAAATATTGAAAAAGTATGGTAAAATGGAACTTGTCGTATGAACGATAATACTCATTCTTGATGAATTGTGAAACAGTTGCCCTTGGGTCGTTTTGCGAGTTGAAGTCAAGAAGAGGAAAAAACAAAAAGGAGAAATACTCATGGCAGTAATTTCAATGAAACAACTTCTTGAGGCTGGTGTACACTTTGGTCACCAAACTCGTCGCTGGAACCCTAAGATGGCTAAGTACATCTTCACTGAGCGTAACGGCATTCACGTTATCGACTTACAACAAACTGTAAAATATGCTGACCAAGCTTACGATTTTATGCGTGATGCAGCAGCTAACGATGCAGTTGTATTGTTCGTTGGTACTAAGAAACAAGCAGCTGATGCAGTTGCTGAAGAAGCAGTACGTTCAGGTCAATACTTCATCAACCACCGTTGGTTGGGTGGAACTCTTACAAACTGGGGAACAATCCAAAAACGTATCGCTCGTTTGAAAGAAATCAAACGTATGGAAGAAGATGGAACTTTTGAAGTTCTTCCTAAGAAAGAAGTTGCACTTCTTAACAAACAACGTGCACGTCTTGAAAAATTCTTGGGTGGTATCGAAGATATGCCTCGTATCCCAGATGTGATGTACGTAGTTGATCCACATAAAGAGCAAATCGCTGTTAAAGAAGCTAAAAAATTGGGAATCCCAGTTGTAGCGATGGTTGACACAAATACTGATCCAGATGATATCGATGTAATCATCCCGGCTAACGATGATGCTATCCGCGCTGTTAAATTGATCACAGCTAAATTAGCTGACGCTATCATCGAAGGACGTCAAGGTGAAGATGCAGCAGCAGTTGAAGCAGAATTTGCAGCTTCTGAAGCTCAAGCAGATTCAATTGAAGAAATCGTTGAAGTTGTAGAAGGCGACAACGCTTAATTCATATAAATAGTAATTACCTAGGAGGGCAGGGCTTAGCCCGGCTCTCCTATTTTCAAAAAATATAGGAGAATCAAAATGGCAGAAATTACAGCTAAACTTGTAAAAGAGTTGCGTGAAAAATCTGGTGCCGGAGTTATGGACGCTAAAAAAGCGCTTGTAGAAACAGACGGTGACATCGAAAAAGCGATTGAATTGCTTCGTGAAAAGGGTATGGCTAAGGCAGCTAAGAAAGCTGACCGTGTTGCTGCAGAAGGTTTGACTGGTGTTTATGTTAACGGTAATGTTGCTGCAGTTATTGAAGTAAACGCTGAAACTGACTTCGTTGCGAAAAATGCTCAATTCGTTGAATTGGTAAATACTACAGCTAAAGTTATTGCTGAAGGAAAACCTGCTAATAATGAAGAAGCACTTGCTTTGACAATGCCTTCAGGTGAAACTCTTGAAGCTGCATATGTATCTGCAACAGCAACTATCGGAGAAAAAATCTCATTCCGTCGCTTTGCATTGATTGAAAAAACAGATGCACAACACTTTGGAGCATACCAACATAACGGTGGACGTATCGGTGTTATTTCAGTTGTTGAAGGTGGAGACGAAGCACTTGCTAAACAATTGTCAATGCACATCGCAGCGATGAAACCAACAGTTCTTTCTTACAAAGAATTGGATGAGCAATTCGTTAAAGATGAGTTGGCACAATTGAACCACGTAATCGACCAAGACAATGAAAGTCGTGCAATGGTTAACAAACCAGCTCTTCCACACTTGAAGTATGGATCAAAAGCTCAATTGACTGATGAAGTGATTGCGCAAGCTGAAGCTGACGTCAAAGCTGAATTGGCTGCAGAAGGTAAACCAGAAAAAATCTGGGACAAAATCATCCCAGGTAAAATGGATCGCTTCATGCTTGACAACACTAAAGTTGACCAAGCTTACACACTTCTTGCACAAGTATACATCATGGATGACAGCAAAACAGTTGAAGCATACCTTGAATCAGTTAACGCTTCAGTAGTTGAGTTCGCTCGCTTTGAAGTTGGTGAAGGTATCGAAAAAGCTGCAAATGACTTCGAAGCTGAAGTTGCAGCTACAATGGCAGCAGCCTTGAATAACTAATAAGAAAAAGGAAGCCAAATTGCTTCCTTTTTCTATGCAGTCGCTTTTTATAGGGAGATGTTCCTATTTTTAAGGTATAAATAAAAAGCCCTATAATAAGGGCTAAGTGTATTTAGGAGACTACACTTCAAATTCATAGAGTGCTGTAGAGAGATAACGTTCACCGTTATCTGGTGCTAGAGCAAGAACTTTTTTACCTGTACCTAATTTTTTGGCAACCTCGATGGCTCCGTAGATAGCTGCAGCTGAAGAGATACCTACAAGGAATCCTTCTTTTCCACCAATTTCACGGCCGAGTGCTAGTGCATCGTCTGATGTTACACGAACGATACCATCATAAGCCTTTGTATCCAGTGTATCAGGAATAAATCCAGCTGAGATACCTTGAATTTTGTGTGGTCCAGGTTTTTCACCAGATAGAATAGCAGATTCGTCTGCCTCTACTGCAAAAACTTGAATGCTTGAATTTGCTGATTTGAGTGCATGAGAAACACCAGAAATCGTTCCACCAGTACCAACTCCAGCAACAAAGGCATCTAATCCATCTTTACCGAAAGCAGCTAATATCTCAGCTCCTGTTGTTCTTTCGTGTACTTCTGGATTAGCTGGATTGTCAAATTGAAGAGGAAGGAAACCATCACGTTCAGCAGCGATTTCTTGAGCTTTAGCAATAGCACCTTTCATTCCTTCGCTACCAGGAGTTAGGACGAGTTCAGCTCCATAAGCTTGGATAATCTTACGTCGTTCTACACTCATAGTTTCAGGCATAACGATGACAACTTTATATCCTTTAGCAGCACCTACCCATGAAAGTCCAATACCAGTGTTTCCACTTGTTGCTTCAACAATTGTAGAACCTGGTTTCAGAATACCGTCTTGTTCAGCTTTTTCAATCATGCTAAGAGCAATACGATCTTTTACAGAAGAACCAGGGTTGAATGCTTCAAGTTTTACATAGACGTCTGCAGCCCCTTCTGGCACGATGTTGTTGAGTTTAACAATCGGAGTTTGACCGATTAATTCAGTAATGTTGTTATAAATAGACATATGAATACCTCTTTGTATAAGATATTTCTAGTATAACGCTATCTATACCATTTGTAAAATATAGAAATCCTATCGAAGTGATAGGATTTTTTTATATCATAGGTCTAAGCAGTTAATTTTCAAGCGATTGTGATAAGCTAATTCTAGTAAATAGGTGTAAAGTGGAACGATATCTGTTTTCTTTTTGAATTGCTTCATTTTCTAGTGGGTCTGGGCAAGCATCTTTTTATTTTGCTAATTAAAGTAGTGGTGAGAATGTCAGTGAAACACTGCATTATCTATTATTTACACTAAGTTTACAGGAACTTCAACTTCTCGTAAACCTTGATCAGTTAAAGTGACTTTTCCATTAAAAAACTCTACAAGTGCAGCTTTAATATTTTCTGTTTCTTCTTTATCAACATAAATCATCGTATAGACTTGATCTGTAAAGTTTGTATCCAGTTCCATGAGATCATGTTCTTTAAGGAAGTTACTGTATTCTTGGTACTGAGCGTAAGACATTTGAATAGCAATGCCAGCTTGTTCTTTTATTTCAATGATGCCAATTTCTTTGACAGCTAAGGCGACACTGCCGGCGTAAGCACGAATCAGTCCTCCAGCGCCTAGTTTAATACCACCAAAGTAGCGTGTCACGACCACACAGACATTGGTGAGATTGTGATTTTCTAGTACCCCAAGCATGGGAACGCCAGCAGTACCACTAGGCTCACCATCATCACTTGTCCGTTTGATTTCACTACGTTCCCCAATAATGAAGGCAGAGCAGTTATGCGTAGCTTTGTAGTGCTCTTTCTTGATGGCAGTAATGAAGTCACGAGCCTCTTCTTCGCTATAAACACGCTTGGCATGACAGATAAAGCGGGATTTTTTGATTTCTTCTTGGACTTGTCCGTCCTCTATAATTGTTCTAAATTCCATGATTTAATTGTACTAAAAAATCATCTAAAGCGCTAGGTTTTTACGAATAAAGAAGTATGAAAGTAAATCCAAATTATCTCGGTCGTTTGTTTACTGAGAATGAATTAACTAAAGAGGAACATCAGTTGGCGGAGAAACTTCCAGCAATGAGAAAGGAGAAAGGGAAACTTTTCTGTCAACGTTGTGATAGTGCTATTTTAGATGAATGGTATTTGCCCATCGGTGCTTACTATTGTAGGGAGTGTTTACTGATGAAGCGAGTCAGGAGTGATCAAGCTTTATACTATTTTCCGCAGGAGGATTTTTCGAAACAAGATGTTCTTAAATGGCGTGGTCAATTAACTCCTTTTCAAGAGAAGGTATCAGAGGGACTGATTCAAGCAGTAGACAAGCAAGAGCCAACTTTAGTTCATGCGGTGACAGGGGCTGGAAAGACAGAAATGATTTATCAAGTTGTGGCTAAGGTGATTAATAGGGGTGGTGCAGTTTGTTTGGCTAGTCCTCGCATAGATGTTTGTTTGGAGCTGTACAAGCGCCTGCAACAGGATTTTGCTTGCAAGATATCTTTACTACACGGAGAATCAGAGCCGTATTTTCGAACACCACTAGTTGTTGCGACGACCCATCAGTTATTGAAGTTTTATCAAGCTTTTGATTTGCTGATAGTGGATGAAGTAGATGCCTTTCCTTATGTTGACAATCCCACGCTTTACCATGCTGTCAAGAATAGTGTAAAGGAGAATGGCTTGAGAATCTTTTTAACAGCGACTTCTACCGATGAGTTAGATAGGAAGGTTCGCATCGGAGAATTAAAACTATTGAGTTTGCCAAGACGATTTCATGGAAATCCTTTGATTATTCCTAAACCTGTCTGGTTATCCGATTTTAATCACTGTTTAGAGAAAAGTCGGTTGTCACCAAAGCTAAAGTCTTATATTGAGAAGCAGAGAAAGACAGCTTATCCATTACTCATTTTTGCTTCAGAAATTAAGAAAGGGGAGCAGTTAAAAGAAATCTTACAGGAGCAATTTCCGCATGAGAAAATTGGCTTTGTATCTTCTATCACAGAAGATCGATTAGAGCAGGTACAAGCTTTTAGAGATGGAAAATTGACAATACTTATCAGTACGACGATATTGGAGCGCGGAGTTACTTTCCCTTGTGTGGATGTTTTCGTAGTAGAGGCCAATCATCGCCTTTTTACCAAGTCTAGCTTGATTCAGATTGGTGGACGAGTTGGACGAAGCATGGATAGACCAACAGGAGATTTGCTTTTTTTCCATGATGGGTTAAATGCTTCAATCAAGAAGGCAATTAAGGAAATTCAGCAGATGAATAAGGAGGCGGGGCTATGAAGTGCTTGTTGTGTGGGCAGACTATGAAGACTATTTTAACTTTTAGTAGTCTCTTACTTCTGAAGAATGATGACTCTTGTCTTTGTTCAGACTGTGACTCTACTTTTGAGAGGATTGGAGAAGAGTACTGTCCAAACTGTATGAAAACAGGTTTGTTAACGAAGTGTCAAGACTGTCAATTTTGGTGTAAAAAAGGAGTTGAGGTGAGTCATAGAGCGATTTTTACTTACAATCAAGCTATGAAGGATTTTTTCAGTCGGTATAAGTTTGATGGAGACTTCCTTTTAAGAAAAGTGTTCGCTTCATTTTTAAGTGAGGAGTTAAAAAAGTACAAAGAGTATCAATTTGTTGTAATTCCCCTAAGTCCTGAAAGATTGCTCGAGAGGGGATTTAACCAGGTTGAAGGTTTAGTTGAAGTAGCAGGGTTCTCTTTTCAAGACTTACTGGATAAGAGAGAAGAGAGAGCTAGTTATTCTAAAAGTCGTTCAGAACGCTTGGCAACAGAACTTCCTTTCTTTATTAAAAGTGGAGTTACTATTCCTAAAAAAATCTTACTTATAGATGACATTTATACTACTGGAACAACTATAAATCGTGTGAAGAAACTATTGGAAGAGGCTGGTGCTGAGGATGTAAAAACATTTTCCCTTGTAAGATGAGGAAAAAATTTGCAAAAATAAAATGAAAGCGTTATAATGAAATCAGAAAAACAAAAATGTTTAGAAAGAAGGTACTCATATGATTAAATATAGTATCCGTGGTGAAAACCTAGAAGTAACAGAAGCAATTCGTGATTATGTAGTTTCTAAACTCGAAAAGATCGAAAAGTATTTTCAAGCTGAACAAGAGTTGGATGCTCGAGTTAACTTGAAGGTGTATCGTGAAAAAACAGCTAAAGTGGAGGTGACGATTCCGCTTGGCTCAATTACTCTTCGTGCAGAAGATGTGTCTCAAGATATGTATGGTTCAATTGACCTTGTAACCGATAAAATTGAACGTCAGATTCGTAAAAATAAAACAAAAATCGAGCGTAAAAATAAAAACAAGGTAGCAACTAGTCAATTATTTACAGATGCTTTGGTAGAAGATCCAAATGTTGTCCAGTCTAGAGTTGTTCGTTCAAAACAAATTGATTTAAAACCAATGGATTTGGAAGAAGCTATTCTACAGATGGATTTGTTGGGACATGATTTCTTTATCTATGTAGATGTTGAAGATCAAACAACTAATGTGATTTATCGTCGTGAAGATGGCGAAATTGGTTTGTTAGAAGTTAAAGAATCTTAATTTCAATATGTGTAAAGGAAGGTTTACTGAATTGTAAACCTCCTTTTTCTTATAATTGATAGAATTACTGATTACACTTTTAAAAAGTCGCTTTTTAGTGGTTATTATGGTATAATGGGTGCCAAGAGGTTTGGAATGAAAAAATTTTATGTAAGTCCTATTTTCCCCTTAATATTAGGAATAGTGGCGTTCGGAGTGCTATCTGTGCAACTTGTTTTTGTAACGAATACACTGGTAACGCTATTTCTTTTGCTACTTATTTTGGGTTCATATATTTTATTATTCATTCATCAAAGAGAGTACTACTCAAGGAGTGAAGTAGAACAAATTCAGTATGTAAACCACCAAGCTGAAGATAGTTTGACAACCTTGTTAGAACAGATGCCTGTCGGAGTTATTAAACTAGACTTATCGTCAGGTGAAGTTGAATGGTTCAATCCCTACGCTGAATTGATTTTGACTAATGAAGTGGGCGAGATTGATGTTACATTAATTCAAACAATTATAAAGGCGTCTGTGGGGAATCCAGGTTCTTATGCAACCTTGGGTGAGACTCGCTATTCGGTTCATATGGACAAGGTATCTGGAGTTCTTTACTTCTTTGATGTGTCTGGAGAATACGAAGCGACTGTTGAGTTAGTGACAAGTCGACCTGTTATTGGGATTGTCTCCGTTGACAACTATGATGACTTAGAAGATGAAACATCGGAGTCTGATATCAGTCATATTAATAGTTTTGTAGCCAATTTTGTTTCAGAATTTGCTGGGAAGCATGCCATGTTCTCCCGTCGAGTGAGTATGGATCGCTTTTATCTATTTACGGACTACACGGTGCTTGAGGGATTGATGAACGATAAATTTTCTGTTATTGATTCTTTCAGAGAAGAGTCCAAACAGAGACAGTTGCCCTTGACCTTAAGTATGGGATTTTCTTATGGTGATGGAAATCATGATGAGATAGGGAAAGTTGCATTGCTTAACTTGAACTTGGCTGAAGTGCGTGGTGGGGACCAGGTGGTTGTCAAGGAAAACGACGAAACGAAAAATCCAGTTTATTTTGGTGGTGGATCTGCTGCCTCAATTAAACGTACACGGACTCGTACGCGTGCTATGATGACGGCTATTTCAGATAAGATTCGAAGTGTGGATCAGGTTTTTGTAATTGGTCACAAAAATCTAGATATGGATGCTCTTGGCTCTGCTGTAGGTATGCAGTTGTTTGCCAGCAATGTGACTGAAAATAGCTATGCTATTTATGACGAAGAACAAATGTCGCCGGATATTGAACGAGCTGTTTCATTCTTAGAAAAAGAAGGAGTTACAAAGTTGTTGTCTGTTAAGGACGCAATGGGGATGGTGACCAATCGTTCTTTGTTGATTCTTGTAGACCATTCAAAGACAGCTTTAACTTTATCAAAAGATTTTTATGATTTATTTACCCAAACCATCGTCATCGACCACCACAGACGGGATCAGGATTTTCCAGATAATGCGGTTATTACTTATATCGAAAGTGGTGCAAGCAGTGCCAGTGAGTTGGTAACGGAATTGATTCAGTTCCAGAATTCTAAGAAAAATCGTTTGAGTCGTATGCAAGCAAGTGTTTTAATGGCTGGTATGATGTTGGATACTAAAAATTTCACATCACGAGTGACTAGTAGGACATTTGATGTTGCTAGCTATCTCAGAACGCGCGGAAGTGATAGTATTGCTATTCAGGAAATGGCTGCGACAGATTTTGAAGAATATCGTGAGGTCAATGAACTGATTTTACAGGGGCGTAAATTAGGTTCAGATGTATTGATAGCAGAGGCTCAGGACTCCAAATGCTATGATACAGTTGTTATTAGTAAGGCAGCAGATGCCATGTTAGCTATGTCAGGTATTGAAGCGAGTTTTGTTCTTGCGAAAAATGTACAAGGATTTATCTCTATCTCAGCTCGCAGTCGTAGTAAGCTGAATGTACAACGGATCATGGAAGAGCTGGGAGGTGGAGGCCACTTTAATTTGGCAGCAGCTCAAATTAAGGATTCAACCTTGTCAGAAGCAGGTGAAAAACTGACAGAAATTGTATTAAATGAAATAAAGGAAAAGGAGAAAGAAGAATGAAAGTAATCTTTTTAGCAGATGTTAAAGGAAAAGGTAAAAAAGGCGAAATTAAGGAAGTACCAACAGGGTATGCACAAAACTTTCTTATCAAAAAGAATCTAGCCAAAGAAGCAACTGCTCAAGCTGTAGGTGAACTTCGTGGTAAACAAAAATCTGAAGAGAAAGCTCACGCTGAGATGATTGCAGAAGCAAAAGCAATTAAAGCCCAACTTGAAGCAGAAGAAACTGTTGTAGAATTTGTTGAAAAGGTTGGTCCAGATGGCCGTACTTTTGGTTCTATTACCAATAAGAAAATTGCAGAAGAATTGCAAAAGCAATTTGGAATTAAGATTGATAAACGTCATATTCAAGTACAAGCTCCGATTCGAGCGGTTGGTTTGATTGATGTGCCAGTGAAAATCTATCAAGATATCACAAGTGTAATCAATCTTCGTGTGAAAGAAGGATAAATTTACACCTTCTTGACAAGATTGTAAAAGGAAGGGAAGTCTGATGGCAGAAGTAGAAGAGTTACGAGTACAACCTCAAGATATCTTAGCTGAACAATCCGTTTTGGGGGCTATCTTTATTGACGAGAGTAAGCTTGTTTTTGTACGAGAATATATTGAATCTCGGGACTTTTTTAAGTATGCCCATCGTTTGATTTTCCAAGCTATGGTCGATTTATCCGATCGTGGCGATGCTATCGATGCAACAACGGTTCGTACCATTCTTGATAATCAAGGTGATTTACAGAATATTGGTGGCCTGTCTTACCTAGTTGAGATTGTCAATTCTGTGCCAACTTCTGCTAATGCGGAGTATTATGCTAAAATCGTTGCAGAAAAGGCTATGTTACGGCGATTAATCTCCAAGTTGACAGAGTCTGTCAATCAAGCTTACGAGGCTTCGCAACCAGCTGATGAAATCATTGCTCAGGCAGAAAAAGGTCTGATTGATGTCAGCGAAAATGCTAATCGAAGTGGATTTAAGAACATTCGAGATGTGTTGAATATCAACTTTGGAAATCTGGAAGCTCGCTCGCAACAAACGACCGATATTACAGGTATTGCGACAGGCTACCGTGACTTGGATCATATGACGACTGGACTTCATGAGGAGGAGTTGATTATCCTAGCAGCCCGTCCGGCGGTTGGTAAGACAGCCTTTGCATTGAATATTGCTCAGAATATTGGGACTAAGTTGGACAAAACGGTTGCTATTTTTTCACTCGAAATGGGTGCGGAAAGTCTAGTGGATCGTATGCTAGCTGCAGAAGGCTTGGTGGAATCACATTCTATCCGTACAGGGCAATTGACAGATGAGGAGTGGCAAAAATATACCATTGCTCAAGGGAATCTAGCTAATGCAAGTATCTATATCGATGATACGCCAGGGATTCGAATTACAGAGATTCGTTCTCGTTCTCGTAAACTGGCTCAAGAAACTGGAAATCTTGGTTTGATTTTAATAGACTATTTGCAGCTTATCTCGGGAACTGGTCGGGAAAATCGTCAACAAGAGGTTTCGGAAATTTCACGTCAGTTGAAAATTTTAGCTAAGGAACTGAGGGTTCCAGTAATCGCTCTCAGTCAGCTTTCTCGTGGTGTAGAACAACGTCAGGATAAGAGACCGGTCTTGTCTGATATTCGTGAATCTGGATCTATTGAGCAGGACGCTGATATCGTAGCCTTTCTTTATCGCGACGATTACTATGAGCGTGGTGGTGAAGAAGAGGAAGGCATACCAAATAATAAGGTAGAAGTTATTATCGAGAAAAACCGTAGTGGAGCTCGTGGAACGGTGGAATTAATTTTCCAAAAAGAATACAATAAATTTTCAAGTATCTCAAAGAGGGAGGCATAAGATGTCAGATGCATTTACAGATGTAGCCAAGATGAAAAAAATCAAAGAAGAAATCAAGGCACATGAGGGACAAGTCGTAGAAATGACTTTGGAGAATGGTCGTAAGCGCCAAAAAAATAGATTGGGTAAGCTAATTGAGGTTTATCCATCCCTATTTATCGTTGAATTTGGGAATGTTGAAGGAGATAAACAAGCTAATGTTTACGTTGAATCCTTTACTTACTCAGATATCCTTACAGAAAAGAATTTGATTCATTATCTTGACTAAAGTGAGAAATTTTCTCACTTTTCTTTTTTTCTCCGAATAGTTTAAGTGAAGGTAATCTTCGATTTATATTATTTTTCAAGGAGGAAGAATGAAAGTTTTACCATTCAAAGTAACAGAGACAGGATTTTCTTTTAGAAAATCAGCTAAAAAAGTTGTTCCCTTTTTAGTAGTAGGATTGATGCTAGCAGCGGGTGATAGTGTATATGCCTATTCCGGAGGAAATGGATCGATTGCGCGTGGGGATGATTATCCTGCTTATTATAAAAATGGCAGTCAGGAGATTGACAAGTGGCGCATGTATTCTCGTCAGTGTACTTCTTTTGCAGCCTTTCGCTTAAGTGGTGTAAATGGTTTTGAGATTCCGGCAGCTTATGGAAATGCGAATGAATGGGGTCATCGTGCTCGTCGTGAAGGGTATCGTGTAGATAATACACCGACGATTGGCTCTATTGCTTGGTCTACTGCAGGAACTTATGGTCATGTTGCTTGGGTGTCAAATGTAATAGGAGATGAGATTGAGATTGAAGAATACAACTATGGAATAAGGGAATCTTACAATAAGCGCGTCGTGAAGGCGAATACTATGACTGGTTTTATTCATTTTAAAGATTTAGCTGGTGGCAGTGTTGGGAATAGTCAATCCTCAGTTTCAACAGGAGGAACACATTATTTTAAGACTAAGGCTGCTATCAAAAATCAGCCTCTAGCTAGCGCAACTGCAATTGATTACTATTATCCTGGAGAGAATGTTCATTATGATCAAATTCTCGAAAAAGATGGGTACAAGTGGTTGAGTTATACGGCTTATAACGGAAGTCGTCGCTATATCCAGCTAGAGGGAGTAAGCTCTTCACAGAATTATCAGAATCAATCAGGAAATAGCTCTAACTATGGATCCAATAACAGTTCAACTGTCGGTTGGAAGAAAATAAATGGTAGTTGGTATCATTTCAAATCAGATGGTTCTAAGGCGACGGGATGGCTGAAAGATGGCTCTAGCTGGTATTATTTGAAATCATCTGGTGAAATGCAGACAGGATGGTTAAAGGAAAATGGTCTGTGGTATTATTTGGATAGTTCAGGGGCAATGAAAACAGGTTGGTATCAAGTCTCTGGTAAGTGGTATTATTCTTACTCTTCAGGCGCCTTAGCTGTTAATACGACGGTGGATGGCTACAGAGTAAATAGTGATGGAGAACGAGTATAGAAAATGGGAGTAGGAAATTTTTCCTACTCTTTTCTGTAAGCAGTTTCCTTGACATTTTTTTTATTTTGCGCTATCATATGTCCATATAATATATGGGAGTCTGTGTACAGTCTGAGAGGAAGCGTTAAGCTTCGACCGCACCTGATCTGGGTAATGCCAGCGTAGGGAACGATACTTAGTCTATTCTGCACCTTTTCCATATATGGTAAAGGTTTTTCTTTTTGTCAAAGGAAAACGAGAAGAGGAGGTTGTTATGAAAGCAAGCATTGCCTTGCAAGTTTTACCCCTATCACAGGGGATTGATCGGATAGATGTTATTGATCAGGTCATTGCTTATCTGCAAGCTCAAGAGGTGACTATGGTGGTGACACCATTTGAAACGGTCTTGGAAGGGGAGTTTGATGAGCTCATGCGCATTTTCAAAGAAGCGCTGGAAGTGGCAAGGCAGGAGGCAGATAATGTCTTTGCCAATGTCAAAATAAATGTAGGAGAGATTTTAAGTATTGATGAGAAACTTGAAAAGTATACTGAGACGACACATTAGTCTATTGGGCTTTCTCGGAGTCTTGTCAATCTGGCAGTTAGCAGGTTTTCTTAAACTTCTCCCCAAGTTTATCCTGCCGACACCTCTTGAAATTCTCCAGGCCTTTGTTCGTGATAGAGAATTTCTCTGGCACCATAGCTGGGCGACCTTGAGAGTGGCTTTACTGGGGCTGGTTTTGGGAGTCTTGATTGCCTGTCTCATGGCTGTGCTTATGGACAGTTTGACTTGGCTCAATGACCTGATTTACCCTATGATGGTGGTTGTTCAGACCATTCCGACCATTGCTATAGCTCCTATTCTGGTCTTGTGGCTAGGTTATGGGATTTTGCCCAAGATTGTCTTGATTATCTTGACGACAACCTTTCCTATCATCGTCAGCATTTTGGATGGTTTTAGGCATTGTGACAAGGATATGTTGACCTTGTTTAGTCTGATGCGGGCCAAGCCTTGGCAAATCCTGTGGCATTTTAAAATCCCAGTCAGCCTGCCTTACTTTTATGCAGGTCTGAGAGTCAGTGTCTCCTATGCCTTTATCACAACAGTAGTATCTGAGTGGTTGGGAGGCTTTGAAGGACTAGGTGTCTACATGATTCAGTCCAAGAAACTGTTTCAGTATGATACCATGTTTGCTATTATTATTCTGGTATCGATTATCAGCCTTTTGGGTATGAAGCTGGTTGATGTCAGTGAAAAATATGTTATTAAATGGAAACGTTCGTAGAATTAGAATGTTTCTGAAAAAGAAAAGAGGAAATCAAAATGAAAAAAACATGGAAAGTGTTTTTAACTGTTTTAACAGCTCTTGTAGCTGTTGTGCTTGTGGCCTGTGGTCAAGGAACTGCTTCTAAGGATAATAAGGAAGCAGAACTTAAGAAGATTGACTTTATCCTAGACTGGACACCAAATACCAACCACACAGGGCTTTATGTTGCCAAGGAAAAAGGTTATTTCAAAGAAGCTGGAGTGGATGTTGATTTGAAATTGCCACCAGAAGAAAGTTCTTCTGACTTAGTTATTAACGGTAAGGCACCATTTGCAGTGTATTTCCAAGACTATATGGCTAAAAAATTGGAAAAAGGAGCAGGAATTACTGCTGTTGCAGCTATCGTAGAACACAATACATCAGGAATCATCTCTCGTAAATCTGACAATGTAGCTAGTCCAAAGGACTTGGTTGGTAAGAAATACGGGACTTGGAATGACCCAACTGAACTTGCTATGTTGAAAACCTTGGTAGAATCACAAGGTGGGGACTTTGAGAAGGTTGAAAAAGTACCAAACAACGACTCAAACTCTATCACACCGATTGCTAATGGAGTATTTGATACTGCATGGATCTACTACGGATGGGATGGTATCCTTGCAAAATCTCAAGGTGTAGATGCTAACTTCTTGTACTTGAAAGACTATGTCAAGGAGTTTGACTACTACTCACCAGTTATTATCGCAAACAACGACTATTTGAAAGACAACAAAGAAGAAGCTCGTAAAGTCATCCAAGCTATCAAAAAAGGCTACCAATATGCCATGGAGCATCCAGAAGAAGCAGCTGATATCCTCATCAAAAATGCACCTGAACTTCAGGAAAAACGTGACTTTGTCATCGAATCTCAAAAATACTTGTCAAAAGAATACGCAAGCGACAAGGAAAAATGGGGTCAATTTGATGCAGCTCGCTGGAATGCCTTCTACAAATGGGATAGAGAAAATGGTATCCTTAAAGAAGATTTGACAGACAAAGGCTTTACCAATGAATTTGTGAAATAATGACAGAAATTAGATTAGAACACGTCAGTTATGCCTATGGTCAAGAGAGGATTTTAGAGGATATCAATCTGAAAGTAACTTCAGGTGAAGTGGTTTCTATCCTAGGCCCAAGTGGTGTTGGGAAGACCACCCTCTTTAATCTAATTGCGGGGATTTTAGAAGTTCAGTCAGGGAGAATTGTCCTTGATGGTGAAGAAAATCCCAAGGGGCGCGTGAGTTATATGTTGCAAAAGGATCTGCTCTTGGAACACAAGACGGTGCTTGGTAATATCATTCTGCCCCTCTTGATTCAAAAGGTGGATAAGGCAGAAGCTATTGCCCGCGCGGATGAAATTCTTGCGACCTTCCAGTTGACAGCTGTAAGAGATAAATACCCTCATGAACTCAGTGGTGGGATGCGCCAGCGTGTGGCCTTGCTTCGTACCTATCTTTTCGGGCATAAGCTCTTTCTCTTAGATGAAGCCTTTAGCGCCTTGGATGAGATGACCAAGATGGAACTACACGCTTGGTACCTTGAGATTCACAAGCAGTTGCAGCTAACAACCTTGATCATCACGCATAGTATCGAGGAGGCCCTCAGTCTCAGCGACCGCATCTATATCTTGAAAAATCGCCCTGGGCAGATTGTTTCAGAAATTAAACTAGATTGGTCTGAAGATGAGGACAAGGAAGTCCAAAAGATTGCCTACAAACGTCAAATCTTGGTAGAATTAGGCTTAGATAAGTAGAAAAATAGGGAGTTGGTGAAGATTATCCTTTACCAGCGCCCTTTTTCTTTTAAAAATGAGAAAATTTCGGTATAATAGTCAAAGATAGTCAAGGTTTAAAGAGAGAGGTGGGTTTGTAATGAGATTTAAAAATACATCGGATCATATTGAGGCCTACATCAAGGCGATTTTAGATCAATCTGGTATTGTGGAGTTGCAACGGAGTCAGTTGGCAGATACCTTTCAGGTTGTTCCTAGTCAGATTAACTATGTAATCAAGACACGCTTTACGGAAAGTAGAGGCTACTTGGTTGAAAGTAAGCGTGGTGGTGGAGGCTACATTCGTATAGGACGGATTGAGTTTTCTAGTCATCATGAAATGCTCAGGGAGCTGCTTTACTCAATTGGTGAGCGGGTCAGTCAAGAAATTTATGAGGATATTCTACAACTTTTGGTTGAGCAGGAATTGATGACCAAGCAGGAGATGAATTTGCTGATGACAGTAGCTTTGGATCGCGTTCTAGGAGAAGAAGCTCCAGTCCTTCGAGCTAACATGCTACGACAGGTTATACAAGAGGTAGATAGAAAAGGGAAGTAAGATGAACTATTCAAAAGCATTGAATGAATGTATCGAAAGTGCCTACATGGTTGCTGGCCATTTTGGAGCTCGTTACCTAGAGTCTTGGCACTTGTTGATTGCCATGTCTAATCACAGTTATAGTGTGGCAGGGGCAACTTTAAATGATTATCCATATGAGATGGATCGTTTAGAAGAAGTTGCTTTGGAGTTGACTGAAACGGACTATAGCCAGGATGAAACCTTTACGGAATTGCCGTTCTCTCATCGTTTGCAGGTCCTTTTTGACGAAGCAGAGTATGTAGCGTCAGTGGTCCATGCTAAGGTGCTAGGGACAGAGCATGTCCTCTATGCGATTTTGCATGATGGCAATGCCTTGGCGACTCGTATCTTGGAGAGGGCTGGTTTTTCTTATGAAGACAAGAAGGATCAGGTTAAGATTGCTACCCTTCGTCGAAATTTAGAAGAACGAGCAGGTTGGACTCGTGAAGATCTCAAGGCTTTACGCCAACGCCATCGTACAGTAGCTGATAAGCAAAATTCTATGGCTAATATGATGGGCATGCCCCAGACTCCGAGTGGTGGTCTCGAGGACTATACGCATGATTTGACAGAGCAAGCGCGTTCTGGCAAGTTAGAACCAGTCATCGGTCGAGATAAGGAAATCTCGCGTATGATTCAAATCTTGAGCCGTAAAACCAAGAATAACCCTGTCTTGGTTGGGGATGCTGGTGTCGGGAAAACAGCCTTGGCGCTTGGGCTTGCCCAGCGTATTGCTAGTGGTGATGTACCTGCAGAAATGGCTAAGATGCGCGTGTTAGAGCTTGATTTGATGAATGTTGTTGCAGGGACACGTTTCCGTGGTGACTTTGAAGAACGCATGAACAATATCATCAAGGATATTGAAGAAGATGGCCAAGTCATCCTCTTTATCGATGAACTTCATACCATCATGGGTTCTGGTAGTGGGATTGACTCAACTCTAGATGCGGCCAATATCTTGAAGCCAGCCTTGGCGCGTGGAACTTTGAGAACAGTTGGTGCGACCACTCAGGAAGAATACCAAAAACATATCGAAAAAGATGCAGCCCTTTCTCGTCGTTTCGCAAAAGTGACGATTGAAGAGCCAAGTGTGGCAGACAGCATGACCATTTTACAAGGCTTGAAGGCGACTTATGAGAAACATCACCGTGTGCAAATCACAGATGAAGCGGTTGAAACAGCTGTTAAGATGGCTCATCGTTATTTGACTAGTCGTCACTTGCCAGACTCTGCTATTGATCTCTTGGATGAAGCAGCAGCAACAGTGCAAAATAAGGCTAAGCATGTAAAAGCAGATGATTCAGGTTTGAGTCCAGCTGACAAGGCCTTGATAGATGGCAAGTGGAAACAGGCAGCCCAGCTAATCGCAAAAGAAGAGGAAGTGCCTGTCTATAAAGACTTGGTGACAGAGTCTGATATTTTGACCACCTTGAGTCGCTTGTCAGGTATTCCAGTCCAAAAACTGACTCAGACAGACGCTAAGAAATACCTGAATTTGGAAGCTGAATTGCACAAACGTGTCATCGGTCAAGATCAAGCTGTTTCAAGCATTAGCCGTGCGATTCGCCGCAACCAGTCAGGGATTCGTAGTCATAAGCGTCCGATTGGTTCCTTTATGTTCCTAGGGCCTACAGGTGTCGGTAAGACCGAATTGGCCAAGGCTTTGGCAGAAGTTCTTTTTGACGACGAATCAGCCCTTATCCGCTTTGATATGAGTGAGTATATGGAGAAATTTGCAGCCAGTCGTCTCAATGGAGCTCCTCCGGGTTATGTGGGTTATGAAGAAGGTGGGGAGTTGACCGAGAAGGTTCGCAATAAACCATACTCTGTTCTCCTCTTTGATGAGGTAGAAAAAGCTCACCCAGACATCTTTAATGTTCTCTTGCAGGTCTTGGATGACGGTGTCTTAACCGATAGCAAGGGACGCAAGGTTGACTTTTCAAATACTATTATCATAATGACGTCAAACCTTGGTGCGACAGCCCTTCGGGATGATAAGACTGTCGGATTTGGAGCTAAGGACATTCGTTTTGACCAGGAAAATATGGAAAAACGCATGTTTGAAGAGCTGAAAAAAGCTTATAGACCTGAGTTTATTAATCGTATTGATGAAAAGGTGGTCTTCCATAGCCTGTCTAGCGATCATATGCAGGAAGTGGTGAAGATTATGGTCAAACCTTTAGTGGCAAGTTTGGCTGAAAAAGGCATTGACTTGAAATTACAAGCTTCAGCACTGAAATTGTTGGCAAATAAAGGATATGACCCAGAGATGGGGGCTCGTCCACTTCGCAGAACCCTGCAAACAGAAGTGGAGGACAAGTTGGCAGAACTTCTTCTTAAGGGAGATTTGGTGGCAGGTAACACACTTAAGATTGGTGTCAAAGCAGGCCAGTTAAAATTTGATATTGCATAAAAATGGAGAATCAGGAGCAATCTTGATTCTCTTTTTTGCTACTTTTTTATAAAAAATAATAAAAACCTATTGACAAAACAAAAATATAGTTTATAATAAAAATATCAAAAATTATAAAAAGGTAATAGGTTTATGAAAAAGAAAACAGCAGTGGTATTTGGAACCTTTGCTCCACTTCATCAAGGACATATCGATCTGATTCAGCGAGCGAAGCGGCAGTGTGACCAGGTCTGGGTTGTCGTTTCAGGCTATGAGGGAGACAGAGGGGAGCAGGTAGGCTTAACGCTTCAAAAAAGATTTCGCTATATCAGAGAGGCTTTTCGTGATGACGAATTGACCTCTGTCTGCAAGTTAGATGAGACTAATCTTCCACGTTACCCTATGGGTTGGCAGGAGTGGTTGGATCAAATGTTAGCGGAGATTTCTTATGATGAAACCCAGCAAGAACTAATCTTCTTTGTGGGAGAACGTGACTACCAGCAAGAATTATCAAATCGTGGTTTTGAGACTGTTTTGCAAGAAAGAAAGTTTGATATTTCAGCGACTATGATTCGAGAAAATCCAAGCAAATATTGGAAATATATTGCTCAACCCTTCCGACGTCAGTTTACAAAGAAAGTGTTGATTATGGGAAGTGCCAGCAATGGGAAGACCACTTTAGCTAAGGATTTGGCAAGGTATTACGATGCGCCGGTCAGCTTGGAATACGCACGCGAGTACCAGATCAAAAACAATGTCCGCGACGATGAATTGACTCCAAAGGATTACTACTATCTCCTTTTAGGGCAGTATGACCAGACCTCTAAGTTAATTGACAGTAATGCCAATCGAGGCCTAGTGATAGCTGACACCAACTCCTTAGTAACCAAGGGCTACTATGATTATTACATGGAGGCTGAGGACCAAGGGGATTTATCAGGGGAGACCTTTGACAATCTCTTTGCATCTATCTTGGCTAAGGAAAAATGGGACTTGATTCTCTTTGTGCAACCTGTCGGCTCCTATGTCAATGATGGGTTTAGAGATATGACCATGGCAGAAGACCATATTCGTCATAGTTTTTCCCAGCATTTGGACCAGATGAGAGAGCGATATTTAACCACCATTCCACTAGTTTATCTAGCTGAGGATTACCTAGGCAATTATGAAGCAGCAAAAGTGGCTATTGATGCTATTTACCAAGCAGATTAGGAGAAAAATATGAAAAAACTAACTGAAAAAATCACACAATTTATCGAAAACTTTAAAAATGTCCATGCGGAAGCACGCAAGATCGGTTTTGCAGGAATCATGCGCCTGCTCTGTAAAGATCTCTTTGTTGGCCGGAGTCTTTTCCAGTGGTTGTATCTCATCGTCCTGTCAAGTGTTCCCTTGATCTTGGAATTCACGCAAAATACAGAAAGTCATGACTGGCTGAGCTTGTTTGCATCTTGGACGGGGATTGTCTGTGTTATTTTGGTAGCAGAAGGGCGTGCAAGCAATTATCTCTTTGGGGCCATTAACTCTGCTATCTATTTGGTTTTGGCTATGAATGCGACTTTTTATGGTGAAGTCTTGACGACCGTTTACTTCTTTGTCATGCAGCCGATTGGTCTCTATGCTTGGCTGTCCAACCGTATCAATGACCAAGGAAAAGCAGAAGAATCTCACTTTGAGGCCAAGAAATTATCTGTGCTTGACTGGCTTAAGTACTTAGCCTTGACTGCTATCATCTGGATTGGTATGGGCTTAGCTTACCAAAGTATCCATAGTGCTCGCCCTTTCCGTGATAGTGTTACCGATGCGACCAATGGTGTTGGCCAGCTCTTGATGACACGTCTCTACCGTGAGCAATGGATTTTCTGGATTGCAACTAATCTCTTTAGTATTTACCTCTGGTGGGGTGAAAATATCCACATCCAAGGGATGTACTGGGTTTACACACTCAATAGTCTAGTAGGTTGGTACCAATGGACCAAGGCAGTTCGTAAGGAGGCGTAAAATGACGGAAACGATGATTCCAGCAGGGATGACGGAAAAAGAATATTTTGAAATCCATGCCAGTCAGGAGGAGTTTTTGGATTGGTACTACAAGCAGGAACTCCCTCAATACGAAAAACCAAGTGTGACAGTGGATATGGTAGCCTACTGCTTTGTTGAAGGAAAGATCAAGCTCTTATTAATTCGCCGCAAGGCTCACCCTTATCAAAACTGTTTGGCCTTGGTTGGAGGATTTATGGACAAGGGCGAAGATGCTGCGCATGCCTGTCAGCGTGAGGTGAGAGAAGAAGTCAATCTCGATCTTCCTTTGGAAAAAATCGAGCAATTGATGACCGTATCGACTCCCGGCCGTGACCCACGGGGCTGGACAGTGACCATTGCCCACTTGGTTTATCTGCCTAGTCGTGCATTAGAACTTGTTCAAGCAGGAGACGATGCCAAGGATGTCGTTTTCGTAGATGTCGATTTTCAGACAGGAAAATGCTACCTAGAGGGAGTAGAGTTGGAGGAGCAAGCCTTCGCTTTTGACCATTATGCCATTATCCAAGAATCCATCAAACGAATCCAAGGCCGTCTCGACTGGAATCCGACCTTCCTTTATCTGCTGGAGGAGGAGTTCACTGTCTATGAAGGGACTGAACTGGTCAATCTTATCAACCCCGGTCGTCCCATCGTCAGCAATAACTTTCTCGTAAAATACGGAGAATATGTAGAAGAGGTTGGACTCAAACGAGTACCTAAAAAGAAACCAAGAAAAACCTATCGATTGAAATAAAAAGCGAGGCCGGGAAAAAGTTCCCGACCTCTTTATGTACCATCATGAGATGGTTTTGTGTTGTGACCGCTGCTTTTATGGGTGGCTATCTTTCTTAGAATTGCTCAATATGTGAGTAAAGAAGTCTTTGTATCGTTGCTTGAGATATTTCTCATGCAAAACTAACAAAGCGATATAGAAAATCAAAAAGATTGTAGTCAGATAAAACACATCAAATGCAGTTCGCGCATAGTAAGTTGCTGATTGATAAGAGACAATAGCTGTCACAATCAACCAAGGAAGATACTTGTAATACTTGTTTAACATAAGCCTACACCTCCTATATTCTATTTCAATGTTATTATATTCCTTTGCAGTTGAAGATGCAAGCGATTACACAAAAATAAATTCAAATTTTTAATAGAAAAATCTCCTGTTTTTCTGTTTTATTACGAATAGAAGAGTAGTAGGAGTAAATGTATCTAAAGTATTTAAGATTTTTAAAATAGTTTAGATAAATTGTTGACATATTCAAATCCGAGTGTTACAATTATATTACAAAAAGATTTCTTTATATTTCTAAAGTATTACAAAGGAGTAGAAAAATGAAAAAGAAAACCTATATCAAATTGATGGCAGCAACTGTATTGGCTTCTACCTTGCTATTAGGAGCTTGTGGAAATAAAAAGGAAACAACTCAAGCAAGCAGTTCTGCTAAGACAAGCCAGTCATCAAGTTCTAAAGCAACCTCTTCTAACAAAGAAAGCAAGACTCAGAAGTCCTCAAGTTCAGCTTCATCTGAAAAGGCCAAGGCATCTACTGATCAATCTTCAGCAACTGCAACGCCATCACAAGCGGCACCTGCACCAGAGCAAAGACAAGGTCAAGAAGTGGCTAATCAACAGGCG
Organism: Streptococcus mitis; assembly: GCF_000722765.2. NCBI lineage: Bacteria > Bacillati > Bacillota > Bacilli > Lactobacillales > Streptococcaceae > Streptococcus > Streptococcus mitis. The sequence goes on along the minus strand of NZ_CP028415.1, from coordinate 1,893,554 downwards.
GCTAGTCAACAAACTCCTGCTCAGGCTCCTTCAACTCAACAGGCTCCTCAAGTCCAGTCTAACCAATCAAGCTATGATCCTACAACTGACCGCAAACTTCAAGACAAGCAAGCAGAGCAAAATAAACGCTACAAGGGTGTTTTAACCATGGTAGATGGTGATTTCTCAGCTGCAGCGGGTAATTGGAAGGGAGCAAATGGCGAAACTATCACAGTTTCATCCGGCGGTCAATTTACAGTAGAATCTTCTGATGGAAAGAAAGAAAACTACTCTATCAAAGGCTATTCTTATACTCTTGATGATGGTAAGTATAATGCCAAAATCGGTGGAGGAAAAGTCATCCAAATTACAACAGGAGCGGATGGTAAGGTTTCCAGTGTTGCTTTGAATCAATAATAATCCTCAGTATTTAAGCTTTTACAATCAAAAACCCGTAACCTTTAAGAGAGTTACGGGTTTTAAACTATTAAGCCTTATCCAATTGCAAGAGAGCTTCAATCTCTGCTAGAGTGCTAGCTTGTGAAATGGCTCCACGAAGTTTGGCAGCGCCAGATGTTCCACGGAGGTAGTGAGGAGCGAGGCCACGGAATTCACGAACTGCGACATTTTCCCCTTTGAGGTTAATCAAGCGTTTCAAGTGTTCGTAGGCAATTTTCATCTTGTCTTCAAAGGTCAAATCAGGTAGGATTTTACCTACTAGAAGATTGTATCAGTTATATTTCGAAAGAAAAAAGAATAAATTTAACTATAAAACCTGTTTTATTGAATGAAAAAATGGTAGAATAAACATCAATATCAAGTGAAATGTGGAGTGTTGCAAACAATGAAGTCAAAAATGTTTCGATTTTATTTTGTTTTGTTATTTATTTTCTTTTTTTATTTTTCGTTTTCAATATTTAACCGAACGTACAGTGGAATCACCGTAGATAAACATGATAATGAGTGGATAGTTAGACAAGTCCATAATCTGGGAAGCTTTGCAAATCATCAAGAGATAATAGGGTCATCAATTATACAAATAGACGGTCAGAGTCCAGATAGTAATTTCTTATTATCTCGATTCTTAATTGTTGAACCGCTTCATTCTGTGACAGTGTTAGATAGAGGAATTTCAAAGAATTTAATAATAGAATCTGGGAAATCAAGCCAAATTATCTTTCTTGTTTTATCAACCATTGCTTTTCTGATTCTACTGTTATTTCGCTTATACATAAAAGGGAGAAGTAGAGGAAAAACTGGAAAACGATATTTTTATTTTATTATTTATACTAGTCTGATGTTATTATCGATTATTCCATCAAGTATAGGAGATGTATTTGGTCGTAGTCTATTAATTTCATACTTGACTTTATTTCCATTATTCATGGATATTTTCATTAGAGTGTTAGTCCTGAAGATAAAAGGTTCAACCATTTCTAACTTTTCTCGTATTATACTGGGCTATTCACTCATCACTCAACTTTTGTTTGTTTATAATCTTATACAGCCCATTGATTTTTTGACTATCTTTTTTTCTAGGGGGGTATTTTATTTAGTATTTTTCTTTTTAGTTATCCTGCTGTTAAAGATGCTTATAAGTTACTCTCAGATAAGAGAAATGTTGCCAATTCATACCTTATTTTTAGCAGTTCTTGCCTTATTTCCTCTATTTTTTGGATATATTTTTCCGATTGGTAAGGAAGTTTCGTTTATTTATAGTATTCCTCTATTGTTGCTTATTTTGTTCTCTATTGTAAATAACTTGATACTAGAGCGAATGATATATGTTGCTTGGAAGTGGAACCCGTTCATATATAACTTGATATTTGCCGTTTTTTTTACTAGTTTAATTATTCTTTTTAGTCTGTTATTAAGAGAATTTTCTCCAATTTTTTTCGTTCTTTACACTTTTCTTTTTTCGCTAGCTTTGTTACCTGAAATAAGAAAAATGATGTTGATTAGTCATAAAATGGAGGGAATCTTTAGTAGTTTTCATACTTTTGTAGCTACTGAATTGGAGAGGGAAGAAATTGCAACGTTTATACATGATACTACAATTCAGAAGGTTATTTATTATAAAAAGCAGTTAGAAATTAGTGAACAAATTAATAGGGTAGCTTTATTAGAGATGTTGGATGATATTGTCTTTGAATTAAGAGATTTATGTTCCAATATCTATCCCTTAATGGTGCATGAATTAGGGCTGAAAGAATCTATTACTAGCATATTAAACCAATTCATGAAGATGGAAACTGTTTCGATTATGACAACTTTTTCAATAGATGAAGAAAAAGTTAATGATAAAGTGGGCACGTTTGTATTAAGGACAGTTAAAGAACTAGTAAATAATAGTATTCTTCATGGGAATGCTAGAGAAATTACTGTAGATTTATCTACAAAAGAAAAGATTTTATCAATTGTAGTTATAGATGATGGTATTTTTAAGGGAAACTATCAGTCTAATGAATATCATTTTGGTTTAAATAGAATTGTAGAGAAGGTTCATTTATTGGGGGGAACTGTTCAGATAAATATAGAACCTACAAGTGTGAAGATACGAATACCTATAGAAGGGAAGAAAAATGATTCGTTTGGTTTTGATTGATGATCACAGTTTAGTATTACAAGGATTGGAGAACTATTTTTTAAAGGAAGATGACTTTAAAATTGTTGGTTCCTATACAGAAGTAGCAGATTTACTTCTTTGTCTCAAGCATGAAAAGGTAGATGTGCTAGTTATGGATTTTATGCTGAAAGGAGTAACGGCATTTGATGTTATTAGTCAAATAAATAGATTTCTGAATACAGTTCCAAAGATAGTTCTTTTATCAGGATTTTATGACACTTTGTTACATAAGAGAGCGATGGACTTTGGGATTCAAGCTTTTTTACCCAAAGAAAGTTCTTATTTGGATGTTAAAAGTGCAATTTATGCTGTTTATAAGGGCAATCATGTTATCCCAGATGGTTTGTTAGAAAAGCAAGAAAATAATCTATTGACAGATACGGAGTTAAGTGTATTGGAACTTATTGTAAAAGAATATTCTAATGAAAAGATAGCAAATAGTTTATTTGTCAGCAGGAGAACAGTAGATACCCATGTTTCAAATATTTGTTCAAAGTTGGGAGTGACGAGTAGAGTTGGAGCTGTACGTGAGGCTATTCGATTAAATCTAGTGTCTTTATAATTTTATCCTAAAAAGGCAAGAAGGTTTTCGTAAATTACGGATTCTTTCTTGTCTTTTTTTGTTTAAGATAGAATCAGTTTAAAAGATTGGAGAAGGATATGCTAACAGTAGATTATTTACTTGGAGACAATAAAAATCGCTATTTTGGTAGAGGGTATAAGAGGACGACTTATGAAGTTAATACTCTTCGAAAATCAAATTCAAACTACGTCAGCGTCGCCTTGCCGTACTCAAGTACAGCCTGCGGCTAGCTTCCTAGTTTGCTCTTTGATTTTCATTGAGTATAAGTTGAAAAATATTTTAGAAGGGGTTGGGTCTCTTCATCAAGAAGGTTTGTGGTCTAGTAAACAATCTGAAATCATACAGCAGCACCTGAGTACATTAGATGGAATAGTATTAGCTCATTTATTTGGAAGTGAAATACTGAAAAGAATGGGAGTGAGCTTAAATCAGTATAGGTTAAGCCATTGTGAGATAAAGTCAGGGATAAAAGCTATAGAAGAATTGGTAAATTTAAAATTAGAATTACAAAATTTCAAAATGACGAACCAAGTAATTGAATTTGATTGCTTGGTAATGGATATGAAAGTTTGTTTAGGATATCAATTATTAGAATGTATGGAAAATGTAGCTGCTATAGGAGAACAAGGTAGAGATTTTTTATCAACTCATTTGAGAGATAGACAACATGATATATACGATGTTGAGTTTTCAGATAGTAGTATATCTTGTAAAGCAGAGCAAGTATTGATCAAAGATATTGAATATAGTGGTGTAGGTAGTCTAGAAAAGAATTATTATAGTTTGTTAGAACTTCTGATTATTTTTTCTCAAATGGCAGAGATGTTGGCCTACCATATAGAAGAGATATCTCGAGAAGAGAGCAATACCATGTGGATGAAGCAAGTGAGTGCAGACTTGAATTCACCAATTTTGAACGGAGTAGTAGAGCTTAGTGGTAGTGTTTCAAAAAATAGATTATTAAAAATTAGAGAAGAGTATTGGAAAGTCTACGAAATGTCCGGATATGATATAGATCATAAGGTAGTCTTTAAAAGTAAAATAGCTCAAAAATTACCTGATGGAGGGGGACAGTGATGGGAAATAGAGAATTAAGGTTAGTCATATCAGGAACTTATTCTACAGGTAAGACAACAACTGCTACAGCTCTTTCGATTGCAACGGGACTTCCCTTAATTGACGCTTTATCTGCGAGGGAAATTTTGACAGATTTATATCCTGGCAGAAGATTTCAGGATATGTCATCAACCGAATTAATGGCACTAGGGCTAAAGCGTTTTGAAGAGAGAATTCGTACGGAAGGAATTTTATACAAGGAACATGGAAGTTTTCTATCAGATGGTTCAGTATTGAATGAATGGATTTACGGGACTGTTCGAATGAGGGTAGGAATTAACCCAGGATCAGCATTCATTCATCGATTGATGAAATCTATTTTAGGTATTCCAGGTCGACGATTTTTCAAAAAATATTTGACTGCCTATGGGGTTGTATCTAAGAATCATGCGAAATTGTGGTATACAGATGTTGTTCATTTACCAGTAGAGTTTGCAATGGATCCAGATGGGCATAGACCAGTATCTGAAGAGTATCGAAATTTATCAGATGAGGAATTATATGAAGCTTATAGGAATTTAGGTATAACACCTTATTGTGTAAAAGGTAGTCAGAAAGAACGGTTAAATCAGATCATTCAACATTATAGGTTGCCAATAGTTGTTCCAGTAGATGAGGCTATTTCCTTAGCTGAAAAGGTTATACGAGAAAACAGGGAAGCGGTATCTAAACGTATCATAGAGCAGTATGAAGAGCCTACATTAAAGGAAAAAATAAAATTTATGACAAGATATTAGGAGTATGTATGATTCAGTTTCAAAATGTTAGTAAGATTTATAAGGTGGGGGAGCAAGAAGTTCGTGCTTTAGATCAAGTTAGTTTTTCCATTGAGAAAGGGAAATTTACAGTTATTTTAGGTCCATCAGGTTCAGGGAAAAGTACGTTACTAAATTTACTTGGTGGAATGGATCGTGCGACATCGGGAACCTTTATATTTGATGAGGAACTAGTAACAAAATTTACAGACAAGGAATTATCTGCTTATCGAAAAGATAAAATTGGTTTTGTTTTTCAATTTTATAACTTAGTTCCAAGTTTAACAGCCAAGGAGAATATAGGTATTGCAGCAAATTTAGTGAAAAACAATAAAGAAATTGATATGTATTTAGATCAAGTTGGTTTACTTCATAGAAAAAATAATTTTCCTAATCAACTTTCTGGAGGTGAAATGCAACGTGTATCAATTGCAAGGGCATTGGCTAAAGAGCCTAGTCTATTATTGTGTGATGAACCTACAGGAGCGTTAGATTCAAAGACAGGCGATAGTATTTTAACTTTATTGAAGGAAGTTTCTAGAAATGGGAATGCTGCAGTTGTAATGGTTACACACAATAGAGAGTTTGCTAAATTTGCAGATCGAGTTATATATTTGAAAGATGGAAGTATTGAAAAAATAGAGAATAATGAAGAGGTGTTGGGATGAGGTATCTTCATATAAAATTATTAAGAGATCTCCGGCAAAATTGGCAACAATTTTTCTCTGTTTTTCTGATGTCTCTATTAAGTGTATTAATCTTTGTAGGTCTACAAGGAGCTTGGCATGGACTTGAAAAGAGTCTAGAGAGTTATTTGAAACAATCTGAACTTCCTGTTGTTTGGGTTCAAGCGAGACAGATTGATGAATCAAAAATCAAGCAGGTTGAACAATTATCTTCTGTTGAAAAAGTTGTCAGTAAAAAGAAAGGCTTTGCTAATATTGTTCGTTTAGACAAGACTGACGGACGAATCAATCTTGAAACGATTACAGATAATCAACTGGTTACAGTAACAGAAGGAAGTCCTTTTTCTGAGGGAAAACAAGATTCGATTTGGATTGATGGGAATTATGCGAAGAAGAATCATTTACAGATTGGAGATTCAATTTCTATTTCATCAAGGGGGAAACAGATAGATTTAGAAATTGTAGGATTTGTTCAGGCAACAGATAAGATTTATTTTACAGGTAGTATGGAATATATAGCTCCAAATCCTGACAATGATGCCTATGGTTATATTGCCGATAATGAAATTGCAAAAGGAATTCTGGGTTTATCGTCAGATAATGCCTTAGAAATTTATGGTTCTAAGGTAGATTTGCGAGGAGATTTAGAGTCTATTTTAGGGAGCGATTTAGTTTCTTATCAAGATCAAAAAAGTTTAACTGAAATATCAGAAGCTACCGATCGAGTGGGGCAAATTAGAAACTTATCTTACTTATTTTCTTTTATCTTTATTCTGTTAGCTATTTTGGCTATGTTTACAACTATTCAGCGTTTGATTGATGGCCAAACAAAAGAGATTGCTGTATTAAAGGCTTTAGGCTTTTCAAATCAAGCCATCAGTTTACATTATATTTTATTTGGCTTAGTAGTAAGTTTATTAGGAAGTTTCGCAGGCTTTGCTATTTCTCCATTGATGTCATGGTTTGTACTAGAAACTCAAAAATCAATGTTTACACTTCCAAATTGGCAAATCTCTTATTCATCTTCATCAATAGTCGTTGGTATTGTAGTCATTATTATTTGTATTTTAGCTGCCTATTTAGCTTCTAGAGAGTCAGCTAGAGGCTTACCAGCAATATTTTTAAGAGGTAAAGAAAAAGTTGCTAAATCTGTATTTATGGAAAGATATTCGTCTATCTGGCAACGAATTTCTTATCCTTCAAGATGGGCAATTCGTGATGCCTCGTTTAATCGTATTCGAGTTTTGATGGGAATCGTGGGAGTTGCAGGAAGTATGATGTTACTGATTGCTGGAATTGGTATGCCTGTATCTATGAATCATCTTGTTGATAAGGCATATAATGAAGATTTTTCTTACTCAAAACGACTGACTGTGGCGGATTATCCTACTTCTAAGTCTAAATATGGTGGGCAAGGTGTACAAATTTCACAAGCACATTTTAGTCCAGATGATGGATACAATCGTTTATTGATTATATTTGATGATGGAGATATGATACAAGCAAAAACAGAGAGTGCTGAATCTTTGAAAGATGATGGTTTGTATGTAACTAGATCATTTGCCCGTTTGGCAGGTATTAAAGTCGGAGATGTTTTAACTGTAACTCCTTATCAAGATGGTCATACTTACAAGTTTGAAGTAAAAGGGATTGTCACAAGTGAAACCAATCAAGGGGCTTATCTTCATGCTAGAGTCTTTGAAAAAGCAGGGGGAGATTTTACTCCCCATACTTTATTAGTTGGGTCAGAGGTGGATCAAGACACTATTAAGCAAGACAAAGGTGTTCTATCTGTCATTGAAAAAGGGAGTCAAGAAAAAAATGCCTATGATTTTGTAGCTAGTTTAATGAGTGTATTTCTAATGATTATTGGCTTTGCTTTATTACTTGTTATTATTGTTCTATATAATCTAGGTTCTTTAAACTTTGTAGAGAGAATGAGAGACTATGCTACATTACAAGTATTAGGATTTTCTAATCAATATCTACAGATGGTAACTCTTTTTGAGACTATACTAACTACCTTTATTGGGTGGATAATAGGAATTCCTTTAGGCATATGGTTTTTGAAAGAATATGTAGCAACATTTTCGACGATTCGAATTGAGTATACCGCTTATGTCAGTATGTATGTCCTTGCTTCTGCTACGTTATTGGTTTGGTTTACATCTTTAGGGACTGCTTATTTTATTAGTCTTCGTATGAGAAAGATTGACATGATTAGTGCTCTAAAGGGGGTAGACTAGTATGGTCAGTTATGAGTGAATCTATAGACATTTATGAATAATTGTTAATCATCAGTTCTAATACTCAATGAAAATCAAAGAGCAAACTAGGAAGCTAGCCGCAGGCTGCTCAAAGCACTGCTTTGAGGTTGTAGATAGAACTGACGAAGTCAGCTCAAAACACTGTTTTGAGGTTGTGGATAGAACTGACGAAGTCAGTAACCATACCTACGGTAAGGCGATGCTGACGTGGTTTGAAGAGATTTTCGAAGAGTATAAGGTCCAAATTTATCTATTTGTGTTTCGGTTCACTGCATTACTGCATTCAAAATCCGTCAGCTCAATAAGAGTTGACGGATTATTTTATACTTGTACTTGGGTTAAAAATTCTTCTGTAGTAAGAATTTGAGCAAACTCATCTTGTAGAGAAAGGAGATTAATCTCATGGATAGTCTCAGGAGAGATGGTCTGACCGTTTTTGTTAGATAGGGTAAAACTGGCAGTGGCATCTGCTAGTAAAGTGACTTCAAAACCAAGATTTGCTGCCATTCGTGTCGTAGTGGATATACAATGAGGCAGAGTCAAACCAACAACGACTAAATGACAAATCTGTTTTTTTCGTAAATATGTTTCAAGATTTGTTCCAATAAAGGCGCTATTAACCGTTTTTTGAAAGACAGGTTCTGAGGTGATCGGTTCAAATCCACTTTTAAACACCTGATTTTGTTTGTTATGAAATTGCGACTGGGGATTGTCAGATATGTGTTGAACATGTAAGACTGGAAGAGCGTGTTTACGAAAGTACGCCAGTACCCTCAATGCTTGTTGTTCAGCTTGAGGGTTGTTCCGTTCTCCCCAGATAGGTCTATTAAATGCTTTTTGCATATCGATAATCAGTAGAGCAGTATGAACCATTTTAAGCCTTATCCAATTGCAAGAGGGCTTCAATCTCTGCTAGGGTACTAGCTTGTGAAATGGCTCCACGGAGTTTGGCTGCGCCAGATGTTCCACGGAGGTAGTGAGGAGCGAGGCCACGGAATTCACGGACTGCAACATTTTCTCCCTTGAGATTAATCAAGCGTGTTAGGTGTTCATAGGCGATTTTCATCTTGTCTTCAAAGGTCAAATCAGGTAGAATTTCCCCTGTTTCAAAGTAATGGTTGATTTGGTTGAAGAGGTAAGGATTTCCCATAGCAGCTCGTCCAATCATGACAGCGTCAGCACCAACTTCTTCGATGCGTTGTTTGGCTTCTTGGACCGTACGGATATCACCGTTGGCGATAAATGGAATTTTTGTCAGAGCTTGGGCAACCTTATGAAGGGTCTCAAGGTCTGCGTGACCTGTATACATTTGCTCACGGGTACGGCCATGCATAGCAAGGGCAGAAACACCTGCTGCTTCAGCAGCGAGGGCATTTTCTACTGCAAGAGATGGGTCCGCCCAGCCGGTACGCATTTTAACAGTAAGGGGGATATCAAGGACAGATTGGACCTTGTTGATGATAGAGTAAATCTTGTCTGGATCCTTGAGCCACATAGCGCCAGCTTCGTTCTTCACGATTTTGTTAACTGGGCAGCCCATGTTGATATCCACGATATCGGTTTTAGTGTTTTCTTGGATGAATTCTGCTGCGCGTGCTAGGCTATCTTCATCGCTACCAAAAAGTTGGATAGAGACAGGGTTTTCGCCTTCGTCGATATGAAGCATATGCAAGGTTTTTTCATTGTTGTATTGGATTCCCTTGTCAGAGACCATTTCCATGACAACGAGTCCAGCTCCGAGCTCTTTTGCGATGGTACGAAAGGCTGAGTTTGTCACGCCAGCCATAGGCGCTAAAACGGTACGATTGGGAATCTCAACATTGCCAATCATAAAGGGTGTATTAAGATTTGTCACGAATGAGTTCCTCCAGGTCGTTTTCATCAAAGTTATAAGTTGTTTGGCAGAATTGACAAGTGATTTCTGCCCCGTGGTCTTCCTCTTTCATTTCCTGCAAGTCTGAGCTTGGAAGGCTAGCAAGAGCGTTCATAAAGCGCTCATGGCTACAGTCACATTGGAAACGGATTTCTTCTTCAGAAAGACGCTTGTAGGCCTCGTTACCGTAGATAGCCTTGAGAAGGGCTTCGATATGGTCGTCGCTTTCGAGAAGCGTTGAGATAGCTGGCATTTCTTGGATGCGTTTTTCAAAGCGAGCAATCTCTTCTTCCTTGGCTCCCGGTAAGACTTGAACTAGGAAACCACCTGCAACCTTGACCTTGTCTTCCTCGTCCAAAAGGACATTGAGACCGACTGCTGAAGGCGTTTGTTGGCTTTCAGTCAGGTAAAAGGCAAGGTCTTCACCGATTTCTCCAGAGATGAGGGGTGTCATAGAGTTGTAAGGATTTCCAGTACCGTAGTCTGTGATAACGAGGAATTGACCGTTTCCAACAAAAGGTCCGACTAGGACTTCACCAGTTGCAGTCTTTTTGATATCGACACCAGGATTTTGAACGTAACCTTTGACGTTCCCCTTGGTATCAGCGACGGTGATGATAGCACCTAGTGAGCTAGATCCCAGCACCTTAACTGTTAGTTTAGTATTTCCTTTTTCATTGGCTGCGAGAATCTGGCTAGCGATAAGAGTTCGACCAAGCGCTACAGTTGAGCTAGCTTGGGTTTGGTGTTTTTCTTGAGCAGTACGGACGGTTTCTGTGCTATCAAGGACAAAAGCACGAAAGGCTCCGCTTTCTGATATAGTTTTAATAATTTTATCCATAGCTACTATTTTAGCATAAAAATGCCCAAAGAGGGAGCCGTGTGTTTGCTGATTTTCAGGATAATGGACCAGGAAATCAGCATGAAAACAAAAAGAGAAACAGATTATTTCAGCATTTGTAAGATTTATGCTATGCTTAAGATAGAAAATGAAAGGGGTAACAAATGTATTTAGGAGATTTGATGGAGAAAGCCGAGTGTGGTCAATTTTCAATCCTTTCCTTTCTATTACAAGAGTCTCAGACGACCGTCAAGGCTGTAATGGAGGAAACAGGATTTTCAAAAGCAACCCTAACCAAATATGTCACCCTGCTCAATGACAAGGCTTTGGACAGTGGCTTAGAGATGAACATCTCCTTAGAAGATGAAAATCTGCGCCTGTCAATCGGTGCAGCTACCAAGGGGAGAGATATCCGGAGCTTATTTTTGGAGAATGCTGTTAAATACCAGATTTTGGTTTATCTTCTCTACCACCAACAGTTTTTAGCCCATCAGCTGGCTCAAGAATTGATGATTAGTGAGGCTACGCTTGGTCGCCACTTAGCTAGCTTAAATCAGATTTTGTCAGAATTTGATTTATCCATCCAAAATGGACGTTGGCGGGGTCCAGAGCATCAGATTCGCTATTTCTATTTCTGCCTTTTCCGCAAGATCTGGTCCAGTCAGGAGTGGGAAGGTCACATGCAGAAACCAGAGAGAAAACAGGAGATTGCCAGTTTAGAAGAAATCTGCGGTGCAAGTTTGTCTTCGGGTCAGAAATTGGACTTGGTTTTGTGGAGTCACATCAGTCAGCAACGTCTTCGGGCCAATGCCTGTCAGTTTCAAGTCATAGAAGAGAAAATGCGAGGGTATTTTGACAATATTTTCTACCTTCGTTTGCATCGAAAGGCTCCGTCCTTTTTCGCTGGACAACACCTTCCTCTAGGAACTGAGGATGGGGAGATGATGATTTTCTTCTCTTTCCTCCTATCTCATCGCATTCTTCCCCTTCATACTATGGAGTATATCCTTGGTTTTGGAGGGCAGTTGGCAGATTTGCTGACACAATTGATTCAAGAAATGAAGAAGGAGGAGTTGCTGGGTGATTATACAGAGGACCATGTTACCTATGAACTCAGTCAGCTTTGTGCTCAAGTCTATCTCTATAAGGGCTATATTTTACAGGATCGCTACAAGTACCAGTTAGAGAATCGCCATCCTTATTTGCTGATGGAACATGATTTTAGGGGAACGGCAGAGGAGATTTTTCATGCTTTACCTGCCTTTCATCAGGGGACAGACTTAGATAAGAAAATTCTTTGGGAATGGCTCCAGTTGATCGAATATATGGCAGAAAATGGTGGTCAACATATGCGGATTGGTCTGGATTTGACCTCTGGTTTTCTTGTTTTTTCAAGAATGGTAGCCATTTTGAAACGGTATTTGGAATACAATCGCTTTATTACCATTGAAGCCTATGACCGAACTCGGCATTATGATTTGCTGGTTACCAATAACCCGATTCATAAGAAGGAGCAAACACCAGTTTATTATTTAAAAAATGACTTGGATATGGAAGATTTGGCAGGGATTCGTCAGTTATTATTCACTTAAAAGGCTTGGTTGTTCCAGGTCTTTTTTGTGAAATTCACACAATCTCCTCACATTTTTTTAAAAATTAAAAAAAGTTGATAAACAAGAAAGCGCTTTATTTTGTATACTAGTTACTGTAAAGAGGAGACATCCTCAAGATCATTATCAGGAGGACAGCACATGTCACAAGAAAAATTCATTATGGCCATTGACCAGGGGACTACAAGCTCTCGTGCCATTATTTTTAACAAAAAAGGGGAAAAGGTTAGCTCGAGTCAAAAAGAGTTCACTCAGATTTTCCCTCAGGCAGGTTGGGTTGAGCACAATGCCAATGAAATTTGGAACTCTGTTCAGTCAGTTATTGCGGGTGCTTTCATCGAAAGTGGTGTCAAGCCAAATCAAATCGAAGCCATCGGGATTACCAACCAGCGTGAAACAACTGTTGTCTGGGATAAGAAAACAGGGCTCCCTATCTACAACGCTATCGTTTGGCAATCACGCCAGACAGCACCTCTGGCTGAACAACTAAAAAGCCAAGGTTATGTGGAAAAATTCCATGAAAAGACTGGTTTGATCATCGATGCTTACTTCTCTGCGACCAAGGTTCGTTGGATTTTGGACCATGTAGAGGGTGCTCAAGAGCGAGCAGAAAAAGGGGAATTGCTCTTTGGTACTATTGACACTTGGTTGGTTTGGAAATTGACAGACGGTGCGGCTCACGTGACTGACTACTCAAATGCAGCTCGTACCATGCTTTATAACATTAAAGAACTCAAATGGGATGATGAGATTTTGGAAATTCTCAACATTCCTAAAGCAATGTTGCCTGAGGTTCGTTCTAACTCTGAAATCTACGGTAAAACAGCCCCATTCCATTTCTATGGTGGAGAAGTGCCAATCTCAGGTATGGCTGGGGACCAACAAGCAGCCCTCTTTGGACAGTTGGCCTTTGAACCAGGTATGGTTAAGAATACTTATGGAACAGGTTCCTTCATCATCATGAATACTGGTGAAGAAATGCAGTTGTCTGAAAACAACCTCTTGACAACCATTGGTTACGGAATTAACGGCAAGGTTTACTATGCCTTGGAAGGTTCTATCTTCATCGCAGGAAGTGCCATTCAGTGGCTTCGTGACGGTCTTCGCATGGTTGAAAATTCACCAGAATCTGAAAAATACGCTCTTGATTCTCACAACAATGATGAAGTTTATGTCGTTCCAGCCTTTACAGGTCTAGGTGCTCCATACTGGAACCAAAACGCTCGCGGTTCTGTCTTTGGCTTGACTCGTGGAACAAGTAAAGAAGACTTTATCAAGGCGACTTTGCAATCTATCGCTTATCAAGTGCGTGACATCATTGACACCATGCAAGTGGATGCGCAGACAGCTATCCAAGTCTTGAAAGTAGACGGTGGTGCAGCTATGAACAACTTCCTCATGCAGTTCCAAGCTGACATTTTGGGAATCGATATCGCACGCGCCAAAAACTTGGAAACAACAGCTTTGGGGGCAGCCTTCTTAGCAGGTTTGTCAGTAGGTTACTGGAAGGATTTGGATGAGTTGAAACTCTTGAACGAGACAGGAGAACTCTTTGAGCCATCGATGAACGAATCACGTAAGGAACAACTCTACAAGGGTTGGAAGAAGGCTGTAAAAGCAACTCAAGTCTTTGCGGAAGTAGACGACTAATACTGGAAGAATAAAGCGACTCAGTTAGAAAGTGTGTAAATATGGAATTTTCAAAGAAAACACGTGAATTATCAATTAAAAAAATGCAGGAACGTACCTTGGACCTCTTGATTATCGGTGGAGGAATCACTGGTGCTGGTGTAGCCTTGCAGGCGGCAGCTAGCGGTCTTGAGACTGGTTTGATTGAAATGCAGGACTTCGCAGAAGGAACATCCAGCCGTTCAACAAAATTGGTTCACGGAGGTCTTCGTTACCTCAAACAATTTGACGTAGAAGTGGTCTCAGATACGGTTTCTGAACGTGCAGTGGTTCAACAAATCGCACCACACATTCCAAAACCGGACCCAATGCTTTTGCCAGTTTACGATGAAGATGGAGCGACCTTTAGCCTCTTCCGTCTTAAAGTAGCTATGGATTTGTACGACCTTTTGGCAGGAGTTAACAACACACCAGCTGCAAACAAGGTATTGAGCAAGGAAGAAGTCTTGGAACGCCAGCCAAACTTGAAGAAAGAAGGCTTGGTAGGAGGTGGGGTTTACCTTGACTTCCGTAACAACGATGCGCGTCTTGTGATTGAAAACATCAAACGTGCCAACCAAGATGGTGCTCTCATTGCTAACCATGTTAAGGCAGAAGGCTTCCTATTTGACGAAAGTGGCAAGATTACAGGTGTTGTAGCTCGTGATCTCTTGACAGACCAAGTCTTTGAAATCAAAGCTCGTCTGGTTATCAATACGACAGGTCCTTGGAGTGATAAGGTACGCAATTTGTCTAATAAGGGAACACAATTCTCACAAATGCGTCCAACTAAGGGAGTTCACTTGGTAGTGGATTCAAGCAAGATCAAGGTTTCACAGCCAGTTTACTTTGATACAGGTTTGGGTGATGGCCGTATGGTCTTTGTTCTCCCACGTGAAAACAAGACTTACTTTGGTACAACTGATACAGACTACACAGGTGATTTAGAACATCCAAAAGTGACTAAAGAAGATGTAGATTACCTACTTGGCATTGTTAACAACCGCTTCCCAGAAGCCAACATCACCATTGATGATATCGAAAGCAGCTGGGCAGGTCTTCGTCCATTGATCGCAGGCAATAGCGCTTCTGACTACAATGGCGGAAATAACGGAACTATCAGTGATGAAAGCTTTAATAACTTGATCGCGACTGTTGAATCTTATCTTTCTAAAGAAAAAACGCGTGAAGATGTTGAGTCTGCTGTCAGCAAGCTTGAAAGCAGCACCTCTGAGAAACATTTGGATCCATCTGCAGTTTCACGTGGTTCTAGCTTGGACCGAGATGATAATGGTCTCTTGACCCTTGCTGGTGGTAAAATCACAGACTACCGTAAGATGGCTGAAGGAGCTATGGAGCGCGTGGTTGACATCCTCAAAGCAGAATTTGACCGTAGCTTTAAACTCATCAACTCTAAGACTTACCCTGTTTCAGGTGGGGAATTGAACCCAGCAAATGTGGACTCAGAAATCGAAGCCTTTGCGCAACTTGGAGTGTCACGTGGCTTGGATAGCAAGGAAGCTCATTACCTAGCAAATCTCTATGGTTCAAATGCACCGAAGGTCTTTGCTCTTGCTCACAGCTTGGAACAAGCGCCAGGACTCAGCTTGGCGGACACCTTGTCCCTTCACTATGCAATGCGCAATGAGTTGGCACTTAGCCCAGTTGACTTCCTTCTTCGTCGTACCAACCATATGCTCTTTATGCGTGATAGCTTGGATAGCATCGTTGAGCCAGTTTTGGATGAAATGGGACGATTCTATGACTGGTCAGAAGAAGAAAAAGCAGCTTACCGTGCGGACGTCGAAGCAGCCCTCACTAACAACGATTTAGCAGAATTAAAAAATTAAGAAAAAATAAAAGAGGTGGAGGGCAGGACTCCTTGTCGCCCGCCCCTTCTTTTTAATGGAGACAGAAAAATGATGAATGAATTATTTGGAGAATTTTTGGGGACTTTAATCCTGATTCTTCTAGGAAATGGTGTTGTGGCTGGTGTGGTTCTTCCTAAAACCAAGAGCAACAGCTCAGGTTGGATTGTGATTACTATGGGGTGGGGGATTGCAGTTGCGGTTGCAGTATTTGTATCTGGCAAGCTCAGTCCAGCTCATTTAAACCCAGCTGTGACCATCGGTGTGGCCTTGAAAGGTGGTTTGCCTTGGGCTTCCGTTTTCCCTTATATATTAGCCCAGTTCGCAGGGGCTATGCTGGGTCAGATTTTGGTTTGGTTGCAATTCAAACCGCATTATGAGGCAGAAGAAAATGCAGGAAATATCTTGGCAACCTTCAGTACTGGTCCAGCCATCAAGGATACTGTATCAAACTTGATTAGCGAAATCCTTGGAACATTTGTTTTGGTGTTGACAATCTTTGCTTTGGGTCTTTACGATTTTCAGGCAGGTATCGGAACCTTTGCAGTGGGCACTTTGATTGTTGGTATCGGTCTATCACTAGGTGGGACAACAGGATATGCCTTGAACCCAGCTCGTGACCTTGGACCTCGTATCATGCACAGCATCTTGCCAATTCCAAACAAGGGAGACGGAGACTGGTCTTATGCCTGGATTCCTGTTGTAGGACCTGTTATCGGAGCAGCCTTGGCCGTTCTTGTATTCTCGCTTTTCTAATCTAGAAAACAATTATGTTGATAGAGCTTGAGATGAGTATCTCAGGCTTTTTTCATTGAGTATAACTTATTAGTACTATCCAACAACGATAATAATCATTCCTTTAAAAGTAGGAATAATAAAGGCAATAGTTTTTGCTTTTTTATGTGAAAAATCTCACTTTTGTTTTCTGCTATTTTATGCTAAAATATTAAAAATCAAATTTAATTCCAAAGTTGGCAACTAAAGGGGGAGCGCTATATGTCTAATTCATTTATCAAGTTGTTAGTCTCTCAATTGTTTGCAAATTTAGCAGATATTTTCTTTAGAGTAACAATCATTGCTAACATATACATTATTTCAAAATCAGTAATTGCCACGTCACTAGTTCCCATTTTAATAGGGATATCCTCTTTTGTTGCGAGTCTTTTAGTTCCTTTAGTTACTAAAAGGATAGCGCTAAATAGGGTTTTATCTTTATCCCAATTTGGAAAGACTATATTATTAACGATACTGGTAGGAATGTTTACCGTAATGCAATCCGTAGCGCCTTTGGTGATCTATCTATTTGTTGTTGCAATTTCCATATTAGATGGTTTTGCAGCACCCGTTTCCTATGCTATTGTGCCGCGCTATGCGACCGATTTGGGCAAGGCTAACTCAGCCTTGTCAATGAGTAGTGAAGCTGTTCAATTGGTGGGTTGGGGATTAGGTGGACTCTTATTTGCAACAATTGGTTTTTTACCTACCACGTTTATCATTTTAATCTTGTATATCATTTCTAGCTTTCTGATGTTATTGCTTCCTAAGGCTGAAGTGGAGGTGTTAGAGTCAGAAACTAATCTTGAAATTTTACTCAAAGGTTGGAAGTTAGTTGCTAGAGATCCTAGATTAAGACTTTTTGTATCAGCAAATTTATTTGAAATTTTCTCAAATACGATTTGGGTTTCGTCTATCATACTTGTCTTTGTAACTGAGTTATTAAATGAAACGGAAAGTTACTGGGGATATTCTAATACAGCATATTCTATCGGGATTATAATTAGTGGCTTAATTGCTTTTCGGCTATCTGAAAAGTTTCTTGCTCTTAAGTGGGAAAGTATTCTTTTTTCTCTTATAGCCATGGCAATAGTGACGCTGACTATTCTATTTTTTCCAAATGCACAGATGTTTTTAGTATTTTCAGCTTTAGTTGGTATGTTATCGCAGCTAAAAGAAGTTCCTGAAAGTGTATTTCTTCAGGAAACAGTAGAGGAAAATAACTTGGTTAATGTCTATTCCGTTCTGGAAGTGATTTCGACACTATCATTTTCAGTATTTGTTTTGCTAATGAGCTATATTACTGAGAGTTTTGGTATTAGCATCAGTTTTTGGCTATCAGCCATTTGTCTGATGATAGAAGCTATTTTAATTTATATCAGACGAGATTATTTTAGGTGAGAGACTAGTTAAAAAGTCTTGAAAAATTAGAAAAGCGCATAGTATCAGGTGTTGAAAAACTTGATATTGTGCGTTTTATTACGGGAAGATTTACTTCATTGTCTCCTGAAATAGAGTTTTGAAGCAGGGTCACTCTATTTGAAAATATACATAGAAAAACCGCATAATTTTAAAATTGGCTTAAATATAATGAAAATCTACGGCAAACAATTGAGAAATTACCCTAGAAAGTGGTATAATGGTAGAAAAATACTATAGTAAGAGTCTATCTTATTTAGTAAAAATTACAGAAATGAATGGTTTTTCTTGATGAAACAGAGAAAAGAATTGTACCTCTTTCTTGGTCGGACAGCCTTGTATTTTCTTATCTTTCTAGGGCTGCTTTACTTCTTTAGCTATCTTGGTCAGGGTCAAGGAAGCTTTATCTATAATGAATTTTAACTTGAAGGAGAATTCCTATTGTGTCAAATAAACCAATAGTAGATATGATTGAAACCATTGAGCATTTTGCTCAGACACAGCCTAGCTATCCTGTTTACAATGTTTTGGGACAGGAACACACTTATGGAGATTTGAAGGCTAATTCGGATAGTTTGGCTGCAGCCATTGACCAACTAGGCTTGTCTGAGAAGTCTCCTGTGGTTGTTTTTGGTGGCCAAGAATATGAAATATTGGCAACCTTTGTAGCGCTGACTAAGTCAGGTCATGCCTACATTCCAATTGATAGCCATTCGGCCTTGGAGCGAGTTTTGGCTATTTTAGAAGTAGCAGAGCCAAGTTTGATTATTGCCATCTCAGACTTTCCATTGGAGCAGGTTTCTACACCGATGATGACTCTGGATCAGGTTCAAGAAGCCTTTACTCAAGGGACTAGCTATGAGATCACGCATCCAGTCAAGGGAGATGATAATTACTACATTATCTTTACTTCTGGTACGACTGGTAAGCCTAAAGGAGTGCAGATTTCCCATGATAATCTCCTCAGCTTTACCAACTGGATGATTACGGACAAGGAATTTGCGACACCGAGTCGTCCGCAAATGCTGGCTCAGCCACCTTATTCTTTTGATCTATCTGTCATGTACTGGGCACCGACCTTAGCACTTGGTGGTACACTTTTCGCTCTTCCTTCAGCTATTACTCAGGACTTTAAGCAACTCTTTGCGACCATCTTTTCATTGCCAATTGCTATCTGGACATCAACACCTTCCTTTGCAGATTTGGCTATGTTGTCAGAAGACTTTAATAGTGAGAAAATGCCTGGAATCACGCATTTCTACTTTGATGGTGAAGAATTGACGGTTAAAACGGCTCAAAAACTACGCGAACGTTTCCCAAATGCCCGTATTATCAATGCTTACGGCCCAACAGAAGCGACAGTAGCCCTGTCAGCAGTTGCTGTGACAGACGAGATGTTAGTGACTCTCAAACGCCTACCAATCGGCTATACCAAGGCTGATTCTCCAACCTTTATCATTGACGAGGACGGCAATAAATTGCCAAATGGTGAACAGGGAGAAATCATTGTTTCTGGACCAGCCGTTTCAAAAGGTTATATGAACAATCCTGAAAAAACGGCAGAAGCCTTCTTTGAATTTGAAGGGTTGCCAGCCTATCACACAGGCGATGTGGGAACTATGACAGATGAAGGCTTGCTTCTCTACGGCGGACGCATGGACTTCCAGATTAAGTTCAACGGTTACCGCATTGAGTTAGAAGATGTCTCTCAAAACCTCAACAAGTCTCGCTTTATTGAGTCTGCTGTTGCTGTTCCACGTTATAACAAGGACCACAAGGTACAAAATCTACTGGCTTATGTCATCTTAAAAGACGGTGTTCGTGAGCAGTTTGAGCGAGATATCGATATTACCAAGGCTATCAAGGAAGATTTAATAGATATCATGATGTCCTACATGATGCCGTCCAAATTCCTTTATCGAGACAGTTTGCCACTGACTCCAAATGGAAAAATTGACATCAAAGGATTGATTAACGAGGTGAATAAGAGATGATGGAGTTCTTTCAACAGCTTCCTCATTTAGAGCCATATGGGAATCCTCAGTATTTTGTCTATGTGATTGCTGCAACCTTGCCCATCTTTATCGGTCTCTTTTTCAAGAAACGCTTTGCCTGGTACGAGGTATTGGTTAGTCTCTTCTTTATCGTTACCATGCTGGTAGGTGGGAAGACCAATCAATTAGCTGCCTTGGGTATTTATCTGTGCTGGGAAATATTGCTCGTACTCTTCTACAAGCATTATCGAAAAAGTAAGGATGGCAAGTGGGTCTTCTACCTAGTTAGTTTTCTGTCCCTCCTTCCGATTATCTTTGTCAAGGTGCAGCCGGCTATCAATGGAACGCAGTCTTTGCTTGGGTTTTTGGGAATTTCTTACCTGACCTTTCGTTCGGTTGGGATTATCATCGAGCTGAGAGATGGAGTGATTAAGGATTTTACCCTCTGGGAATTCCTCCGTTTTCTTCTCTTCATGCCGACTTTTTCAAGTGGCCCAATCGATCGCTTTAAGCGATTTAATGAAAATTATCAGACCATTCTTGAGCGGGATGAGTTGATGGATATGTTGGATGAATCTGTTCGCTATATTATGTGGGGATTTTTGTACAAGTTTATCCTAGCTCATGTTTTAGGAGAAACCTTACTCCCTCCTCTGAAGAATCTAGCCTTGCAGTCAGGTGGCTTCTTTAACCACTATGCCTTGGCAGTCATGTATACCTTTGGTCTGGAGCTCTTTTTTGACTTTGCAGGGTACTCTATGTTTGCCTTAGCCATTTCAAATTTGATGGGAATTCGTAGCCCTATCAACTTTAACAAACCTTTTTTATCAAGAGATTTAAAGGAATTTTGGAATCGCTGGCATATGAGTCTGTCCTTCTGGTTCCGTGACTTTGTCTTTATGCGAATGGTCATGGTATTGACCAGAAAGAAGGTCTTTAAAAATCGCAATGTAACCTCAAGTGTGGCCTACATTGTAAATATGCTGATTATGGGATTTTGGCATGGTGTGACCTGGTACTACATCGCCTATGGACTCTTTCATGGGATTGGAATGGTCATCAATGACGCTTGGATTCGTAAGAAAAAAACACTCAATAAGGAACGGAAAAAAGCAGGGAAGCCTGCTCTACCTGAGAATCGCTGGATTCAGTTGCTTGGCATGGTTATCACCTTCCATGTCGTTATGCTGTCATTCTTGATCTTTTCTGGATTTTTGAATGATTTATGGTTTAAAAAATAAAAGGAAATAAAATATGGATATCAAATCAGAAGTTATCGAAATTATTGATGAGTTGTTTATGGAAGATGTTTCTGACATGATGGATGAAGATCTTTTTGATGCAGGTGTCTTGGATAGTATGGGAACGGTTGAGTTGATTGTGGAGATTGAAAACCGTTTTGACATTCGTGTCCCTGTAACAGAGTTTGGTCGTGATGACTGGAATACAGCTAATAAAATCATAGCTGGCATTGTGGAGCTACAAAATGCTTAAACGCTTATGGATGATCTTCGGGCCGGTCTTGATAGCTGGTTTGTTGGTTTGTCTGCTTATCTTTTTCTATCCTGCTGAGATGAATCATGATCTGGGAGCTGAGAAGCGTTCGGCGGTGGCTACTACCATCGATAGTTTTAAGGAGCGAAGTCAAAAGGTCAGAGCCCTATCTGATCCAAATATGCGTTTTGTTCCCTTCTTTGGCTCCAGTGAATGGCTTCGTTTTGACGGTGCTCATCCTGCGGTATTGGCTGAGAAATACAACCGCTCTTATCGCCCCTATCTTTTAGGACAGAGGGGAGCTGCCTCGCTCAATCAGTATTTTGGGATGCAACAGATGCTGCCACAACTGGAGAATAAACAAGTTGTATATGTTATCTCGCCCCAGTGGTTTAGTAAAAATGGCTATGAGCCAGCAGCTTTTCAGCAGTATTTTAATGGAGACCAGTTGACCAGTTTTCTGGAACATCAATCTGGAGATCAGGCTAGTCAATATGCAGCGACTCGCTTACTGCAGCAGTTCCCAAACGTGGCTATGAAGGACCTGGTTCAGAAGTTGGCAAGTAGAGAAGAATTGTCGTCTGCAGACAATGAAATGATTGAATTATTGGCTCGGTTTAATGAACGCCAAGCTTCCTTTTTTGGTCAGTTTTTAGTTAGAGGCTATGTCAATTATGATAAGCATGTAGCTAAGTATTTAAAGACCTTGCCAGATCAGTTTTCTTATCAAGCTATAGAAGATGTTGTCAAAGCAGATGCAGAAAAGAATACTTCTAATAATGATCTGGGAATAGAGAATTATTTCTATAATACGCAGATTAAGAAGGATTTGAAGAAATTAAAGGATTCTCAGAAAAACTTTACCTACCTCAAATCACCAGAGTACAATGACTTGCAGTTGGTGTTAACCCAGTTTTCTAAATCCAAGGTAAACCCGATTTTTATCATTCCACCTGTTAATAAAAAATGGATGGACTATGCTGGTTTACGAGAAGATATGTACCAACAAACGGTGCAGAAGATTCGCTACCAGTTAGAAAGTCAAGGGTTTACCAATATAGCAGATTTTTCTAAGGACGGTGGGGAAGCTTTCTTTATGAAAGATACCATTCACCTTGGTTGGTTAGGTTGGTTGGCATTTGATAAGGCCGTTGATCCCTTCCTATCCAATCCCACCCCAGCTCCGACTTACCATCTGAATGAGCGTTTTTTCAGTAAAGACTGGGCGACTTACGATGGAGATGTCAAAGAATTTCAATAGATGAATGACGAAATAATCAATGATTTAACTCTAAAAGTTAGGCAATTAGTCTGATTTTTAGGGTTTTCTTTTTGCTAATAAAGATGTGTATTTATAGATATTGATGTTTAAAAAGAATGAACTTCATCTGGCTAGAGAACTCATATAGTGGTATAATTTAAGAAACATAATGAAAATAGCTTTAGTATGGATGCATTACGATATAGAGGGGAAAAGATGGATATAGATAGAACTATTTCAGTACAGATTCAAGGTTTGTTGGTGTTTGAAAGTCCTCTTCATCATGATGAGCGTGGCTATTTTTTAGAGAATTGGCGAAAGAAAGATTTGCTTGCAAATGGGGTTCCAGAATCATTCTTTCATCATAAACTTCAAAATAATGTGTCTGTTTCAAAGCAGGGGGTTATCAGAGGGATGCACTGTCAGGGCTATGAAAAATTGATGACAGTAGCCTGTGGGACTTTCAAAATGATTTTTATCGATCTACGAATAGATTCTCCAACTTACAAATCTGTAGATGTGATAGATGTCAAACCTGGTAGGGCTGTTTTTGTCCCTGGCGGAGTTGCTAATGGTGTACAGTCGTTAGTTAACAATGGGATATTGAATTACCTGGTTGCTGATTATTATGATCCACATAAAAACTATTTAGGTATTACACCATTGGACAAGGACGCTGATTTGTCGTGGGATTCTCTTTTAAAACCAATCATTTCTGAAAAAGACCAAGCTGCTAAAACTTTTAAAGAAGTTCTTGAAATAATTGAATCAAGCAAGAAGAAAGTGGCCTTAATTGGTTCAACAGGTGCAGTTGGGAAAATTTTATTTGATACATTAAGTAAACTATCTGATATTGATTTAAGTTGTTTCAATAGAAATAATATTGAAGAAGCTTTGAAAGATTTTTATGATGTGGTTATTTGTACTGCTCCGTCATCAGAAAAATTATTAACCAATTTAAGTTTGAAAAACGATGATGCGGAAATAGAGAAATTAGTAAATGTCCTAAAAAATATTCAGACAGGTCATATGATTTTAGTATCTACGAAGTCTGTATTTGATAGTGGTTCCAGATATAGCGCTATTCATCAAAAGATTTATAATGGCGTGATTGAGGCTCATCAAAATAGCAATACTATTTATATTATGGACACCTTATATGGAAAAACGCTGAAAAAGGGCTTTATTAACGATTTGCTTTCTAGACAATGGACTTATATTTCAAATGATATTGTTTTGGGCAAGCCTAAGTTAGAAAAATATTATCAAAAAGTAAATGATCAATTGTGGGCTTTAGTAGAGCTTCTTCCAGATGAATTGTTGATGGATTTAGAGCCAATTTCTGATATTTATCCTGATGAGATGTGCTATCAAGTAACAGCAATAAAAGATTTGGTTGGTCATCTGGTAGCGAATTTAAATAGGATTGATGGAGTGAAATTGGGTATCGATAATTCTGAAGTTTTTACAGGTAAACAAATTAAGAATTTAGTGAAAAATCCTGATGATTCCATTTTAGGACAGTACTTTAAACAGCAAAAAGGAGATTCGAATCTTGAAAATTTATGAAAATAATAGAGGTTTTCAACTAGGAAATTTGCTCTATCTCTTACTACAAGCGCATAGAGATCGGATGATGGGCTATGAGGAAAGTTATGTCTTACGAACAGGATATTTTCAGTTTGCCCAAACCTTTTTTCCAAAAACCGCTGTCTTATTTTCAAAAGCAAATGGTATCGAATTAGAAGATTTTGGTTATTTCCAAGAGGCAGGTGTTGACTATTCTTCAGAAGAATTGGACTCTTTTTGTAGAGAGTATTTGATTGAACCAGTAGTAGCAGCTTCTACTCAATTTGAAGAGAAAAATGTGACAATTGCCATTAGAAGAACGGATTTTCTCAATGAACGAAATAGAAAAAATTACGGTTATAACGCTCAATTGTATATCGGTTCTTGTTTAGAGAAGATAGCAGCAATTGAAAGGGATAATTTTCAACATTTAACCATCCGAATTACTTCAGATGATGTTGCCTGGTGTCGTGAAGAATTGGTACCTTTTCTACATTCTCAGTACCATTTTGAAAATCCGATTATAGTTGAGGAGCAGGATATTCAAGACAACTTTTTACAACTGTATAGCTGTAACAAGTATTTCATTTGTCCCAATTCGACTTATTGTTATTGGGTAGGTTATATTTTAAGATTAGCAAAGCCTTTTGTAAAAGTGTTTGTTCCTGATTTTAATACTTTACTTGAACAAAATGGAAAACAAATTGCAGATACAAGAGACTGGGAAGTTGTCAGTGTTGACCGTACTGGCTTTGAGTAAAATGTGTTAAAGGAAAATTAAATGAACTATAAAAATATCGTTGTGACTGGTGGAGCTGGTTTCCTTGGTTCGAATTTTGTTCGATACCTAAAAGAGACTTATAAGGATATTCAGATTAGGATTTTGGATAATTTGACTTACGCCTCTTCTCTGAAGACCATTGAAGATTTGTTGGGTGACGGAGTAGCCTTCCATAAACTGGATATCGCAAATGAGTTAGAATTAAGCAACCATATCGATGAAGGAGTTGATTTGATTGTTCATTTCGCAGCAGAATCTTTTAATGACAAGTCTTTGCATGACACGTCTGTTTTTGTGAAAAGTAATATTGTCGGGACGCACAATCTTTTAGAGTTAGCCAGGAAGTATGATATCCGTTTCCATCATATTTCGACAGATGAGGTTTACGGGGATTTTCCATTAGAAAGTAAGGATAAATTCACTGAAAAAACGCAGTACAATCCAAGTTCTCCCTATGCTGCTACAAAGGCCTCTGCAGATTTATTGGTGAAAGCATGGGTTCGTTCTTTTGGTGTCAGGGCTACGATTTCCAACTGTTCAAATAATTATGGACCCTATCAAAATCCTGAGAAATTTATCCCAAGACAAATCACCAATCTTTTAACTGGTCAGCAGGCAGTCCTATATGGAGCAGGGCTTAATATTCGTGACTGGATTCATGTCAAAGACCATTGTCGAGCTATTGATACCATTATTGATAAAGGTGTGATTGGTGAAACCTACTTGATTGGGGTAAATAATGAATGCACGAATATCGAAGTTTTACAGAAAATCTTGTTGCAGTTAGGAAAATCTCAGGAAGATTTCAAGTATATAGCAGATAGACCCGGACACGACCTTCGTTATGGAATTGACGCTAGTAAGTTATATACTGAATTAGGTTTTACACCTCTCTACGTGGATTTTGATAAGGGATTAAAAGAAGTGATCCGTTGGTATCAAGACCATGAAGATTGGTGGCAAGAGATGATTGCACAAAAGCAAGATGCTAAGTAAGAGTTTGTAAGAATATTAGGAGAAGTTAAATTTGGAGAATATAATTTTTTGTTCATCTCCCTTCCAGGTTTTAGTCGCTAAAGAAGTTGTACAGGCTGTTTCAGAAGACTTTATCGGGATTTATTTAAAGATGTCAAATGATGAGAGACAGACTTACTATGCTGAACGGATGGAGGAATTTTGTAAGGAAGTCCTTGTTTTAGAAGGAAAGGCAGTCTTGAATGATATTCAGGAGTTTTTGAAAGACAAGTCAATTCGCAATCTCTATTTAGCCAGCTTAGACAATCCTGTGGCTATTAGTATCTTTAACCCTAGCACAATGAATTTGTATACCTTTGATGATGGTAGTACTTCCATTGTACCTCTCAATCTCTATACACAAAATCTTGAGAGGGTCATTCCCTATACAAATTTTACCTTGAGAGAGATCATGTCTTTGTCAAATAGACATTATACGGTATTTGAGGACTGTGTCCTTTTTCCAAAAGACAAGCAGATTTTGTTAAAGTTTCATCTTGAACCAAATCATTTTCATAGGGCTAAAAATGATAAGAAAATAAGCGTTTTTCTGGGGCAATTTTTAGGCTCTCTCCTTTATCAGGAAGATTTGGAACTTACTCAAAAATTGACTGCTAAAGTTGTAGATGAACAGAAGATTGATTACTACTATCCCCATCCTAGAATACCTTTGAATCCCTATCAAGATAAATTGAAAGAAACTAGATTTTGCTTTGAAGAAGAAATTTATCTTTTGCTAGAGGAATATGAGTTTGTTGAGGTACATGGTTTTTACTCAACTTCGCTTTTATTGATCAAAGATATAGAGGGTGTATCGGTTCATGGGTATCGGACCTTTTTAACAACTCATGAATCAAATGTTTTTGCAAAACAAGGTGTGCCTTATCAAAATGTGTCCCAATCGGACACACCTGTTGATATTGTCATGCCTGTCTATAATGGCGCTGAAACCATTAGCCAAACGATTGACTCTGTTTTAAATCAAACCCATCAAGCCTTTCGACTGCTCATTGTGGATGATGGTTCGACAGATAATACAGAGGAAGTATGTAAGCCATATCTAGTAGACGAGCGAATACAGTATATCAAGGAAGGTCATAAAGGGATTTCAGAAACGTTAAATCGTGGAGTTGGTTTGTCTCAAACGGCTTATATAGCCAGACAAGATGCAGATGATGTATGGATGCCTTGGCATCTCGATTTTCTCTTGCAGGAGTTAGAGAAAAATCCTCAACTTGACCTTATCGGGGCTAGAGTTGTCGCAGAAGAAGATGCTATAACAGATAAAATCAAACGAAATCGATCTCATCACTTATCGGGAGAAAAATTATGGTTAGAGCTTGCTTATCAAAATGTATTTAACCATTCAACTGTTATCTTTAAACGCTCTGCCTATGATGAAGCAGGAGGCTATGATGCTAATTATGATGGATTTGAAGATTGGCATTTATGGGCTCGCATGGTCACAAAAGACAATGCTTTAGTATTGAATGTTATGACAACTTACTATCGCTTATCGGAGCGTCATAAACGAGGGATGGCTTTCCGTGCAAGACTAGCAAGAAGTCGTGGATTAAGATTGGAAGATGTGATGGACTAAACTATGGTGAAAGTATTTACGATAAAAGAAGGTGTCCCTGTAAGCACTTATGGCTTTGAAAGAAGTCAATTGGCACGTCAAGAAATTTTTAAAAGTCTACAAGTAGAGCAAGAAATTGTTTTAACAAATCTGGATAATTTTGTACCGAATTTTGTCGAAACGTTAGAAAAACTTGGTTTTGAAAACTTCTATCATGTTATTTTTGACCAATCCGATTTGGCTAGACAACAGCCGATTGTAGAAAAAGCATTTGTTCAGGAACTAGATCATGTCAGTGAAGTCGAGTACACAAAAGAGGGCTATGTAGGACTCGTTCATTATCAAAATGGAGATGTAGAATGTTATACCTCTCAATTACTGTATCGTTTCCAATATCACGAAAATCTCTTTACTCTTTATGATAGTAAAGGGGAGTTGCTGAAGGGGGATGTGAGTGAAAATTACCATTCTTACCAAAACCTAAGAAGTGGGGAAACCTATACCCAATGGCAGTTAGTCAGTCTCTATCTAGCCAACAATTCTACAGTAAATGATTGCTTTATCATTGACATGGTCAACGAATATCCTCTTCAATTGAGGAAATTTTTCCAAAATACGGGAAGAAAGTTATTTGCTTATACTCACTACAATATCCTAGATCCCATGATGAAGTTTGTCTTACAAGGGTGGTGCCAAAATATCGTTGCAAGTCCAGTTTTGGAGCAGTTGATAGGGAAAGAAAAGGTTCGCTTTTTGCCTCCAATGTTTGTGGATGGCGTTTTGGAAAAAGAATATGCAAGCGTCACTGATTGGTGTATCGTTGGCAATATGACGATGATCAAACGATGTGCTTGGGCGATTGAAGCATTTCGACAAGTGCCGGATAGCCAGTTAACGGTTTATGGCAACTTACCAGATGGTTATAGCCAAAAAGACTTGCCGTCGAATGTCCATTATGCAGGTTTTCTAGAAGAGGTTCCTTATGAGAAGCACCAAGGATATCTTTCCTGTTCTATGAGTGAATGCTTTGCCAACTCGGCTGTAGAAGCATCTGCCAAGGGCTTGGTTTGTCTTTTGTCTGATACAGATTTAGCTCATAGGTATTATAAGAATCAGTCCAAAGGTGTCACAACATTTGGTGACATTGGGGAGTTAATTTTGTGGCTCAATGCTTATCAAAAAGAAGGTCGTTACTTGTCAGCAACATTCTCTAAAGACTATCAAAAAAAGGAAATTCTGGATATGTATAAGTATGTATTATCCTTAGAAATATGATATAATTGAAAGCGTAAAACTTTCTTAGTTTTAAAGTTCTTAGCGCACATTTTATAGGTTCAGAATATAAAAAACAATGAAATTTTAGGAAGGCGATGTTTTATGTTTCATACTGATAGACAGGAGAAATTTTCTCTTCGTAAATACAAGGATGGTCGAACAGATTCTAAGTTAATTGGGGCAACGATTTTGGCAACAGGTGTGGCTTTAGCTGTTGGTGCAAGCCCAGTAGCTGCTAATATTACTTCTAATGGTACAGATACGGCTACAATGGTGACCGATACATCGAAAGTATCTTCGACAGCAGCCACAACTTTTACAGATGATAAAGATGCTTCTAAAACAGTAAAAGTAGATGCGGTATTAGAAAAAGGTACTGCTGAACCGACAAAAGCCAACAGCAATACAGGCGATGCTGATGGGACTGATACGTTAAATGTTAAATCAGAAGCAACTGTAAATTACAAACTGGATTCTGATAAGTCATTACTAAAAACAGACACAGTAGAAGCAGGAACAGGTACAGTTACTACTCCTTACGACAAAAAAGGTCTTGCTTACGATACAGATGGTAAAGACTACCGAGAATCAACTGTGACTCAACAAGGAGCTGTTGTGTCTAAAGATACTGGAAAAAAAGATACGGTAGAAGCTAACGGTAAAGTCTATGAGTATGCTGGAAAATCTGAAGTAGAAGGTGCTGATAAACTTACTTATGATAAAACTCGTTTCAATGATATTGAAGCAGCAGTCTCTCCCGAAGGAATGCACAACAAACTAGGTGAGATTGACTATACCAAAACAAAAGGAAAAGTCTACTTAGTAGAAGAAACAGCTGATGGTCAATATGGTAAGTATGTTGTGGCAGATAATGGAGTAACTAGCGATGAAGATGCAGTAACAAAATGGAATGACGGCCAAGCTGACGCTAAAGAGTTTACGAAAGAGAATGTAACACTTCAAGAAGGAGATACTATCCTTGTTCTTGATAAAGATACTTATGCAGTGGGGCAAGGAAAGGTTGTTACAAAAACTAAAAAAGGAACAACTTCCTTTTCGGCTCTTAGTGTACCAGATGAAAAGGAATTAAAATTCAGAAGAGAAAGTTTTTCAAGTCATATTACGACAGATGTAACTTTTGATACACCGATTGCTCCAGCTAACCATTATTTGAAACCTGGAGCTGATGGAATTTATGGAACAGCAGATGATATTGAAATAAAACCAAGTGAAGACCCAACCTATGCTTTAATGGCTTTTAATGGCGGATATGACGGTTCACAGGTTGAAAATGTAGCAACAGGTGAAGTGTATAGTTATAATCACAGAATAGATAGAGATAGGCTCAATAAATCCTTAAAAGATGTATTAAAAGATTATACGATTGCCAATTATAAAGCTTTAGACTTTTTGGAAGGAAAAGCAACAGATGCAACTGAAATAGAAAATATAAAAGCAGCTAGAGCCCGTTTAGATGCACACTTAAAAAAACTAGAGGATGACATTCAATCTGGAAAACTAGATATGGGACTTTTAAAACATGCTCCAGGAGATACTTCTTATAATGAAGGAAGAGTTGTACTGCATACTCCTATAGATTTAAATTCAGGGTTTCCTGATGCTACTAAACTTGATGAAGCATTGGCGAGATTCCCTGAAATCATTGGAGAATTGACAGTAAGTGCTGGGAACCCTACAGAAACTAGTGAACTGAATGGTAATACCTATCGAAAAATTGTTTCGACAACAGAGTATAAATATTCTCCAGAAGGATCTAATGCTTATATCGATGTAGAAACAACTAAAAAATTAAAGAGTATACAGTTTATAATGGTACACCAGATGACTATATTCCATTAGTGGAAACTGAACCTGATAAAGAAACGACTGTAACTACGTTAGTTAATAAAGGAAAAGTTGAAATTGCTGCAGACGGTACAGTAACAGTTACAGGAGATGCAAAAGTAACAGATGAAAAGTATATTCCTACAGAAACTGTTGCTGAAAATAAATACATCATTAGTGGTGATTACGGTACAAGAACACGTACAGAAACAACTGAATCAGCGACATTCACTAAAAAAGAAATCATCACACCAATCCGTGCTTATAAAGTAATGGGTGAAGAAAAACCAGTTGTAACTCATTATTACAACTTAAAAATCACAAAAGAAGAAGCAGGAGAAGCAACAGCTACTAAACAAGGTAGTGTCGTCATCAAGTATGTCACAACTGATGGAAAACAATTAAAAACAGAAACTGATAAAGATAATGTTACATTAGAAACAAAAACTATCGTAAGTTTATATTCAGGTGAAACAAAAGTTGATGAGCGTACTGATGTTAAAACAGTAGAACAAAACTACGATACAACGCCAAAACAATATCCAACTTTAGTGGATGCTGATACTGGATTTACATATGAGTATGTAGGTCTGAAACAAGGGTCTCCAGCTGCAAGTGGTAAAGTAGTAGAAGGAACAACAGAAGTTGTTTACGAATACCGTTTAGTAAGTGAAGAAGAAAGAACACCATCTAGCTCAGTTGTGACTAAGACAGGTTCTGTTGATGTGAAACACGTTGTGATCAATGAAGATGGAACGTTAAAAACATTAAAAGAAACAGAAGTAGTAAAAGATAAAGTACCAGTTGAGTATGAAGATACTTATGTAACTTACTCAAAAGGTGTAAAAGTATCTGAACGTAAAGAAAAACGTACAATTACAGAAAGATATGACACTACTGATAAACAGTACCCAACTCTTAAAGACAAAGCTACAGGATTAGTATATAAATATGTAGGACAAACCTCTGACTCAGCTCCAGCAGCAGGGGACGTAACTGAAGGTGAAAAACACGTTATCTACAGCTATACTCTAGATAAACAAGAAGAAACAACACCATCTAAAACAGTTGAAGCGAAAGGCTCAGTAGTTGTTAAATACGTTGATGCTGAAGGTAATGAAATCAAAGATTCTGCGAATGTAGTGACAGATGCGGTGGTAAAAACAACGAAAACATATGCTACAAAATCAGGTGATGTTGTGTTATCAACTCGTGATGAAGTAACGGAAAATGATGTAAACTACAATGCTGCTGAGAAGAAAGTTGATACAATCACTAAAGATGGTAAGAAATATGTCTTCCGTGGAGTATATGAAGTTTCTGATAAGTACAACAACGTATTAGAAGAAACTGGCAAGGTAAAAGAAGGAATTACAACAGTTGTATACCAATATGACTACATTATTCCAGTAGATCCAACGAAGCCTAACGAAGGTGACAATAATCCTCCAAAACCAGAGGACAAGATTCCTAATGACCCACAAAACCGTTCATACAAAGACTTAGGTCTCTTAAAAGAAGTCAAACGTGATATCACTTATGTTTATGAAAATGGACCAAAAGCAGGACAAGAAGCAAGTGCGCCTGTTAACCAAACTGCTCGCTTCACAAGAACTGCCGAAATCAACAGTAGAACAGGTGAAGTAACCTACACTACAGATTGGACTCCAGAACAAAAACTCGCAGAAGTAGTATCACCAGAAATCAAAGATTACACTGTGGATAAAGCTAAGGTAGATGAATTAGCTGTAACACATGAATCTAAAGATTCAGCGGTTATTGTTAAGTATTCTCAGAATAAACCAAACAGTGTACGTGATTACGCAAAAGACAAAAAAGGAACAGTTATCGTTAAATTCGTAGATATTAATGAAAATTTCCTTGCGGATGATGTAGTCGCTAAGAATAATGTAATTGTAGCTGAAGCAACAACTACAACTACTGGTGATAAAGAAGAAATGACTTACAAAGCTACAGGAGAAGAGTACGCTGTGACAGCTCCTGAAACTATCGTAGTAGATGGAGTAACATTCCGATTGAAACGTGTTCTTCCGGCAGGTGATAAGTTTAAAAATACTGTGGAAGAAAAAGGATTGGTTAAAGAAGGTGTTACTACTATTGTTTACCAATATGTAATGCAAATTGATGCTCCAAAAGTTGAAGTGCCAGAATTTGAAGGTGGAGTAGTTCCGTTAGATCCGCCAACTGTGGAAATTCCAGAGCTGAAGATTCCTGAAAAACTAAAACCACAGCCAGAGCCAAGTCCAACTCCGGAGCCAAATCCAGCTCCTGCACCTACACCACAACCAGCTCCAACACCTCAACGAAACGAGACTCCAAAACCACCTGTACCTGTGGCGGGAGATTCGGGAACACCGGCAGTTCCGAACAAACCAGTACCTTCAAATTACAATCCGGATGGAAACACTTATCCAGCTCCATCAACTGAGGTAACTCAATTGCCAAATACTGGTACGGAATCGAACGCAGCCTTGGCAGCATTCGGATTTGTTGGAATTTTGAGTGGTCTAAGTATCGTTCTTCGTAAGAAGGATAATGAGTAAAATTTGTTCAAAATGTTAATGAGTTTCTAGTTATAGATTGCTAGACCTCTTGAGTGAGGTAAGGTATGTATTTGGAGAAGGCTTTGCTCTTCTCCATTTTATATATAATTTGAATAAAAAGTGTTGTGTCTTCTAAAATAGATTCAGATGATGGGCGACTTATGATGGAGATGTCAAGGCATTTCAATAGATCATGATATAGAAGAGTTCAAGAATGAAACTAGTTTTCACGTTTTTTCTTGACTCTTTTTTTGGTTGTGATATAATTAACCAGTAAATAATTTCAAAGAATAGTATTTTCTCTTAAAAAAGAGAAGTCTAAAAGGAAAGGAGTCAGATATGAGACAGCTAGCGAAGGATATCGATGCTTTTTTGAATGAGGTGATTTTGCAGGCAGAAAATCAGCATGAAATCCTAATAGGTCATTGTACTAGCGAGGTGGCTCTGACCAATACTCAGGAGCACATTCTCATGCTCTTGTCAGAGGAATCTTTAACAAATTCAGAGTTGGCTCGTCGCCTCAATGTCAGTCAGGCAGCAGTTACCAAGGCCATTAAGTCTTTGGTTAAGGAAGGGATGTTGGAGACATCCAAGGATCCTAAAGATGCACGTGTAATTTTTTATCAGTTGACTGATTTGGCTCGTCCAATCGCTGAGGAGCACCACCATCACCATGAGCATACGCTTTTAACCTATGAACAAGTGGCGACTCAGTTTACTCCAAATGAACAAAAAGTGATCCAGCGGTTTTTGACTGCTTTAGTAGGAGAAATCAAATAATGAGATATATTACGGTAGAGGATTTATCCTTCTATTATGATAAGGAGCCCGTTCTTGAACATATCAATTATAGTGTTGATAGTGGGGAATTTGTTACCTTGACGGGGGAGAATGGGGCGGCTAAGACGACACTGATCAAGGCCAGTCTTGGAATTCTTCAGCCACGCATTGGAAAGGTGACTATTTCAAAGACAAATACGCAGGGTAAGAAATTGAGAATGGCCTATCTTCCCCAGCAGATTGCTAGTTTTAATGCAGGTTTTCCAAGTACGGTTTATGAATTCGTCAAGTCGGGTCGCTATCCGCGAAAAGGCTGGTTCCGTCGCTTGAATGCTCATGATGAAGAGCATATCAAGGCTAGCCTGGACTCAGTTGGCATGTGGGAACACCGAGACAAACGCTTGGGGTCTCTATCTGGAGGACAAAAGCAGCGAGCGGTGATTGCGCGCATGTTTGCTTCGGATCCAGATGTGTTTATCCTAGATGAGCCGACAACGGGGATGGATGCAGGAAGTAAAAATGAATTTTACGAACTCATGCACCACAGCGCCCATCATCATGGTAAGGCTGTTTTGATGATTACCCATGACCCTGAAGAAGTTAAGGACTATGCGGACCGCAATATTCATCTAGTCCGTAACCAAGACTCTCCATGGCGTTGTTTCAACGTTCATGAGAATGATCAGGAGGTGGGCCATGCTTAGTTTGTTATCTTATGACTTTATGCAACGCGCCTTTCTGGCCGTTATTGCCATGAGTCTTTTCTCGCCGGTATTGGGAACCTTCCTTATCTTACGTCGTCAGAGTTTGATGAGTGATACCCTCAGTCATGTCTCGCTTTCAGGTGTAGCCTTTGGTCTGGTCCTAGGGATTTCTCCGACTATTTCTACGATTGCCATTGTCTTGATTGCGGCGGTCTTTTTGGAGTATCTCCGTACGGTTTACAAGAGCTTTATGGAAATCGGGACAGCTATCCTCATGTCAACGGGTCTGGCTGTTTCTCTAATTGTCATGAGCAAGGGTAAAAGCTCTAGTTCAATGAGTTTGGACCAGTACCTTTTTGGTTCAATTGTGACTATCAGTGAAGAGCAGGTCATTTCCCTCTTTGTCATTGCGGTGGTTGTTTTGATTTTGACCTTCCTCTTCCTTCGTCCTATGTATATCCTGACCTTTGATGAGGATACGGCCTTTGTGGATGGCTTGCCCGTTCGTACCATGTCCATTCTTTTTAACATGGTGACGGGGGTAGCCATTGCCCTTATGATTCCTGCTGCGGGAGCTCTTCTGGTATCGACCATCATGGTCTTACCAGCTAGTATTGCCCTGCGTTTGGGGAAAAACTTTAAATCGGTTATGCTACTTGCCAGTGCTATTGGATTTTTGGGAATGGTGGCAGGACTTTACATTTCCTACTACGCAGAAACACCTGCAAGTGCAAGTATTACCATTATTTTTGTAACTGTCTTTTTACTTATTAGTTTAGTAAGACGTTTTATCAAATAGGAGACCAACATGAAAAAAATTAGCTTATTACTAGCCAGTCTATGTGCCTTGTTTTTAGTGGCTTGTTCCAATCAAAAGCAGGCAGATGGTAAACTAAATATTGTGACAACCTTTTATCCTGTCTATGAATTTACCAAGCAAGTCGCAGGAGATACTGCTAATGTAGAACTCCTAATCGGTGCTGGTACAGAACCCCATGAATATGAACCGTCTGCCAAGGCAGTTGCCAAAATCCAAGACGCAGATACCTTCGTTTATGAAAATGAAAACATGGAAACATGGGTACCTAAATTGCTAGATACCCTGGATAAGAAAAAAGTGAAAACCATCAAGGCGACAGGTGATATGTTGCTCTTGCCAGGTGGTGAGGAAGAAGAGGGAGACCATGACCATGGAGAAGAAGGCCATCACCATGAGTTTGACCCCCATGTTTGGTTATCACCGGTTCGTGCTATTAAACTTGTAGAGCACATCCGTGATAGCTTGTCAGCAGATTATCCTGATAAAAAAGCGACCTTTGAGAAGAATGCTGCTGCCTATATCGAAAAATTGCAAGCCTTGGATAAGGCTTATGCAGAAGGCTTGTCTCAAGCCAAACAAAAGAGCTTCGTAACGCAACACGCAGCCTTTAACTATCTTGCTTTGGACTATGGACTCAAGCAGGTCGCAATCTCAGGTCTCTCTCCAGATGCAGAGCCATCAGCTGCTCGTCTGGCAGAATTGACAGAGTATGTCAAGAAAAATAAAATTGCCTATATCTACTTTGAAGAAAATGCTTCACAAGCTCTTGCTAACACACTTTCAAAAGAGGCAGGTGTCAAAACTGATGTTCTCAATCCTTTAGAAAGTCTGACAGAAGAAGATACCAAGGCTGGAGAAAATTACATCTCTATCATGGAGAAAAACCTCAAGGCTCTGAAACAAACAACGGACCAAGAAGGCCCAGCAATCGAGCCTGAAAAAGCAGAGGATACGAAGACAGTTCAAAATGGTTACTTTGAGGATGCAGATGTCAAGGACCGCACCTTGAGTGACTATGCAGGTAACTGGCAATCAGTTTATCCTTTCCTTGAAGATGGCACGTTTGACCAAGTCTTTGACTACAAGGCTAAGTTGACTGGTAAGATGACCCAGGCTGAGTACAAGGCCTACTATACAAAAGGCTATCAGACAGATGTCACTAAGATCAACATTACTGATAATACTATGGAATTTGTTCAAGGTGGACAAAGCAAGAAATATACTTACAAGTATGTTGGTAAGAAAATCTTGACTTACAAGAAAGGCAATCGTGGCGTGCGCTTCCTCTTTGAAGCCACAGATGCAGACGCTGGACAGTTCAAGTATGTTCAGTTTAGTGACCACAATATCGCCCCAGTTAAGGCAGAACATTTCCATATCTTCTTTGGAGGCACAAGCCAAGAAGCCCTCTTTAAAGAAATGGATAACTGGCCAACCTACTACCCAGAAAATCTATCTGGCCAAGAAATCGCCCAAGAAATGTTGGCGCATTGATGAGAAACCGACTAGATCATAGGAGCTAGTCGGTTTTTGGATACTAGATAGCTAGCTTCATTATAGACCTTTCAGATACCTAAGGAACTTTGAACAATGAATAAAATTCTTGAGATATCGGGGATAGGCAAAAAGTCTTTAAAATCAGAAAACGTATAGTATCAGATTTATAAAATCTTGATGTTATATCAATCATAAAAGTGGATAGGAAAGTTTTCTGATTATCAGAATTCCTTCCTATCCACTTTTTGAAGATTGTAAGTTAGCTTTATTTTATATAGAATCAGCTTATTTGTCAAAACCTTGCAAGGCTTTTTGGCGTTCTTCTACTTGACCTTTAGCATCTAGTTTATTACCAGCGTATACAGCTGATTCCCATGATCCGTACATTGGATTTGGGAAGATGATGAATTTTTCACCGAATTCTTTTTGCAATTCTTCAAGTTGTTTATCACGGTCAGATTCAGAAGTCTTAGAAAAATCTGCAAAGTCTACGAGGTTATCACCAAATAATAAGATAAGGTTTGTTTTTTCTTGAACTTTTTGGCGACGACCTTCTTTGGATTTTACACCGCTTTCTAAGAACATGAGATGATCACGTCCTTGAACAGGAATTCCTTCACTTTCAAGATTTTTAATGGTAGCATCTACTTGATTAGCTGAGCGGTCAGAAATATAGTAGATTTGGACACCGTTTTGATCAGCAAACTGAAGAAAATCTTTGGCACCTGGGACAGCTTTTGCTGAAGCTTTTTGAACCCAAACATCCCAATTTTCGGGTGTGAATGCTGTACCGTCTTTGACATTTTGTACTTGATAAGGGCTATTATCTAGGACAGTTTCATCCAAGTCTAAAACGATAGAGTAAGGTTTGTCTGATTCTGTTTTGAGCAATTCCTTT
This sequence comes from Streptococcus mitis, assembly GCF_000722765.2. Taxonomy (NCBI): domain Bacteria; kingdom Bacillati; phylum Bacillota; class Bacilli; order Lactobacillales; family Streptococcaceae; genus Streptococcus; species Streptococcus mitis. The sequence goes on along the minus strand of NZ_CP028415.1, from coordinate 1,855,414 downwards.
AGGTGATTTGTTGCAACGTTATAACCCTGTATGTATAAAGCTTTGGTTTCAGCTGATTTTTGATACCAAAGGGTTGACATAGTGTTTTCTCTCGACCGTAGTTGGTCATATGTCATTGTAATCTGATTATCAGATGAGCTATTATTGCTTGTCTGTGTTTCTGTAGACTTTGTTGTACAACTAGCCAATAAGACGACAGAAGCAAGTGTAGAAAGGATTGTAACAGTAGTTTTTGCTGTTTTCATGAAATATCTCCTATTTATTCATTTCAATAAATAGTATATCACGAGGGAAAAGTTAAGGCAAGCTATTCCCTGAATATGGATGAAGATAATGTAATAAAAAAAAACGATTATTAACTTGAAATGTAGTTTCACCTCTAATTATTGACATTTCAGGAAAAATCGCAGTAAAAACTGCACAGCCTTCTTTAAATGTGCTATAATACAGGAAAAAATAATGATGGAGGTCGTCGCGATGATAACAACATTTTTGATGATTTTTGTGGTGGTTTGTGTGCTCCTATTGGTGATAGTCACACTGAGTACAGTTTATGTGGTTCGTCAGCAGTCGGTGGCGATTATTGAACGCTTTGGGAAATACCAAAAGGTTGCCAATAGCGGTATTCATATTCGATTGCCTTTTGGGATTGACTCGATTGCAGCACGAATCCAGTTACGCTTGTTGCAAAGCGATATTGTGGTTGAGACTAAGACCAAGGACAATGTGTTCGTTATGATGAATGTGGCAACCCAGTACCGTGTCAATGAGCAGAGCGTGACAGATGCCTATTATAAACTCATGCGTCCAGAATCTCAGATTAAATCTTATATCGAAGACGCCCTTCGCTCTTCTGTTCCAAAATTAACCTTGGATGAATTGTTTGAGAAAAAAGATGAGATTGCCCTCGAGGTTCAACATCAAGTAGCAGAAGAAATGACAACTTACGGCTATATTATCGTGAAAACCTTGATTACCAAGGTCGAACCAGATGCAGAAGTTAAGCAATCCATGAATGAAATCAATGCGGCGCAACGCAAGCGGGTCGCAGCGCAAGAATTGGCGGAAGCCGACAAGATTAAAATCGTCACTGCAGCTGAAGCCGAAGCAGAAAAAGACCGCCTCCATGGTGTGGGGATTGCCCAACAACGTAAGGCGATTGTGGATGGATTGGCAGAGTCTATCACAGAACTCAAGGAAGCCAATGTTGGCATGACAGAAGAACAAATCATGTCTATCCTCTTGACCAACCAGTATTTGGATACCTTGAATACCTTTGCCTCTAAAGGAAACCAAACTATCTTTTTACCAAATACTCCAAATGGTGTGGATGATATCCGTACACAAATCTTGTCAGCCCTTCGCGCTGAGAAGAAATAATAGATTAAAGAGCTTGGCAACAGGCTCTTTTTGTATTACCCTTGTAGCTTTGAGGACTAAATCCTCCTCCACAAATTATAGAATCTTTTCTGAGTATTTAGGGAATGATGGAGGAAGTCTTGAAGGCGCTTTTGTTTTGTGCTATAGTCAAGTCAATAGACTTGTTTAACGAGGAATGCTTGCATGAGAAGAGAAGAAGTTTTACGAAATTACTGGTTTTTTAGCCAGGAGGTGGGGAAAGAAGAGGCCTTGGCATCGGATTTTCAGAGGGGAAATTGGCAGGCCATTCAAGTGCCACATGACTGGAGTATTTACAATGATTTTGACCAGTATTCGCCAGCGCAAAATGAGGGTGGCCAGTTAAACGGGGGTCAGGCTTGGTACCGGACGCAGTTTTACTTGGAAGAAGATGCCAGTCTTGTATCGGTGCGTTTGCTCTTTGACGGTGTTTACATGAATGCCCAAGTTTATATCAACGGGCAAGTGCTGGGTTATTATCCCAATGGCTACACACCCTTTTCTTATGATATTACGCCTTATCTAAGAAATGATGGGACGGCCAACCAGCTTGCGGTTTTTGTGGAAAATCAGCAACCTAGCAGTCGTTGGTACTCTGGTAGCGGTATTTACCGAGAAGTGAAATTGTTGATTACGGATTCGGTACATCTGGATTTGTATGGGAGTAAGATAAAAAGTCCCAAGCTCAAGGAGCAAAGAGATGGATGGGTGGAAACTCAGCTTACAAGTAAGGTTTCAAATGATGGTCCTCAGTCTGTGTCAGTATATTTGGAACAGAGTATCTGGTATGAAGGGCAGCAACTGTCAGACTGGCAGGCGACAGATTCTGTAATGATTGAAGCTGGGGACAAATATTCTTTCCAACAAGCCATATCAATTTTTCAACCCTTGCTTTGGGATATTGATTATCCTCACCTTTACCAATTGAAGACTCGCCTTTACAAAAATGGTATTTTGGTTGATGAAGAAGAGGAGACTTTTGGTTACCGCTATATGAATTGGCAAGCGGATAAGGGCTTCTTTCTCAATGGTCGCTGGTTGAAGATTCATGGGGTTTGTCTGCACCATGACTATGGAGCGCTGGGAGCTGTGGAAAACAGGTCAGCTGCCGAGAGACGATTGCGCCAGATGAAGGAAATGGGGGTCAATGCAATCCGAATCACCCATAATCCAGCCAGTAGTATTTTGCTGGATGTGGCTGCCAAAATGGGTTTACTCATCCAAGAAGAAGCCTTTGATACCTGGTATGGAGGCAAGAAAGAATATGATTATGGTCGCTTTTTTGAGGAAGAAGCGACTCATCCAGAAGCGAAAGCAGGCGATTTCTGGTCAGATTATGATTTGCGCACTATGATTGAGCGTGGTAAGAACAATCCAGCGATTTTTATGTGGTCCTTGGGAAATGAAGTCAGCGAAGCAAATGGCGATGCTCATTCATTGAAGACTATCAAACGCTTGCTGGGAAGGGTCAAGGAGGTTGATGATAGTCGTTTTATGACCATGGGAATGGATCAGTTCCGCTTTGGAGATGGTTCTGGAGGTCATGAAAAGATTGCTGATTTGCTGGATGTGGTGGGCTTGAATTACTCAGAAGACAATATTGACGCGATTCGTAAAAGACATCCCAAGTGGCGACTTTACGGATCTGAAACCTCATCGGCTACACGGACGCGTGATAGCTATTTTCGCCCAGCTAAGGAATGGGTTGGGGATAATCGCCGCGTGCGGAATTTTGAACAGTCAGACTATGGCAATGATCGAGTTCCTTGGGGGAAGACAGCGACGGCTTCTTGGATAGCAGATAGAAATCGGCTAGACTATGCAGGTCAATTTATCTGGACAGGAGTGGACTATATCGGTGAGCCGACTCCTTGGCACAATCAAAATGACACGCCTGTAAAGAGTTCCTATTTTGGGATTGTGGACACAGCAGGGATTCCTAAAAATGACTATTATCTCTATCAAAGTCAGTGGGTGGACCTAGATCAGCATCCCATAGTTCATATACTGCCCCACTGGAATTGGGAAATTCACAAGAGTTATCAACAAGTTGTGGATAAGTATGGGGATATCCCTGTTAGAGTGTATTCAAATGCCCGTTCTGTAGAGCTATTTCTCAATGGAAAATCCCAAGGTAGGAAGACCTTTCAGGAAAAATGGATTTCAGGCGGTAGAAAATACCAAGAGGGACAAGGTTCTGACCAACTCTATCTCGAATGGTGTTTGGCTTATCAACCGGGAGAATTGCGTGCTGTGGCCTATGACTGTCAAGGTCAGCTTGTGGCAGAAGATAGGGTGGTGACTGCAGGTAAGCCAGCCAAAATCGGGTTACATGCCGAGAAAACACAACTGGAGCCAGATGGGCAAGATCTCCTCTATCTCTATTTTGATGTATTGGACAAGGATGGAAATTGGGTGCCGACTGCTTCCAATCAGCTTCATTTTAAAATTGAGGGCCCTGCTTGCATTGTGGGTGTGGATAATGGTAGGCAGGCCAGTCGTGAACGTTACAAGGCTCAGAAAAATGGTCGTTTTAAGAGGAAAGCCTTTCATGGCAGAGGTGTCCTCTTAGTTCAGAGCTTGGAGCAGGCAGGTCTAGTCAGAGTAAAAGCTAGTGCTAGAGGGCTAGAGCCAGCAAGTTTTGATCTCTTAGTGGGAGAGGTTTTTGATTGCCATCCAGTGAAAAATCAGCGCTTATTTGAGATTCGAGTGGACAATCAGGCCGGATTACAAGAAGGAGATTCCCCAGCTATTGGACTTTATCCACAAATTGTGGATAACCCTGTGAACAAGGTGGGGAATAGTGAAGTGATTTGGGAGACGAGTGGTGGTGCCCACGCCATTATCAATCAGGGAGTGCTTCACTGCTTGTCTGCAGGGGACTTGGCTATCCGAGACATGTATCAAGGTAAGACCTATCAAACTCACTTGCAGGTCGCAGAAAATACCTCACTAGGGAAGGCAGTTTCTGTACGACCACTTCGCTTGTATACAGCTAAGGGAACTTATCCACAGCTGCCATCTTCAGTTTTGGTGGACTATGAGTCCGGTAGTGCAAAACGAGTCAAGGTTGTTTGGGAGGCAATATCCGAAGAAGATATAGCAAGCTTTCATACATTTACGGTATCTGGTCAGCTAGAGGGGTTGGATTTAAAGGCTTCTGCTCAGGTTTGTGTCCAAGGAATTTGCGCTATTGAGCCTGAAAAGGTTTGGACGCTTGTCAAGGAAGCCCCACACTTACCAGACCGAGTCAAGCTAGTCTTATCAGATAGTAGACGAGATACGGCCAAGGTGACTTGGGATGAACTCGATCCTCAAGTCTATGCTCAGGTAGGAGAAAGTGTGCTCACAGGACAAGTAGCGGGCTGTGAGTTGCCAGCAACAGTCACCATTCATGTGACAGATGTCAGTGTAGATGGGGAAGTTATTTCTAATCAGTGGACAGGGTCCAACCTGCCTCTGGTTTTTGCTTCTCACTCAGAGCTGAATCACCCAGCCTCTTACCTCAATGACAAGGTCATTGCTCGAAAGAAATCGACAGCAAATACTTGGATTGCTAAGTCCGAGCAAGCCAGCGTGGGCATTCTTTTTGGAGATGCAGGGATTTTAAAACCGCGATTTGTGGATAACGTGACCTTGTATTATGTTGAGAATCAAGAATATGTGGCTGTTGATCCGACCTTTATTGATTATTACATAGGGAATGAGCCTAGCTTACCTCGGACTCCAAATCATTTGGATAAGGATTCTCTGCTCAAACAAGAGCAGAATTGGCGCCCTGTATCAGTTATCCGAAAAGTGTCAAGCGACAAGGATGAGGAGCTTCGTTTTGAATTTGACAAGGTGGAAACCTATGCCCTTCGTCTTCGATTTGAAAACTTGGAAAATCCACTAGCGTTAACAGAATTGCAAGTACATGCCAAAAAAGTAAAGAAAAATGTAGATAGGAAGTAGTATGGTAAGAGAAATAAAACCGCATGGCCCCTTGCCTAGTCAGGCCCAGCTAGCGTATTTAGAGGATGAACTAGCAGCCTTTATTCATTTTGGTCCCAATACCTTTTATGATCAGGAATGGGGGACAGGTCAGGAGGATTCTGAACGCTTTAATCCGATAAGGTTAGATGCGCGTGAGTGGGTTCGTGTGCTCAAGGAAACGAGCTTCAAAAAGTTGATTTTGGTGGTCAAGCACCACGATGGCTTTGTCCTTTATCCGACAGTTCACACGGATTATTCGGTCAAGTCCAGTCCTTGGAGGAATGGAGAGGGGGATTTGCTCCTTGAAGTATCCCAAGCTGCCACAGAGTTTGATATGGATATGGGGGTCTACCTATCGCCTTGGGATGCTCACAGTCCTCTCTATCATGTGGAGCGAGAAGCGGACTATAATGCTTATTATCTGGCACAGTTGAAGGAAATCTTATCAAATCCCGCCTATGGAAATGAAGGGAAATTTGCTGAGGTTTGGATGGATGGTGCCAGAGGAGAGGGCGCTCAAAAGGTCAATTATGAATTTGAAAAATGGTTTGAAACCATTCATGAACTGCAGGGAGATTGCTTAATTTTTTCAACAGAAGGCACCAGTATACGCTGGATTGGCAATGAACGAGGGTATGCAGGTGATCCCCTATGGCAAAAGGTGAATCCTGACAAGCTAGGAACAGAAGCAGCGCTGGATTATCTTCAGCATGGAGATTCTTCAGGCACTATTTTTTCAATCGGTGAGGCAGATGTCTCTATTCGGCCGGGCTGGTTTTACCATGAAGAGCAGGATCCTAAGTCTCTTGAGGAGTTGGTCGAAATCTATTTTCACTCAGTGGGGAGAGGAACCCCGCTCCTACTTAATATTCCGCCGAATCAAGATGGTCTCTTTGATGAGAAGGATATCAAACGGCTCTATGAATTTACGGCCTATCGCAATGAGCTCTATAAAGAGGATTTGGCTCTGGGAGCTAAGGTATCTGGTCCTGCTCTTTCCGCAGACTTTGCCTGTCACCATCTGACAGATGGCCTTGAAAGTAGCTCTTGGGCAAGCGATGCGGGCTTGCCCATCCAGCTAGAACTCGACTTAGGGTCACCTAAAACTTTTGATGTAATTGAGTTAAGAGAAGATTTGAAGCTAGGGCAACGAATCGCTGCTTTTCATGTGCAAGTAGAGGTGGATGGTGTCTGGCAAGAATTTGGTACAGGCTTTACAGTTGGTTATAAGCGCCTCTTGCGAGGTTCGCTAGTAGAGGCACAGAAGGTGTGCGTGATGATTACAGAGTCACAGGATTTACCTGTATTGACCAAGATTTCCCTTTATAAAACTCCTAGCTTATTACAAAAAGAAGTTGTTCAGGGACTAGCATTTGCAGAAAAAAGTCTAGCTGTGACAAAGGGAGAGACTCTTCATTTTAGGATTGAACGTAGCGAAAGTAATACTCCTTTAGAGGCTAAGATTTCGATTCAACCGGGGACAGGTGTCCATGGTGTCGCCTATCAGGACGAAATTCAAGTCCTTCAATTCCAAGCTGGGGAATGCAAAAAAGATTTGCATCTACCAACCCTGCACTTTGCTGCTGACAAGACTTTGGATTTCTATCTGACTCTGACTGTTGATGGACAACTTGTTGATCAACTTCAAGTACAAGTTTCATAAAATAAAAGAGCCTTTGCACGATACAAAGGTTCTTCTGTCTACTAGCTAGTGACTTGGTAACCAGCTGAGGGTGAAGGTTAGTTGTTCAGCTTTTAAGAGGTTTTGGTGTTGAATAGTTGATACGAGTGTTTTATCCAGTCGGCATTTTTTTACAAAGTTGAAATGGCTGTGGTTTTGCTCAGCATGAATATCTAGCCATTTATCTTCTTTGGCAAGATAGACTCGGAGATGGTCAAAGAGAGGAATTCCGAGGTCATAGTTTGGTTTGCCTGGACAGGTCGGATAAAATCCGAGAGCTGACCAGATGTACCAGGCTGAGAGACTGCCATTGTCTTCATCGCCAGGATAGGCTTCCCAACTTGGGTGAAAGGCCTTCTGACGGAGAGTCTTGATGAGAAGGGCAGTGTAGTCAGGGTAGTTGCTGTAGCGGAAGAGATAAGGAATGTGGAAGCTTGGCTGGTTGGAAATGGCGAGTTGTCCAAAAGGAGCAGTAGCCATCTCGCTCATTTCGTGAATCTCGTAACCATAACCTGTTGTCTCAAAGAGGGGGGCCTCCTGACAGGTCTTCAAAAGATAGTTGCTAAAGGCTTCTTTTCCACCCATAAGCTGGATTAAGTCTGGAATGTCGTGGAGGACGCCTAAAGTTGCTTGGATGGCAGAGCATTCGGCATAGTCGCGTCCCCAACTATAAGGAGAGAAGTCAGGACGGAAGTTGCCTTGACTATCACGCGCTCGCATATAACCTGTCTTAGCGTCAAATAGATGGCGGTAATTTTGTGATGCGGCCTTGTAGGTTTCAGCGATTTCTATTTTCCCTAGTTTTTCAGCACAGTTAGCGATACAAAAGTCACTATAGGCATAGTCTAGGGTGTGGCTGACGCTTTCGTGGTGGTCGGTAGAGAGGTAGCCTAGTTCTTGGTATTGGGCTAGTCCGTGACGACCATTGATACCGAGAGGGTCGGACTTGCTGGCTGTTTCAAGCATGGCTTGGAGGAGTTCTTCTTCTAGGTCGGGGGCCATGTCCTTGCAGGCGCTATCGGCGATAATACCGTCTAAAAGTGTACCTGGCATCATACCCCGTTCATCTGGAGCCAGCCATTTTGGAAGAAAACCAGTATCGCGGTAGTTATTGAGGAAACCTTCTAAAAAGCGGTGATAGTGTTCAGGTATGATAAGGGCAAAGAGGGGGAAGGTGGTACGGAAGGTATCCCAGAAACCATTGTTGCTGAAGAGGACACCAGGCTTGACAGTTCCAGTAGCCAGATCTTTGTGGATGGCTTGCCCTGATTCATCAACCTCATAAAAAGTCTGTGGGAAGAGGAAGAGTCTGTAAAGGCAGTGATCAAAGAAGGTCCGGTCAGCCTCTCCTGTCTCTATAACATCAAAACGATGGAGGAGATTTTCCCAGTCCGCTTGTGCATTCGATTTACAGCTATCAAAATCTTCTTGAGGTAGATTAAGCAGTGCTTGAGAAGGAGAGATGAAAGAAGTCGCTAGCTGAATTTCAGCATGGCTACTTGCTAAGTCGATTCGCCAGTCTCCACCTTCTTGGCTGATAGCAAGAATATCCGTATTCATTTGCAGAGCAGTGAACATAGTTAGTGGATTTTTGTTGGTCTCAGTTTTTCCTTCTTGTCGCAGGGCAAGATTTCTCTTATCTACTTGCTCTATTGTCAGTTCATCTGCCGCGTGAAGATAGAGGGAGAGGGCTTTGCCTTGCTTTTGTTCCAAACGAATAGAAGCACCGTAGCGAGTCGGTGTGAGCTGGCTTTCAATCTGATAGCGCAGGGAGAAAATTTTCAGATAATGAGGTTGGAAAGAGGCTTTATCCATATCATAGGAAGACTGACGGTGAAAGAGGCTGTCTCCACCTAGCTGGCCTGTGACAGGTGTCAGGAGGAGCCAAGAGTAGTCGCCAATCCAAGGGCTGGGCTGGTGGGTTAAACGAATCCCCTGAAAGATAGGCAGATGTGGATCAAAAAACCAAGATCCATCCTGGTCACTGGTCTGGGGTACAAAGTAATTCATCCCAAAAGGAACGCCTGTGTATGGCAGGGTATTTCCCCAAGAAAAGGCATGCTTGCTGGCAGTTCCAAATCGGGTATCGATGGTTTCAAGTAGTGGTTTCATAGTCTTTCCTTTAGCTGTTTTTCTACATTATATCAGAAAAACAGGGACTTTAGATATGGGGTTCAAAAGAAAGTAATTTTGTAGAAAAATGACTATCATTTGTGTATGTATTTTCTGTCTCAAAAGCTATATACTGAAAATGAAACTTGTTTGAAAGAGGATACTGCACGATGATTTATTCAAAAGAAATTGTTAGAGAATGGCTAGATGAAGTGGCAGAGCGGGCTAAGGACCATCCAGAGTGGGTGGATGTTTTCGAGCGTTGCTACACAGACACCTTGGACAATACGGTTGAAATCCTAGAAGATGGTTCAACCTTTGTGCTCACAGGAGATATTCCTGCTATGTGGCTTCGAGATTCGACAGCCCAACTCAGACCCTACCTGCAGGTGGCTAAAAGAGATGCCCTCCTGCGCCAGACCATTGCAGGTTTGGTCAAACGTCAGATGACCTTGGTGCTCAAGGATCCTTATGCCAACTCCTTCAACATTGAGGAAAACTGGAAGGGGCATCACGAGACCGACCACACCGACCTTAACGGCTGGATTTGGGAACGCAAGTACGAGGTAGACTCGCTTTGCTATCCTTTGCAGTTGGCTTATCTCCTCTGGAAAGAGACTGGCGAGACTAGCCAGTTTGATGAGACTTTTGTCGCAGCGACTAAGGAAATTCTCCATCTTTGGACAGTGGAACAAGACCACAAGAACTCTCCTTATCGTTTTGTCCGAGATACGGACCGTAAGGAAGACACCTTGGTAAATGATGGCTTTGGACCTGATTTTGCAGTGACAGGTATGACTTGGTCAGCCTTTCGTCCGAGTGATGATTGCTGTCAGTATAGTTACTTGATTCCGTCCAATATGTTTGCTGTAGTAGTTTTGGGTTATGTGCAAGAGATCTTCGCAGCATTAAATCTAGCTGATAGCCAGAGTGTTATCACAGACGCTAAGCGTCTTCAGGCTGAAATCAAAGAAGGAATCGAAAACTATGCTTACACCACCAACAGCAAGGGCGAAAAGATTTATGCCTTTGAAGTAGACGGTTTGGGAAATGCCAGCATCATGGATGATCCAAACGTACCAAGTCTGCTGGCTGCACCTTATCTGGGTTACTGTTCGGTCGATGATGAAGTTTATCAAGCAACTCGTCGTACCATTCTGAGCCCTGAAAATCCATACTTCTACCAAGGAGAATACGCTAGCGGTCTCGGAAGTTCTCATACCTTCTATCGCTACATCTGGCCCATTGCCCTATCTATCCAAGGCTTGACAGCTACAGATAAAGCTGAGAAAAAATTCTTGCTGGATCAGCTGGTTGCTTGCGATGGTGGTACAGGTGTCATGCACGAAAGCTTCCACGTGGATGACCCAACTCTTTATTCTCGTGAATGGTTCTCTTGGGCCAACATGATGTTCTGTGAATTGGTCTTGGATTACTTGGATATCCGCTAATACTCTTCGAAAATCTCTTCAAACCACGTCAGCTTTATCTGCAACCTCAAAGCTGTGCTTTGAGCAACCTGCGGCTAGCTTCCTAGTTTGCTCTTTGATTTTCATTGAGTATAAGGAATACGCTTTAGCGCAACTGATTCTTGGAAAGAATCACAAATTTACATTTAACGTTAACAATAAAAATTTAAATTTAGAATGAGGTTTTACTTCATGGAAAATGTTGTCGTACATATTATCTCACATAGTCACTGGGACCGTGAGTGGTACTTGCCTTTTGAAAGCCACCGTATGCAGTTGGTGGAATTGTTTGACAATCTCTTTGATCTCTTTGAAAATGACCCTGAGTTCAAGAGTTTCCACTTGGATGGACAAACTATTGTCCTTGACGACTACTTGCAAATTCGCCCTGAAAATCGTGACAAAGTTCAACGCTACATTGACGAAGGAAAATTGAAAATTGGTCCCTTTTACATTTTGCAGGATGATTACTTGATTTCAAGTGAAGCCAATGTCCGCAATACTCTTATTGGTCAGCAAGAAGCTGCCAAATGGGGCAAATCTACTCAAATTGGTTACTTCCCAGATACCTTTGGAAATATGGGACAAGCGCCTCAAATTCTTCAAAAATCAGGCATTCACGTGGCAGCCTTTGGTCGTGGTGTGAAGCCGATTGGATTTGATAACCAAGTCCTTGAAGATGAGCAGTTTACATCCCAGTTTTCAGAAATGTACTGGCAGGGTGCGGATGGTAGTCGTGTTTTGGGTATTCTCTTTGCCAACTGGTATAGTAACGGGAATGAAATCCCAGTTGACAAAGATGAGGCCTTGACCTTCTGGAAACAAAAATTGTCAGATGTGCGTGCCTATGCTTCGACCAACCAATGGTTGATGATGAATGGCTGTGACCATCAGCCTGTTCAGAAAAATCTAAGCGAAGCCATTCGTGTGGCAAATGAACTCTTCCCAGATATGACCTTTGTTCATAGTTCTTTTGATGAATATGTTCAAGCTGTGGAAGGTGCCCTTCCTGAGCAATTATCAACAGTTACAGGTGAGTTGACCAGTCAGGAAACAGATGGCTGGTACACACTTGCCAACACTTCTTCATCTCGTATTTATCTCAAACAAGCCTTCCAAGAAAATAGCAACCTCCTAGAGCAAGTTGTAGAACCCTTGACGATTATCACTGGGGGGCACAACCACAAGGATCAGTTGACCTATGCTTGGAAAACACTCTTGCAGAACGCGCCGCATGATAGCATCTGTGGCTGTAGCGTGGACGAAGTTCACCGTGAGATGGAGACACGTTTTGCTAAGGTCCATCAAGTAGGAAACTTTGTTAAGAGTAATCTTCTGAATGAGTGGAAGGGAAAAATCGCTACAGCTAAGGCTCAAAGTGACTGTCTCTTTACTGTCATTAACACAGGTTTGCATGATAAGGTCGATACTGTCAGCACAGTAATTGATGTTGCGACTTGTGAATTCAAGGAATTGCACCCAACAGAAGGCTACAAGAAGATGGTTGCTCTTACCTTGCCAAGTTACCGTGTGGAGGACTTGGATGGGCGTCCTGTAGAGGCTAAAATCGAAGACCTTGGGGCTAATTTTGAGTATGATTTACCAAAAGACAAGTTCCGCCAAGCTCGTATCGCTCGCCAAGTGCGCGTGACCATTCCAGTTCACCTAGCACCACTTTCTTGGACAACCTTCCAATTGCTGGAAGGAGAGCAAGAACACCGTGAGGGTATTTACCAAAACGGAATGATTGATACGCCATTTGTAACGGTGAGTGTGGATGACAACATCACAGTCTATGATAAGACAACTCATGAAGCCTATGAAGATTTTATCCGCTTCGAAGACCGTGGTGACATCGGAAACGAGTATATCTATTTCCAACCAAAAGGCACAGAGCCAATCTATGCAGAGCTTAAGGGCTACGAGGTCTTGGAAAACACAGCTCGCTACGCTAAGATTTTGCTCAAACATGAATTGACAGTGCCTGTCAGTGCAGATGAAAAGCTAGAAGAAGAGCAAAAAGGCATCATCGAGTTTATGAAGCGTGAAGCTGGACGTTCAGAAGAGTTGACAAGCATTCCTCTGGAAACTGAGTTGACTGTCTTTGTTGATAATCCACAAATCCGATTTAAGACTCGCTTTACTAACACTGCCAAAGACCACCGTATCCGTCTCTTGGTCAAGACTCATAATACTCGTCCAAGCAATGATTCTGAAAGCATCTATGAGGTGGTGACACGACCAAACAAACCAGCAGCTTCATGGGAAAATCCTGAAAATCCTCAACACCAACAAGCCTTTGTTAGTCTGTATGACGATGAAAAAGGTGTGACTGTATCCAACAAGGGATTGAATGAATACGAAATCCTTGGAGACGACACTATTGCAGTGACTATTTTGCGTGCGTCAGGTGAGTTAGGTGACTGGGGTTACTTCCCAACACCAGAAGCACAATGCTTGCGTGAGTTTGAAGTCGAGTTTGCGCTTGAATGCCACCAAGCTCAAGAACGCTTCTCAGCCTATCGTCGTGCTAAAGCTTTGCAGACACCGTTTACCAGCCTTCAGCTTGCTAGACAGGAAGGAAGCGTGGCTGCGACTGGTAGCCTCTTGAGCCATTCCGTTCTCAGCATACCGCAAATCTGTCCAACAGCCTTTAAGGTAGCTGAAAATGAAGAAGGCTATGTCCTTCGTTACTACAATATGTGTAGTGAAAATGTGCGTGTACCGGAAAGTCAACATCTCTTCCTGGACCTACTGGAACGACCATACCCAGTTCATAGAGACCTCATTTTACCACAAGAGATTCGTACAGAATTCATCAAAAAGAAGGAATTTAATTTCAAAAAGTAAACATAAAAGAGAAAGGAGAGGCGAAAAGGTAAGAACTAACTGCTGATTCGCCCCTTTTATGGTAAAAACAATGACTATTGCAACGATTGATATCGGAGGGACTGGGATTAAGTTTGCCAGTCTGACTCCTGATGGGAAAATACTAGATAAGACAAGTATCCCAACACCAGAAAACTTGGAAGATTTACTAGCTTGGCTAGACCAACGCTTGTCAGAAGAGGATTATAGCGGGATTGCTATGAGCGTTCCAGGTGCGGTCAATCAAGAGACAGGTGTGATTGATGGCTTCAGTGCGGTGCCCTACATTCACGGATTTTCTTGGTATGAGGCGCTTAGCTCTTATCAGATTCCTGTCCATCTGGAAAATGATGCCAACTGCGTTGGACTCAGTGAATTACTGGCCCATCCAGAACTTGAAAATGCAGCCTGTGTCGTGATTGGGACAGGGATTGGCGGAGCCATGATTATCAATGGTAGACTTCATCGAGGTCGCCACGGCCTGGGTGGAGAATTTGGCTACATGACCACCCTTGCCCCTGCTGAAAAGCTCAACAACTGGTCGCAACTAGCGTCAACTGGAAATATGGTACGCTACGTGATTGAAAAATCTGGTCAGACTGATTGGGACGGTCGCAAGATTTACCAAGAGGCCGCAGCAGGAAATACCCTTTGCCAAGAAGCCATTGAGCGCATGAACCGTAATCTGGCTCAAGGCTTGCTCAATATCCAATATCTTATCGATCCAGATGTCATTAGTCTGGGAGGCTCTATCAGTCAAAATCCAGATTTCATCCAAGGCATCAAAAAAGCTGTTGATGCTTTTGTCGAAACCTACGAAGAATACACGGTCGCACCAGTTATCCAAGCTTGTACCTATCATGCAGATGCCAATCTCTATGGTGCCCTTGTCAACTGGTTGCAGGAGGAAAACCAATGGTAAGATTTACAGGACTTAGTTCCAAACAAACTCAGGCAATCGACTTGCTGACAAAGCACATTTCTCTACCAGATGTAGAGGTAGCTGTCGCTCAGTCTGACCAAGCCTCTATCTCTATCAAGGGTGAGGGTGGCCACTATCAATTAACTTACCGCAAACTCCACCAACTTTATCGTGCCTTGTCCCTGTTGGCAACATCCCTAGCAGAAGGTGACAAGGTAGAGATTGAGGAACAAGCAGCTTATGAAGATTTAGCCTATATGGCAGACTGTTCTCGAAATGCGGTGCTGAATGTGGCTTCTGCCAAGCAGATGATTGAGGTCTTGGCTCTCATGGGCTACTCAACCTTTGAGCTCTACATGGAAGATACCTACCAGATTGAAGGGCAGCCTTACTTTGGCTATTTCCGTGGAGCCTACTCAGCTAAGGAATTGCAGGAAATCGAAGCCTATGCCCAGCAGTTTGACATGACCTTTGTGCCTTGTATTCAGACCTTGGCCCACTTGTCAGCCTTCGTCAAATGGGGTGTCAAAGAAGTCCAGGAGCTCCGTGATGTGGAGGATATCCTCCTTATCGGCGAAGAAAAGGTTTACGACCTGATTGATGGCATGTTTGCGACGCTATCTAAACTGCAGACTCGCAAGGTCAATATCGGGATGGACGAAGCCCACTTGGTTGGTTTAGGACGCTACTTGATTCTGAACGGTGTTGTGGACCGTAGTCTCCTCATGTGCCAACACTTGGAGCGCGTGCTGGATATTGCTGATAAATATGGTTTCCACTGCCAAATGTGGAGCGATATGTTCTTTAAACTTATGTCAGCAGATGGCCAGTACGACCGTGATGTGGAAATTCCAGAGGAAACGCGTGTCTACCTAGATCGTCTCAAAGACCGTGTGACCTTGGTTTACTGGGACTATTATCAGGATAGCGAGGAAAAATACAATCGCAATTTCCGCAACCATCACAAGATTAGCCATGACCTTGCCTTTGCAGGTGGTGCTTGGAAGTGGATTGGTTTCACACCCAATAACCATTTTAGTCGTCTTATCGCTCTTGAAGCCAATAAGGCCTGTCGTGCCAATGACATCAAAGAGGTCATCGTGACGGGTTGGGGGGACAATGGTGGGGAAACAGCTCAGTTTTCTATTCTCCCAAGCTTGCAAATCTGGGCAGAACTCAGCTACCGCAATGACCTAGACCGTTTGTCTGCTCATTTCCAGACCAATACAGGCCTATCAGTTGAGGATTTCATGCAGATTGACCTTGCTAACCTCTTGCCAGACCTACCAGGCAATCTCAGCGGGATCAATCCTAACCGCTATGTCTTTTATCAGGATATTCTCTGTCCGCTCCTTGACCGACACATGACACCTGAACAGGACAAACCGCACTTCGCTCAGGCAGCTGAGATTCTTGCTGACATTAAAGAAAAAGCTGGTAACTATGCCTACCTCTTTGAAACGCAGACCCAGTTGAACCAGATTTTAAGTAGCAAAGTGGACGTGGGACGACGCATTCGTCAGGCTTACCAAGAAGGTGATAAAGAAAGCCTGCAAGAAATCGCCAGACAAGAATTACCAAAACTCAGAAGCCGAATTGAAGACTTCCATGCTCTCTTTAGCCACCAATGGATGAGAGAAAACAAGGTCTTTGGCTTGGATACAGTTGATATCCGTATGGGCGGACTCTTGCAACGCATCAAACGAGCAGAAAGCCGCATCGAGGCTTATCTAGCTGGTCAGCTTGACCGCATCGACGAGCTGGAAGTAGAAATTCTGCCATTTACAGACTTCTACGCAGATAAGGACTTCGCAGCCACAACAGCCAACCAGTGGCATACTATTGCGACAGCTTCAACCATCTACACGACCTAAAAACAAGAACACCTTGCCTTGAGCAGGGTGTTTCTCGTGAAACATCCCTTTCTTCAAAAGTACTCCACATAAAATAATTTGTGGAGTTTTTTCTATAATTAGTAGTTTAACCTAACCTGCAAATAGGAGTATACTAATAATGTAATCGTTATCAAAAGTCTAAAAAGGAATTTTTAGATGGATATCAAAATAAAAAAGGGAGGAAATTATGAATAAGTTTTCAAAAACCTTGAGAGACAACTGGATCTTTCTCTTAATGGTTTTGCCAGGGGCACTCTGGTTGATTCTATTCTTCTACATTCCAGTATTTGGGAACGTGGTTGCCTTTAAAGACTACCACATGACCAGTAATGGATTTATAGATAGTATCGTGAATAGTAAATGGGTCGGACTCGATAATTTCAGATTCTTGTTTAGTTCAAAAGACGCCTTTATTATCACACGAAATACTGTCCTCTACAATCTAGGCTTTATCTTTATCGGTTTGATTGTATCAGTAGGGATTGCTATCATCCTCAGTGAACTCCGTTCTAAGAGAATGGTTAAGATTTTCCAAACTTCCATGTTGTTCCCTTACTTCTTGTCTTGGGTTATCATCAGTTTCTTTACAGATGCCTTCCTAAACATTGACAAAGGGGTCTTCAACCATTTCCTAGAGTCTATCGGAATGAAGGAAATCAACTTCTACGCTGACTTGGGTATCTGGCCTTATCTCCTACTTTTCCTTGGTATTTGGAAAGGCTTTGGATATAGCAGTGTCATGTACTATGCGACAATCATGGGAATTGATCCAACCTACTACGAAGCAGCAACAGTGGATGGGGCTAGCAAATGGCAACGAATTCGCAATGTAACTATTCCGCAGTTGACACCATTGGTAACTGTATTGACCATCCTTGCAGTCGGAAACATCTTCCGTGCAGACTTTGGTCTCTTCTACCAAATCCCCCACAATGCTGGTCAGCTTTATAATGTAACCAACGTCTTGGACGTATATGTTTATAACGGTTTGACTCAGACAGCGGATATCGGGATGGCTTCAGCGGCAGGTCTCTACCAATCAGTTGTCGGCTTGATTCTGGTTATCCTATCAAACTTACTTGCAAGACGAGTTGATCCAAACTCAGCCTTGTTCTAGAAAGGAGGAGAATATGGCAGAAAAGAAAATTAAAAAGAAAAAATTGATAATGTCGGCATTCACTCCTTCAGTAAGAAAGCAGATATCTTCTTCAGTACCATTTCTGGTTTGGTTGCCCTCTCTTGTATCCTACCCTTTGTATTCGTTATCGTTATTTCGGTGACAGATGAAAAGAGTATCCTCCAAAATGGATATAGCTTCTTCCCATCCCAATTTGGATTAGACGGTTTTGAGTTTTTGGCACAGTTTAAGGATAAAATTCTCCAAGCCCTCTTCATCTCAGTCTTTGTAACAGTGGTGGGGACTATCACAAACGTTTTTATCACAACAACTTATGCCTACGCTATTTCACGGACAACCTTTAAGTATCGCAGATTCTTTACGATCTTTGCCCTTCTTAGTATGTTGTTTAACGCGGGTTTGGTACCGGGCTATATCGTGGTAACTCGTTTACTTCAACTTGGTGATACAGTTTGGGCCTTGATTGTTCCAATGCTTCTCTCACCATTTAACATCATCCTGATGCGTTCCTTCTTCAAGAAGACCATTCCAGAAGCTATTCTAGAATCCGCTCGTATCGATGGTGCTAGTGAGGCCCGGATCTTCTTCCAAATCTGTTTGCCATTGTCACTACCAGGTATCGCAACCATCACGCTCTTAACAGCTCTTGGTTTCTGGAATGACTGGTTCAACGCCCTTCTTTATATCAAGAGTGACAACTTGTATCCATTGCAATATTTGCTCATGCAAATCCAGCAAAATATGGACTACATCGCCAAAGCAGTCGGCCTATCTGGTCAACTGGGAGTTGCTCTTCCAAAAGAAACAGGTCGTATGGCCATGGTTGTGGTCGCAACCCTTCCAATCGCGATTCTGTATCCATTCTTCCAACGCTACTTTGTAAAAGGTTTGACTATCGGTGGTGTGAAAGAATAGTACTTGTCGAGAAAAATCATTTCTCATTTCCAAACTTCCCTTGCGTGAAGTTAAGATCATTACATTGTTTATAAGTTTAAAATAAAAAAAGGAGTTTTTGTCATGAAAAACTGGAAAAAATATGCTTTTGCATCTGCTAGCGTAGTCGCTTTGGCTGCTGGTCTTGCTGCTTGTGGAAACCTTTCAGGTAACAAAAAAGCTGCTGACTCAGCTTCAGGTGAAAAAACTGTTATCAAAATGTACCAAATCGGTGACAAACCAGATAACTTGGATGAATTGCTAGAAAATGCCAACAAAATCATCGGTGAAAAAGTTGGTGCTAAATTGGATATCCAATATCTTGGATGGGGTGACTATGATAAGAAAATGTCAGTTATCACATCATCTGGTGAAAACTACGATATCGCCTTTGCATCTAACTATGTTGTAAATGCTCAAAAAGGTGCCTATGCTGACTTGACTGACTTGTATAAGAAAGAAGGGGCAGAGCTTTATAAAGCACTTGACCCAGCTTACATCAAAGGTAACAGCATTAACGGTAAAATTTACGCAGTTCCAGTTGCAGCCAACGTTGCATCATCTCAAAACTTCGCCTTCAACGGAACTCTTCTTGCTAAATACGGTATCGATATTTCAGGTGTCACTTCATATGAAACACTTGAACCAGTCTTGAAACAAATCAAAGAAAAAGCTCCAGATGTAGTGCCATTTGCGGTTACTAAGAACTTCATCCCGTCTGATAACTTTGACTACCCAGTTCCAAATGGACTTCCATTCGTTATCGACCTTGAAGGGGACACTACTAAGATCGTAAACCGTTACGAAGTGCCTCGTTTCAAAGAACACTTGAAGACTCTTCACAAATTCTATGAAGCTGGATACATTCCAAAAGACGTAGCAACAAGCGATACTTCATTTGACCTTCAACAAGATACTTGGTTCGTTCGTGAAGAAACAGTAGGACCAGCTGACTATGGTAACAGCTTGCTTTCACGTGTTGCGAATAAAGATATCCAAATCAAACCAATCACTAACTTCATTAAGAAAAACCAAACAACACAAGTTGCTAACTTTGTAATCTCAAACAACTCTAAGAACAAAGAAAAATCAATGGAAGTGTTGAACCTCTTGAATACTAACCCAGAACTCTTGAACGGTCTTGTTTATGGCCCAGAAGGCAAGAACTGGGAAAAAATTGCAGGTAAAGAAAACCGTGTTAAAGTCCTTGATGGCTATAAAGGAAACACTCACATGGGTGGATGGAATACAGGTAACAACTGGATCCTTTACATCAACGAAAACGTTACAGACCAACAAATCGAAGATTCTAAGAAACAATTGGCAGAAGCTAAAGAATCTCCAGCACTTGGATTCATCTTTAACACTGACAATGTGAAATCTGAAATCTCAGCAATCTCTAACACAATGCAACAATTCGATACAGCTATCAACACTGGTACTGTAGACCCAGACAAAGCTATTCCAGAATTGATGGAAAAATTGAAATCTGAAGGTGCCTACGATAAAGTATTGAACGAAATGCAAAAACAATACGATGAATTCTTAAAAAACAAAAAATCATAAGATCAATTTATTTCGTGTATTCATTCCTAATTCCTAAAAACTGAATCACTGTTTTCCTCAGGCTTATCTGGGGGAGGCAGTGATTTTTTGAAATAAAGACATAGATATTCCTGTTTTCTCATTTCCCTTATTGTAACCATTCAGGAAATCTCAAGCACTATTTAGGATTTAGAGTAAGGATTTAGGAAAATATAGCTTATATTAGAGATGTCTCGAGTTTACAAAGGAGAGTTCATATGAAGAAGTATCAACTTCTATTCAAAATTAGTGCAGTTTTCTCTTACCTATTTTTCGTATTTGGTCTTTCTCAGCTGACGCTTATTGTTCAAAATTATTGGCAATTTTCTTCCCAGATTGGCAATTTCGTCTGGATTCAAAATCTCTTGAGTTTGCTATTTAGCGGAGTCATGATTTGGATTCTGGTTAAGACAGGCCATGGCTATCTCTTTCGCATTCCAAGAAAAAAATGGCTTTGGTATTCGATTTTGACAGTATTAGTGGTAGTGCTCCAGATCTCTTTTAACGTTCAGACAGCTAAACATGTTCAGTCAACTGCTGAAGGTTGGGCTGTATTGATCGGTTATAGTGGGACCAACTTTGCTGAGCTAGGTATCTATATAACTTTGTTTTTCCTGACTCCACTTATGGAAGAGCTAATCTATAGAGGATTACTGCAACACGCCTTTTTTAAGCATTCGAGATTTGGCCTTGATTTGCTTCTTCCGTCAATTTTATTTGCTCTTCCTCATTTTTCAAGCCTGCCTAGTTTGTTAGATATCTTCGTCTTTGCAACATCTGGCATCATCTTTGCTAGTTTGACCCGCTATACCAAGAGCATTTATCCATCCTATGCGGTGCATGTGATTAATAATATTTTCGCAACATTACCATTTTTGCTGACTTTTTTACAGAGGGTGTTTGGGTAAATACTGGCGCGAGAGTTAGGAATGATAGCTTTGCAACTTAAGGAGGAAAATAAGTATGACACCATTAAAATGGTTTGCTGGAGGAAGCGAAAGACGTTGTGAAGCCATGACTATCATAAATCATCTATTGGAAGATATAAAGGATACGCCTCAACTGACTCCCTTGAAAAATCAGTTAGTGAGTTATAAAAGACGATTAGAGGACGATGGGACCTCTACTCCATTTATTCTGAGTCAAATGAACGTTGACCTTGCGCGCGTATTGATTGATAACAAGCTAAGTTTGTCAGAAAGTCAAGCTGAGCAGATCAAAAAATTGAGAGAACTATCTGCGATTCGCTATGGTTACTGATGAAGTGCAGGGATAAGCACCTTTCTACAATTTCCAGTCAAATAAATTGCATTCGCTTTCTCAAGCAGGTATACTAGTATAGTTAGATGAAAAATTCTGAAAATTTAAGAATAGAAAAGAGAACAAATCTTATGGCAAAAGATATTCGTGTCTTACTTTACTACCTTTACACTCCAATTGAAAATGCAGAGCAATTTGCTGCAGACCACTTGGCTTTCTGTAAATCAATCGGTCTTAAAGGCCGTATCCTAGTCGCTGACGAGGGAATTAACGGAACAGTTTCAGGGGATTATGAAACAACTCAAAAATACATGGACTACGTTCACAGCCTCCCAGGCATGGAAGATCTCTGGTTCAAGATTGACGAAGAAAGTGAACAAGCCTTCAAGAAGATGTTTGTTCGCTACAAGAAAGAGATTGTCCACCTTGGTTTGGAAGACAACGACTTTGACAATGACATCAACCCACTTGAAACAACAGGTGCTTACTTGTCTCCAAAAGAGTTCAAAGAAGCCCTTCTTGACGAAGATACCGTTGTCCTTGATACACGTAACGATTACGAGTACGACCTAGGACATTTCCGTGGGGCTATCCGTCCAGATATCCGCAACTTCCGTGAGTTGCCACAATGGGTTCGTGATAACAAGGAAAAATTCATGGACAAGCGTGTCGTGGTTTACTGTACAGGTGGCGTTCGCTGTGAGAAATTCTCAGGCTGGATGGTCCGTGAAGGCTACAAAGATGTCGGCCAATTGCACGGAGGAATTGCAACTTACGGTAAAGACCCAGAAGTTCAAGGTGAGCTTTGGGATGGAAAAATGTATGTCTTTGACGAGCGTATCGCCGTTGATGTCAACCATGTTAACCCAACTATCGTAGGGAAAGACTGGTTTGATGGAACACCATGTGAACGTTATGTCAACTGTGGAAATCCATTCTGTAACCGTCGTATCTTGACATCAGAAGAAAATGAAGACAAGTACCTTCGTGGATGCTCACACGAGTGCCGTGTTCACCCACGTAACCGCTATGTTTCAGAACATGAATTGACACAAGCTGAAGTTGTCGAGCGCCTAGCCGCTATCGGTGAAAGCTTGGATCAAGCAGCTACTGTATAAGATTAAACAGTCCTTAGGGGCTGTTTTTTCTATGCTTTTTACTCAAAAATCTAATACTCAATGAAAATCAAAGAGCGAACTAGGAAGCTAGCCGCAGGCTGTACTTGAGTACGGCAAGGCGAAGCTGACGCGGTTTGAATTTGATTTTCGAAGAGTATAAAGTTTGTTTTTGTATCTTTCAGAAAAATAGGGTATACTATATGTAAACGATTTCAAAGGAGTCTAGTTATGACGAAAACATTTTTTATTCCAAATAAACAGAGCATTTTAGGAGAACAGGAAATTTTGACTGCCAAGTCTATCTTGACCTTGGTAGATGGTTTGGAGTCACATAGCTATGATGCAGTCTATCTCCGTCAGCCTCTTAACCGTCTTGAGTATATCGAGTGTGCGATAGTGGGGCAATCGCAATTTCTCTTTAAGGTCAGTTATGTTGATGGTCAAAAGGCTTACCGTGTCGATCTTCCTGACCTACTCACGAAGACAGACTGGCAGATTATCAAAGCATTTTTAGATGCCCTGCTTGCTTATACAGGAACTGAGATTGAAGGGCTCAATAGTTTTGACTTTGAAGCCTATTTCCAAGCAAGTATTCAAGCCTATCTGGCAGACACTGCAACTCGTTTTACGATTTGCCAAGGAATTTTTAATCCTGTTTTCTTTAGTCATGAAGATTTGAAAAGCTTTTTAGAGGAAGATGGTTTGGCTCAGTTTGAAGCGCGTGTACGTGCAGTTCAAGAGACAGATGCCTACTTTGCAAGAGTTTCCTTCTATCAGGATGGAGAAGGCCAAGTTCACGGTATTTACCATCTGGCTCAAGGAGTCAAGACTGTTTTACCGATAGAACCATTTGTACCTGCTTCCTATATTGAGCAATTGGTGGATAAGGAAGTTCAGTGGGAGATTGACTTGGTTCAAATCACAGGAGATGGCTCTAAACCAGAAGACTATGAAGCCATTGCCCGCTTGGACTATGCAAAATTCCTAGAGGTATTACCATCAGTATCTTACCACCAACTAGACGCCAATCAATTAGAAGTACAACCCATCTTAGACAAAGATTTTAAAATATTAGCACAAGAAGAGTAAAGCAGAAGCAGGTCAATCGACTTGCTTTTTGGCATATAAAAAATCCTGCCATGGAAGACAGGATTGCTACTCAATGAAAATCAAAGAGCAAACTAGGAAGCTAGCCGCAGGCTGCTCAAAACACTGTTTTGAGGTTGTAGATAAGACTGACAAAGTCAGGAACATATATCTACGGTAAGGCGAAGCTGACTTGGTTTGAAGAGATTTTCGAAGAGTATGAAGTTTAAAGAAAGGCCAAGATACGGAGATAATCTCCAATCAGTGCCATTTCAGCTACAAAGAAGAGGAGGATAATAACTCCGTTCACAAGGACAGATAAGAATAATTGATAGAAGGAGTCGGTTTCACTTGCTTGACTAGGTCTTGTAATGATATGGAGACTAGCAAGCAGAATGATTCCAATGCTAATCACACACAAGAGGGCTGTAAATCGCAGGCTGTCAAAGAAGGCAAAGAAACTAGCAATGGCAGTGAGGAAGATTGGAATTGCTAAGAGTTGACTATATTGTTGGACAACCTTTTCTAGCGTCCAGTCTTTTTCCTGGTGGATAAATCGTCTCACAACGAAACTACCCAAGAGGAATGAAAAGAAGAAGAGTGTTGTTGCTACTAGGATAGAGATAATCGAAAAGAGATTTAATGAAGCAAATTGTTCAGGGAAGTGATTATGCATATTTGCTATATGTCCATAGTAAGCATGTTTGATGTGGTAGATACTAAAGAAAAAGGAAGATGCAGAAAACAGAATGAGCAAGAGGAAGGCTGTATAACTGTGTGTGCTACTTGTTTCAAGATTGCTCGTAGGAGATTTGATTGCTTCCACTAGCCAAGACCAAAAATCAAGCGCTTGCTCTTTCCATTTATCCGTAGATTTTGGAACTTGGTCGGGGATATAGGGACTTTCTAAGGATTGACTGATAAGAAGTGTCTCTTTCAAGATTGTTTTTTGCTGAGGAAGTGCTTCTTGACTCTCTTCAGCTATAGTGACTTTTTCTGTTTCTTTAGAAAGGTCTTGCTCTTCTTCAGTAGAATCTAATGCTTTCTTTTCTTCTATTTCTGTTTTCGCTTCACTGTCTTCAGGAGTTTCAATTTTCTCTTCTTGTTGGCTCTCCAGTTCGACTTCAGCTTGAGAGACTTCCTCCTCTAACTGAGTATTTTCTTCAATTGGCGTATCGAGATCGGTTATCGTTTCTTCAGCCTTGTTTGCAACATCTTGGGCTTGTTCATCAGGCTTGTTCTTACTTGTTGTTTTTACAAAATCATTACTTTCAAACCATTCTTGTTTCATGGTAGAACCTCCTTTTTAGTTAGATAAATATGCTTCCATAGTAGCAGATGTAAGCGCTTTTGTCAATGATTTCTAGAAGAAGACTCGTGTTCCTCTGATTTGAGTAGATAGATATCCTGTTCTGCTCTTGCCATGAGTTGATCTTTTGCATCTGCTTTTTCTGTTTTATAAGGATTGCTTAATCGTTCATCTTTGTTTTCTTTGTTGTTAAATGAATGTCTTCCTTCTCTTAAAAAATGAAGAATAGAACCATGTTTTGTTGAAAGATCTAAGTTGATTCTTTGTTTTTCTTCTTCAGAAAGTAGCAGTTTTAGGTCTGTTTTCGCTACCAATTCCAGCTTACCGTGTACTTGGATGTTTTCAGCGTGGATGTGATGTTTTGTTGACTCTAGCTGACTATCTGTAAGGTCTGTATCAAAGATATTGATAATATTTGGTGTTGTGAGTTTACTGTTTTTGATACGACTTCCTTCAATTCGGAGGAGATAGCTATTATTGGTATTGATGGTCGCATTTTCAAGACTGGCATTGGTGATACTGGTTTGACCGCGATTTGCTGAGATGTTGATCCCTTTTAGACTTCTTCCCTTTGGAACTTGGAGAATAACTTCATTAAAACGACTAGAGTAGCTACTTGCGATATGGAGAATCCCGCCAATTCCAGAAGAGAGAAATGGAGTTTCAGACAGTTTCTTATCAATGAGGCTTAGAGTTTTGTCGTTTTGATTTGTGATAAGATCTTGGTTAGCAGAAATAGATGGATGATAAGAAATATGGATTTGATCATCCAAAGAGTCGGTGATGGTGAGCGCGTGTTGGTGGAGAGTAATTTCTATGTTTTCGACTTCCTTGCCATAGGTTAGCTCTTCCATCCGACTATCATAGACCGGCTCCTTGGACATGGCAAGTAGGCTCTTGATTCCGTCAGATTGGATACCTACAAAGAGCAGGATAAATCCGATAACGGTAGTCACCACACCAAAAATGAGAAATCCTTTTGTCAATTTACGCATGCTGGTCACCTCTCTTTCCTTTTTTGAGAACAAATTGTACCAGGCGAACAATGAGTAGACCGAAGAAACGAGCTACATAGGAGATACCTAGTAAGACTAGTGAAGAAGCACCGATGGCTAGTAAACCAGAACCGAAAATCAAGATAAAGGCTGATTTAGCTTGGGCTAGGACAGTGAAACTTTCAACTAAAAATAGGAATCCGCCGATGATACCAAGTATGGAAACTACAAAGAAAGCCAAGATGACGCTCGAAGCGGCCACAAGGATTGCGAAAAGAGCCAAGAGAATGGCGATTCCTAAAGGAATACCGATGGGTGCTGCAAGTAGGGCTAACAAGGCGATATGCAAAATTTGTCGGTTATTCTTTTGAGCGGGTGCCTCATTGATTTTTTTATCGAGGAGATTGGAGAGGACTTCGTGGGCTGCTTCCTTAGGAGTTCCCAAGCTAGCGATGAGTTCTTTTTCTCCCTCGACTCCAGCATCGTCAAAGAGTTCCCTGAAATAGTCCATGGCTTCAATTTGGTCAGCCTGAGGTAGTTTTTTGAGATAAAGTTCTAGCTGAGTCAGGTATTCAGTTCTTGTCATGGCGGATACTCCCTTCTATGATGCCATTGATGGTGTCTGTATAGAGTGCCCATTCATCTTTTAGGGTCACGAGCTGTTCTATACCACCATTTGTCAAGGAGTAGTATTTGCGCATGCGACCTTGGAACTCTCTAGAATAGGTTGTCAGAAAGCTATTGCCTTCCAATTTTTTTAGGATAGGATAGAGTGTAGATTCTTTGATATTAGCGATCAGCTTAATGGTTTGGCTAATCTCATAACCATAAGAATCATCCTGCTCCAGTACGGCCAAGATGAGAAATTCAATCAAGGCAGAGGATGTTGGAAAGTACATGGGGAACCTCCTTTTCTAATGTGTAAGATTTTTATATATAATTTTTCTACACATACATTGTACATCTAAAAGAAAGCCCTGTCAAGAGAAATGTGTAAAATTTTTATATATAAAAAACTTCTAGGAGAAACTAGAAGTTTAGAGGATTTTATCAGCTCTGTCCACTGTAAAGAGGGCCACAGTCATCAGGATATCGACGAGTAAGAGGGCAGCTACAGCTGGTACCCAAGAGTGGAAAAGGTCAAAACTGTAACCAAAGAGGGTTGGTCCAAAGGCTGCTAGGATATAGCCTCCTGTTTGAGATAAACCAGACAATTGGGCAGTCTTTTCAGGGGCGCTGGTCTTGAGTGAAAAGTTGACCATGAGATAAGGGAAGAGGGCGCTGGTCGCAGTTCCGATGAGAAGATGGATGGCAAGCCAGTAAAAGAAATTACTAACAGGGAAAAAGAGCATGGAAATGCCGATAACACCAGCTATTGAAACCAAAGTGAGCATAAGCTGACGGTTGCGAGTAGACAAGCTGGTTGTCAGGCTTGGGATGGTCATTGAAAAAGGAATGCTAATCAGAGAGAAGATAGAAGTCAGTAAGCCAGCTTCGTGACTGGATAGGCCTGCATGGATAGCCATGGTAGGTAGCCAGGTCATAGCGGTGTAAAAGAGCAAGGATTGAAAACCTGCAAAGACAATCACTGCCCAGACCTGTTTATTATGCATGACCTTTGCTTTGCTTTTTTGTTTGGTTTGTGGAGCCAGTCTGTGATTATAGCGGTGATTAGGTAGCCAGACCAAAAAAGTTGCTAGACAGAGCAGGGTGAGGAGGATGATAAGCCCTTTCCAAGAACTGGCTTGTGTAATAGGCACGGCTAGATAGGAGGCCAGAGCCGTCGCAATTCCCATAGAGGTTACATATAAGGTGGTCAGAAAACCAATTTTCTTTGGTTGATTGGCTTGGATGAGACTAGGAAGCAGAACATTGATGACTGCGATACTTGCACCAACCATCAAGGTTCCTAGATAGAGCAGGGGCAGATTGATTAGTCGAATGAGAGAACCGATGGTCAAGAAGAAAAGGCTGTAGGTGAAGAGATGCTCCAAGCCGATTTTCTGAGCCAGTCGGGTAGAAAAGAGTGAGAAGAGGGTAAACATGAGGAGAGGAAGGCTAGTCAAGACACCAAGCGAACTAACTTCTACTCCCAACCCTTGCGAAATATCTCCCAATATAATGGGTAAAACAGTAAAAGGAGTCCGCAAGGAAACACCAATCAGGATAATACCTGGAACAAAAAAGAGTGATTGCTTTTTCATATATTACCTCTTCTAGCTGATTTTAATAACAGCTTATTTTAAGGTTTTTTCCTTATAATGTCAAGTAAGGTTTTGGGCTTTCAAGATAAAAATGGGAAAGTCTTGAAAATTATGATAAAATAGTGGAAGGAAATCTATACATTGGAGAAAAACTGTGTCTGAAAAGCAAAAAATCAGCGTATTGATGTCGGTCTATATTAAGGAAAATCCGACATTTTTAAAGGATGCTATTGAGAGTGTTCAAAATCAGACTCTGAAACCGAGCGAATTGGTTCTGGTTGAGGATGGGCCTTTGACACCTGAGCTCTATCAGGTATTAGACCAGCTTGAAGCTGAGTCTGATATTCCAGTGAAACGCTATCCTCTTGAGCAGAATCAAGGTTTGGGTCTGGCTCTTCGACAGGGTGTTTTGCAGTGTCAGTATGATATTATTGCCCGTATGGATACGGATGATATAGCTGTTCCAGACCGTTTTGAGAAACAGGTTCAGCTAATGGAGAAGGACAAGCTCGACCTATTAGGTGGACATATTGCAGAGTTTATTGACAATCCTGATGAGATTGTTTCTTACCGTCGTGTTCCAACCCAGCATGCAGATATTGTAGCTTATCAAAGGATGAGAAGTGCCTTTAACCACATGACTGTCATGTTCAAGAAGGACATGGTTCTCAAGGCAGGCAACTATGAGGATGGCCTCTATATGGAGGATGACCTCCTCTGGCTCAATATGATCGCTGCAGGAGCCAAGACTGGAAATCTGGATCAAATCTTGTGTAAGGTTCGTGTCGGAGCAGGGATGTTTGAGCGTCGTGGGGGACTGCGTTACCTTAAACTCTATCGTCAGGCTCGTCAGCGCATGCTGAAGAGAGGGCAAATTTCTTACATGGAGTATGCCAAGAGTGTTGCCATTCAGATGATTGTTGCCCTTTGTCCCGGATTTGTCCGACAGTTTATTTTTATGAAACTGTTAAGAAAAAGCAATTAAAAGATTGTAGCAAATCGTAAACTGGATAAAAAGTGTTATAATAACAATATAAATATCCAGCTCTTTTAAGGAGGAGTAAATTTCTATGAATAAAAAACTCACAGATTATGTGATTGATCTGGTGGAAATTTTAAATAAACAACAAAAACAGGTTTTCTGGGGAATATTTGATATTTTGAGTATGGTGGTTTCCATCATTGTATCTTATATTTTATTCTACGGCTTGATTAATCCAGCACCTGTTGACTACATTATCTATACGAGTTTGGCCTTCCTGTTCTATCAATTGATGATTGGATTTTGGGGGTTGAACGCTAGTATTAGTCGTTACAGCAAGATTACGGATTTCATGAAAATCTTTTTTGGTGTGACTGCTAGCAGTATCTTGTCATATAGTATCTGCTATGCCTTCTTGCCTCTCTTCTCTATCCGTTTTATCGTGCTCTTTATCTTGTTGAGTACTTTCTTGATTTTATTGCCACGGATTACTTGGCAGTTAATCTACTCTAAACGCAAAAAGGGAAGTGGTGATGGAGAACACCGTCGGACTTTCTTGATTGGTGCCGGTGATGGTGGAGCTCTCTTTATGGATAGTTACCAACATCCAACTAGTGAATTAGAACTTGTCGGTATTTTGGACAAGGATTCTAAGAAAAAGGGCCAAAAACTTGGTGGAATTCCTGTTTTGGGTTCATATGATGATCTGCCTGAATTAGCCAAACGCCATCAAATCGAGCGTGTCATCGTTGCGATTCCATCGCTTGACCCGTCAGAATATGAACGTATCTTGCAGATGTGTAATAAGTTGGGTGTCAAATGTTACAAGATGCCTAAGGTTGAAACCGTTGTTCAGGGACTTCACCAAGCAGGTGGAGGATTCCAGAAGATTGATATCACAGACCTTTTGGGACGTCAGGAAATTCGTCTTGATGAATCGCGTCTGGGCGCAGAACTGACAGGTAAGACAATCTTGGTTACAGGTGCTGGTGGCTCAATCGGTTCTGAAATCTGTCGCCAAGTTAGTCGTTTCAATCCTGAACGCATCGTTTTGCTCGGTCATGGGGAAAATTCAATCTACCTTGTTTATCATGAATTGATTCGCAAGTTCCAAGGGATTGATTATGTACCAGTTATTGCCGATATTCAAGACTATGACCGTTTGTTGCAAGTCTTTGAGCAGTACAAGCCAGCTATTGTTTATCATGCGGCTGCCCACAAGCACGTTCCTATGATGGAGCGCAATCCAAAAGAAGCCTTCAAAAACAATATCCGTGGAACTTACAACGTTGCTAAGGCTGTTGATGAAGCTAAAGTACCTAAGATGGTTATGATTTCGACGGATAAGGCGGTTAATCCACCAAATGTTATGGGAGCAACCAAGCGCGTGGCTGAGTTGATTGTCACTGGCTTTAACCAACGTAGCCAATCAACCTACTGTGCAGTTCGTTTTGGAAATGTTCTTGGTAGTCGTGGTAGTGTGATTCCAGTCTTTGAGCGTCAGATTGCTGAAGGAGGGCCTGTGACGGTCACAGACTTCCGCATGACCCGTTACTTTATGACCATTCCAGAAGCTAGCCGTTTGGTTATCCATGCTGGTGCCTATGCCAAGGATGGAGAAGTCTTTATCCTTGATATGGGCAAACCAGTCAAGATTTATGACTTGGCCAAGAAAATGGTCCTTCTAAGTGGACACACCGAAAGCGAAATTCCAATCGTTGAAGTTGGAATCCGCCCAGGCGAAAAACTTTACGAAGAACTCTTGGTATCAACCGAACTGGTTGATAATCAGGTTATGGATAAGATTTTCGTTGGTAAGGTTAATATCATGCCTCTAGAAGCCATCGATCAAAAAATTGAAGAGTTCCGCACTCTTAGTGGAGATGAGTTGAAGCAAGCCATTATCGCCTTTGCCAATCAAACAACCCACGTTGAATAAAAAAGAAAAACGCATATTATCAGTTCAAAGAACCTTGGTAATATGCGTTTTGTTATGTAGAGACTTACTTCATTTTCTTCTGAAATAGAGTTGTCGCCCAGTCTATGTTATTGAAAATACCTCAAAACTTCTATGGGTTTGTGAGCGATATAATCAGGCTGATAGTTTAGTAGATCTGCTTGTTCTCCAAATCCCCAAGTGACGGCCAATTTCTGAATGCCTGTTTCTTGAGCTCCAAGCATATCAAACTTGGTATCTCCGATGATGATGGCTTGTTCTGGTGCTAGTTGATGTGTCTGTAAGGCTTGGCGAATGACATCTGCCTTATGGGGTGCTTCAGGGCTGGAACCATAAATGCCATCAAAGAAATGATGGATTCCCAAGTTTTTAGTCATGTCTTGAGCAGTAGGTGTATTCTTTGTAGTGGTGATGTAGAGAGGATAATTCTTGGATAGTTCTTGAAGTAATTCTACAATCTGAGGGAAGAGCTGAGCTTCATGGATGCCTTTCTCCTTATAGTACGAACGGTATATCTGCACGGCGTCAGAGATTTGGTCTTTGGGAAGGCAAGTCGCAAAACTACTTTCGAGGGGCGGCCCCATAAAACCACGAATAGTTTTGGCATCAGGGCTAGGCACCCCCAGCTCCTTAAAGGTATGGGTAAAGGCATTGTGAATCCCGATAGAACTGTCGACGAGGGTTCCATCCAGATCGAAAAAAATCGCTGTGATAGAGGTCATGGTTTCTCCTATTTGATAAACTTATTCTCCGAAAATTTCTTTTTGGAGGCGACGACCAGTAGGGGTGGCAGCGAGTCCACCTTCAGCTGTTTCACGAAAGGCAGTTGGCATGCTTGCTCCTACTTGGTACATGGCATCGATAACTTCATCCACAGGAATTTTAGATTCGATACCTGCCAAGGCCATGTCTGCTGCGATGAAGGCAAAGCTGGCTCCCATGGCATTGCGTTTGACACAGGGAACTTCGACCAAGCCGGCAACAGGGTCACAGATGAGGCCTAGCATATTTTTAATGACAAAGGCAATGGCCTGACTGGCCTGATAAGGTGTTCCGCCTGCAGCTAGAGTCAAGGCGGCAGCGCTCATAGCAGATGCTGAACCAACCTCAGCTTGGCAACCGCCCTCAGCACCTGAGATAGAGGCATTGTTTGCGATGACTAGTCCAAAGGCACCCGCAGCAAAGAGGAAATCCAGTTGTTGCTCGTGGCTGAGGTCTAATTTTTCAATAGCAGCAGTGAGAACAGAAGGGAGACAGCCGGCACTTCCTGCGGTCGGAGTGGCACAAACCAAGCCCATTTTGGCATTGTGTTCATTGACTGCGATGGCATTTCGGGCAGCAGAGAGAATTGTGTAATCTGATAGAGTTTTTCCGTTTTTGATGTAGTGATCCAATTTGGCAGCATCTCCACCTGTCAGGCCACTACGAGATTTATTTTCATTGAGGCCGAGTTGGACAGAGGCTTTCATGACTTCCAGATTACGTTCCATGAGAAGGAAGACTTCTTCACGTTCGCGACCGGTCAATTCAAACTCTGTTGTAATCATGAGTTCTGCGACATTTCCTTGAAAGTCCAGATCTGCTTGCTCGACCAATTCTTTGATAGAATAAAACATGCTTCCTCCTATTTAAAGAAATTGACATTGTGGAGATGAGGGATTTTTCGAATTTCTTCGATGGCCTCATCACAGTTGCGACTGTCAACTTCGATAATCATAATGGCTTTTTCACCAGCTTTTTCACGAGTGACATTCATCTGGGCGATATTGATACCATAGCGTGAAAGAGCCTCTGTTACGAGGGCAATCATACCTGGAATATCTTGATGAACAATGATGATAGTTGGTGTATTCATATTGAGAGAGACGGCAAAGCCATTGAGTTCGGTGACCTGAATATTTCCTCCACCGATAGAAATACCAGTTACGCTGATGGTTTTATGGGCATTTTTAACGGTAATTTTAGTAGTGTTTGGGTGAGGAGCATTGCTGTCTTTCTGAATGGTCCAGACAATCTTGATACCACGCTTGTGGGCAATTTCCAGACTGTTTGGGATTTCAGGATCATCTGTATCCATGCCCAAAATACCTGCAACAAGGGCTAGGTCTGTTCCGTGACCACGATAGGTCTTGGCAAATGAGTTAAATAGTTGGAATTCGACTTCTGTCGGAGTATCATCAAAAATGGAAGAGACAATCTTCCCAATACGAACAGCACCAGCGGTATGACTACTAGATGGGCCAATCATAACTGGTCCGATGATATCAAAGACAGATTGAAAACGAAGTGATTTCATCAGTTTCCCCTTATAAAAATTCTTATCTCTATTATATCAAAGAATGAGGGGCTTGGCTTTAATTGTGGATGAAAACCTTTTTAATGCTACAAATAGCATAAAAAAGCATCTTTTGTAACAAAAAATAGCTTATTTAGGGAAATAAAAAATAATTTTGTAATATTTCTACATAAAAGCGTCAAGAAACGGTAATATTTAAAGGGTATCATAGAACTATAGAAAGAAGGAGAATTTTCAAATATGAAATCAACAACTAAAAAGATTAAAACAACTCTTGCAGGAGTAGCTGCCTTGTTTGCAGTATTTGCTCCATCATTTGTATCTGCTCAAGAATCATCAACTTACACTGTTAAAGAAGGTGACACACTTTCAGAAATCGCTGAAACTCACAACACAACTGTTGAGAAATTGGCAGAAAACAACCACATTGACAACGTCCATATGATTTATGTCGGTCAAGAGTTGGTTATCGATGGCCCTGTAGCGCCTGTCGCAACACCAGCACCAACTACTTATGCGGCACCAGCAGCTCAGGATGAAACTGTTTTAGCCCCAGCAGCAGAAACTAAAGAAGTAACAGAAGAAACAGCTCCAGTGGCAAGCGCATCTGTAGCAGAAGAAACTGTTGCTACAACAGAAACTTCAGCGCCAGTACCAGCTGCAACTGTAAGCGGATCTGAAGCAGAAGCTAAAGAATGGATTGCTCAAAAAGAATCAGGTGGTAGCTACACAGCTACAAACGGCCAATACATCGGACGTTACCAATTGACAGATTCATACTTGAACGGTGACTACTCAGCTGCTAACCAAGAACGTGTAGCAGATGCCTACGTTGCAGGACGTTACGGTTCATGGTCAGCTGCTAAAAACTTCTGGCTTAACAATGGTTGGTATTAAGAAATAACGAACAGAATAATATGAAAAGTCGAGGAAACCCCTCGGCTTTTTTATATTTTCTTCGGTTGATAATAGGTCTCCACTTCTTTTTTGAGATGAGACAGCATAGAAGTTTCCTCGGTCAGCTCTAGAAGGGAGAACCCTTTTTGGATAAGTTTAGCATCATTCCTACAAATCCCAATACGGACATAGCAGATAGCAAGCATATCGTAGCTTTTCTTGTTCTTGGCATCCTCTAGTAAAGTATAGCAGATTTGTTGACACATGTTTTTGTCTTGATGGTATAAGTAAATGGTGGAAAGGTTGAGTAGGATTGTCATTCGCAAGTCATATAAATGTTGATAGTTTTTATAGACTTCTAAGCGTTGCAAGATTTTTCCAGTGATGAGATGGAGGTGCTCAATTGGAAAGCTGAAAAGAATAGTATTGAGGATTTTTAGGTCACTTTCATACCATGTATCTTGTTTTTCAATTTTTTCCCACAGCTTTTGGATAGTCTGTTTCACTTGGTCTGACAGTTGCTCTGCACCATGCTGACGGATATGAATGACAACTTCAAGCATATCCCGGATTTCTTCTATAGGCAGGTCGTGATGGGTCTTGAGATAGTTTTGGCATGTTTCAAAAAAATGAACTAGACTATTACTACCAATAATGGAATTCATATTGAGATAAGTTTGCATGATTTCTGTCCGTTGGCTCGGCTGATAGAGATGGCAGATGTAGTCAAATTCTTCAAAACTCATATTAATCTGTCGGAGAAGAAATTCCATGTTTTCATATTTGGGAGTTACCTTGCCACTTTCAATCTTTGATAGGCTAGTTCTTGAAAGGACATCTCCGCAGACCTCTTCTTGAGTCAATCCTTTTGACTCACGTATTTCTTTATAGACCTTTCCAAAATCATAACGCATGATTGACTCCTTTTCGTGAAAAAAGTTAACAAATAATAAAATCCTATTAAAAATATTGTATCATAGTAATATAAAAAGTAGAAAAGAAAACTAAAATAAGCTTGGTGTAATTTTAAAATGGGTTTAACGAGTACTATGATGTAGCTAGAAAAGGGGTGGAAAAATGTTTAAAAATAAGGAACTTTTTCGAGTAGTCATGATATTTGTGATAGGAATTATCCTCATTTTAATGACACCCGTCTTATTTAAAGTTGTTATGGAACTATTTTCAAAATAGATAAGCCTCTGCTTTAGGCGGAGTAGTGAATCAGGAGGTTAAGTGATGAACTACAATTTAAAATATATCTTATCAGGAATATTTATCATAGTCTTTATAGGCTTCCTAGTTTGGATGAGTTATTTTAATCAGAAGAAGGAAGCAGAGCATTCGGATGTGTCTTTTGAAGCGAGGTTAGATAGTGAGGTCAAGAACTTGTATAAACAACTAGGCTTGGGTGAGGAGTCTCACTATTTCTTAGCTTATCGCTACCTACATCCTTGGTTTAATTTGGCTATTTTACCTCCAACAGTTGAAGTTTTCTTAACTAAAATAGCGCTGGTGATGGTGACTCCAGATGAACTGCTGATAAGAAATCTTGGAAATGGGATGACTTTCACAAGTGAGCACCATCGCGATTTGCGGCAAGGACTTATCCGCATTCCAAAATCAGAGATGAAAGAATTTGAGATTCGTAACTGGAAAAAAATTTTTGTATTGGGCGATTTTTTGACAATCAAAACAAACCAACAGCTATTATTTACAGGTTAGAGATGATGGACTTCAAAAAGGAAGTCTTTCTACCAAACACTTCTCAGACTTGAAACGACAAGATTTTCTAGGGTTATTGACAGATAAAAGAACATTCTGATTGACAATTATCCAAAAATGAATCTCTAAACATTCAAAAACCACACAGTATCCCTTTCAATTTGATTGTGTTCAAGATTGGAATGACAGTGTGGTTTTATTTAGAAGTTAGTTTTTCCTAATTATGATCCACGATGCTTATGTAGCCCAACAATGTCATCGAATCATTGAATTGGGAGAGGGGGAATGAGTTCGTTTAGCTCCTTTTGAATGACTGAATACTCATGTTTTCCAGAGAGAATAGCATAAATACGCCTAAGAATGACATTTTTATGTAGTATTTCTAGGTTTTTTTGTTTCAAATTGAAAATTTTTTCAATTTAGGCTTGACAAACGATGAGTATAGGAGTATTATTTATACAACCAAAAAGAATAAACATAAAGGAGGCTTTGTTATGAATAAGATGAAGAAGGTGTTGATGACGATGTTTGGTTTAGTGATGCTCCCCCTACTATTTGCTTGTAGTAACAATCAATCGGCTGGAATTGAAGCTATCAAGTCCAAAGGAAAATTGGTTGTAGCCCTCAATCCAGATTTTGCTCCATTTGAATACCAAAAAGTGGTTGATGGAAAAAATCAGATTGTGGGTTCAGATATCGAATTAGCCAAGGCTATCGCAACAGAACTAGGTGTCGAATTGGAACTATCTCCCATGAGTTTTGACAATGTACTGGCTAGTGTTCAATCAGGAAAAGCTGACCTTGCCATATCTGGTGTTTCTAAGACAGATGAACGGAGCAAGGTGTTTGACTTTTCAATTCCTTACTATACTTCAAAAAATAAGCTTATTGTCAAAAAATCTGACTTGGCCACTTATCAGTCTGTAAACGACCTGGCGCAGAAGAAGGTCGGAGCGCAGAAAGGTTCGATTCAAGAAACGATGGCGAAAGATTTGCTACAAAATTCTTCCCTCGTATCTCTGCCTAAAAATGGGAATTTAATTACAGATTTAAAATCAGGACAAGTGGATGCCGTTATCTTTGAAGAACCTGTTGCCAAGGGATTTGTGGAAAATAATCCTGATTTAGCAATCGCAGAACTCAATTTTGAAAAAGAGCAAGATGATTCTTATGCGGTCGCCATGAAAAAAGATAGCAAGGAATTGAAAGAGGCAGTCGATAGAACCATTCAAAAGTTGAAGGATTCTGGAGAATTAGACAAACTCATTGAGGATGCATTTAAAGCGTCCATTGAAAAATAGAAAGAAGGAAAAGAACATGAGTAAAGAAAAAGTAATTTTGGCCTATTCTGGCGGTTTAGACACATCAGTTGCTATTACCTGGCTGAAGAAAGACTATGATGTTGTTGCAGTTTGTATGGATGTGGGTGAAGGGAAAGACTTAGATTTCATCCATGATAAGGCTCTCAAGGTTGGGGCAGTCGAATCTTATGTCATTGATGTTAAGGACGAATTTGCTACAGATTATGTGCTAGTGGCTCTTCAGTCACATGCTTATTATGAACAAAAGTATCCCTTGGTATCTGCCTTGAGCCGCCCTCTTATTTCTAAAAAATTGGTTGAAATAGCGCATCAGACAGGAGCGACTACAATTGCTCATGGTTGTACCGGTAAGGGGAATGACCAAGTACGTTTTGAAGTATCGATTGCAGCCTTGGATCCCAATTTAAAAGTGATTGCGCCAGTTCGTGAATGGAAATGGTCTCGGGAGGAAGAAATTCATTATGCTAAGGAAAATGGGGTGCCTGTTCCTGCTGATCTTGACAATCCCTACTCTGTTGACCAAAATCTTTGGGGACGTGCCAATGAGTGTGGTATTTTGGAAAATCCATGGAATCAGGCTCCAGAAGAAGCCTTTGGCATCACAACTTCTCCAGAGCAAGCTCCAGATATACCAGAATACATTGATATTGAGTTTAGTGAAGGTGTTCCAGTTTCCCTCAATGGAGAAGGGTTAAAATTGGCAGATTTGATTCAAAAACTCAATGAAATAGCTGGAAAACATGGGGTCGGACGGATTGACCACGTGGAAAATCGTTTGGTTGGGATTAAATCAAGAGAAATCTATGAGTGTCCAGGTGCAGTGACCTTGCTGACAGCTCATAAGGAAATTGAGGACTTGACGCTTGTGAGAGAAGTGGCTCATTTTAAACCAATCATAGAAAATGAATTATCAAATCTCATTTATAATGCTTTGTGGTTTAGTCCAGCTACACAAGCCTTGATTGCTTATATTAAAGAGACTCAAAAAGTTGTCAATGGGACTGCAAAAGTTAAACTATATAAGGGGAGCGCTCAGGTCGTGGCTAGGAAATCACCAAATTCACTTTACGATGAAAATTTGGCGACGTATACTAGTGCAGATACCTTTGACCAAGATGCGGCTGTTGGCTTTATTAAGTTGTGGGGACTTCCAACCAAGGTTCATTCTGAGGTTCAAAAAATCGCCAAATAGGGCGATTGGATAGAGAGGTGGATGTGATATGGCTAAGAATACAAAATTATGGGGTGGTCGCTTTGAAGGTACTGTCGAAGACTGGGTAGAGCGCTTTGGTGCGAGTATATCTTTTGACCAGAAATTAGCTAAATTTGATTTGATTGGTTCTTTAGCCCACGTTCAGATGTTGGGTCAGACGGGCATTTTGAGTTTGAAGGAGTCAGAAAAGATTCAAGCAGGCTTGAAAGAGCTTTTAGAAGAGCTAGAGGCAGGCCAACTTGACTTTGATATCGCAAACGAAGATATTCATATGAATATGGAAGTGTTGCTGACAGAAAAAATTGGTCCCCTTGCAGGGAAGTTACATACGGCTCGTTCTCGAAATGACCAA
Organism: Streptococcus mitis; assembly: GCF_000722765.2. NCBI lineage: Bacteria > Bacillati > Bacillota > Bacilli > Lactobacillales > Streptococcaceae > Streptococcus > Streptococcus mitis. The sequence goes on along the minus strand of NZ_CP028415.1, from coordinate 1,816,726 downwards.
GTTGCGACAGATATACACTTATATCTCAAGGAACAGCTAGACCATGTCCTAGGTAAACTGGCTCATCTCAAGGGTGTTTTATTAGACTTGGCGGAAAATCATGTGAAGACGATCATGCCGGGCTATACCCATCTGCAACATGCCCAGCCTATTAGTTTTGCCCACCACCTGATGGCTTACTACAATATGTTTCAAAGAGACAGTGAACGTTTTGAATTTAACCAGCAGCATACAGACCTATGCCCTCTAGGTGCGGCAGCTTTGGCAGGGACGACTTTCCCCATTGATCGTCAGTTGTCCAGCGATTTGCTGAAGTTTAAGCAACCTTATACAAATTCTTTGGATGCTGTTAGTGACCGCGATTTTATCTTAGAATTTCTGTCCAATGCCAGCATACTCATGATGCATATGAGCCGTTTTTGTGAAGAAATAATCAATTGGTGTAGCTTTGAGTACCAATTTATTACCTTGTCAGATACGTTTACAACAGGTTCCTCTATTATGCCCCAAAAGAAAAATCCAGATATGGCTGAGTTGATTCGAGGAAAGACTGGTCGAGTTTATGGGAATCTGTTTGGACTATTGACAGTCATGAAGTCCTTGCCTTTAGCTTATAATAAGGATTTGCAAGAGGATAAGGAAGGGATGTTTGATACGGTCGAAACGATTTTAAATTCCCTCGATGTATTGGCAGGTATGTTATCTAGTTTGCAGGTAAACAAGGAAAAAATGCAAGAATCAACAGAGAAGGACTTTTCAAATGCGACTGAGTTGGCAGATTATTTGGCAGGGAAAGGCTTGCCATTTAGAGAAGCTCATGAGGTTGTAGGAAGATTAGTGCTAGACTCTATCAAGTGTGCTAAAAATATTCAAGATTGGACTTTGGAGGAATTGCAAGCCTATCATTCTCTTATTTCCGAGGATATTTATGTCTACTTGCAACCTAAAACTGCGGTTCAAAGACGAAATTCCTTGGGAGGTACAGGATTTGACCAAGTGAAATACCAAATTGCAGTCGCTAAGAAAGCGAATAAAGATTTAAAAAGTTGATAAGCAGTAAAAATAAAGGCGCAAGCTTATTTTCATAATAAGGCAGTGTGAGCCTTTATTTTGTGATTTTTATCCGTTTTGTAATGATTTTTTGTCTACTATGTAGGATGGATATAAACTCAATTTCAGAAGAAATGAAGTAAATCTTTCCACAATAAAACGCATATTATCAAGGTTTTTGCCTACCTGATACTATGCGTTTTTCTGATTTCAAAGCTTTTTTGGCTAAGGATTAACGCTGACCGAATGATGTAACTCCGCCACCTAAACTAGCGAGATCATCACTATTTATTGTGGGAACTTCAGCATTGTTACTATTGGTATTAGTCTCTGCTCGAGCTTCTGAAGTATTAGTTGTTTGATTTTGTGTATTTGCCACATCATTTCCGCTGCTGCCAGCACTATCAGATGAAGGTTGTTCGCTTGCAGGCGCTTGTGAACTGTATCTGCTCCTATTTGACTCAGTATAGGTTGGAGTGTAGCTCCCTCCTTCTGAAGAATAGGTTTCCCTTTCCCCTTCGCTACTAGTCGTTCCTGTTTCTTTTTTGTCGTTCCTTTGTCCTTCTTTTTTGGTCAAGACTTCAACTTGCTTTTGGAATTTAGAAATCAGTTCTTGAATTGGTTTTATTTTTTCATCAATAGTGGCTTGTTTGCTTGTGGAATTGACACTTTTAATAATCTCTAGTATTTTTTGTAAGGAAGTGATGGCTGTTTCAAGTGTTTGTTTATCTTCAAACTGGCTATCAGATTCCTTTACATCTAATTTTAAAGCTTTTTCGCTATAATGATTGGTGATTTTATCGGCAGTAGTAGCAAGAAAGTCTGCTAATGTTTGCTTGCCTTCGTCAGTGGTTGGTTTTAATTCTCGAATTTTTTTCCAATCCTCTATAATCGTTTCAGAATCGATATTAAAATCTTTGATGGCTTTTTTTACTTGTTCGACATCTTGTTCATTTTTTTGCCGTTTGATGAAAGCAATATTGCCTCTTTCTGTTAAGATGTTTTCTTGATGAATGACTAAACCTATTAAAAGTCCAAGACTTGCGACAATGATAATAGTAAAAATGGTGTTTTTTGATTTTAGAATATCTTTGTAGTTTTTCACAATCGTTCTACGTACATGGATGGTAGTATCTTTAAGAGATCATGTACGTATTCCTCCTCATTACAGTATATCATTTTTAGTTTATTTTATAAATAAGATAATAAGCAGTAGAGGGATTAAGCTATAAATTACACTCTTTTTAAACAATTATATATGTATTTACAGAGAGGCTTGCAGATTATCAGCCTCTTTCTTGTCTTCTCCAACCAAGCGTGTTATAATGAATACTGCTCAAGCGACCTTCAATCGTTAAAGCACACACGACCTTCAATCGTGAATAAACGAATAGATGGGAGACTTACCATGAGTGAGAACTCTAAAACACGTGTTGTTGTGGGGATGAGTGGTGGTGTTGATTCGTCGGTGACGGCTCTTCTTCTCAAGGAGCAGGGTTACGATGTGATCGGTATCTTCATGAAGAACTGGGATGACACAGATGAAAACGGCGTCTGTACGGCGACCGAAGATTACAAGGATGTGGCTGCGGTGGCAGATCAGATTGGCATTCCCTACTACTCTGTCAACTTTGAAAAAGAGTACTGGGACCGCGTTTTCGAGTATTTCCTAGCGGAATACCGTGCAGGACGTACGCCAAATCCAGATGTTATGTGCAACAAGGAAATCAAGTTCAAGGCTTTTTTGGACTATGCCATGACCTTGGGGGCAGACTATGTAGCGACTGGGCACTATGCCCGTGTAGCGCGTGATGAGGATGGAACAGTTCACATGCTTCGTGGCGTGGACAATGGCAAGGACCAGACCTACTTCCTCAGCCAACTTTCGCAAGAACAACTTCAAAAAACCATGTTCCCATTGGGACATTTGGAAAAGCCTGAAGTTCGCAGACTAGCAGAAGAAGCAGGGCTTGCCACTGCTAAGAAGAAAGACTCGACAGGGATTTGCTTTATTGGAGAAAAGAACTTTAAAAATTTTCTCAGTAACTATCTGCCAGCTCAGCCTGGTCGCATGATGACTGTGGATGGTCGCGATATGGGTGAGCATGCAGGTCTCATGTATTATACGATTGGTCAGCGTGGTGGTCTCGGTATCGGTGGGCAACACGGCGGTGACAATGCCCCTTGGTTTGTTGTCGGAAAAGACCTAAGCAAGAATATCCTCTATGTTGGCCAAGGTTTCTACCATGACTCGCTCATGTCAACCAGCCTAGAGGCTAGCCAAGTCCACTTTACTCGTGACATGCCAGAGGAATTCACGCTAGAATGCACAGCCAAATTCCGCTACCGTCAGCCTGATTCTAAAGTAACCGTCCATGTTAAAGGAGACAAGGCAGAGGTCATCTTTGCAGAGGCACAGCGGGCAATCACACCAGGACAAGCAGTTGTCTTTTATGATGGCGATGAGTGTCTAGGTGGCGGTTTGATTGACAATGCTTACCGTGATGGACAAGTTTGTCAGTACATTTAGATTGACAAATTTTCTCAATTTGCTACAATAATAAAAGCAATAGAAATGATGGTCAAAGCTCATGGATGTTGCAGGCTTTTTTGTCCTGCACTTCTTTGGAGTTTTGACTGTTTTTGTGTCGTTTAAGGGAAAGGATAAAAATGACTCAACAAGACTTTCGGACAAAAGTAGACAATACGGTTTTTGGTGTTCGGGCGACAGCCTTGATTCTTCAAAATCGCAAGCTTCTAGTCACCAAAGATAAGGGTAAGTATTACACTATTGGCGGTGCGATTCAAGTCAATGAAAGCACGGAAGACGCGGTAGTCCGTGAAGTGAGGGAAGAACTGGGTGTCAAAGCTCAAGCTGGGCAGCTAGCTTTCATAGTTGAAAATCGTTTTGAACAGGACGGTATTTCCTATCACAACATCGAGTTTCATTATCTGGTGGATTTGCTTGAAGATGCCCCATTGACCATGCAGGAAGATGAGAAAAGGCAACCCTGTGAATGGATTGACATAGACAAGCTTGAGGGTATCAATCTAGTTCCAGCCTTTTTAAAAACAGCCCTGCCAGATTGGGACGGCCAACTAAGACACATCCATCTTGAGGAATAGGAGAAAAACATGACGGTCAGGCTCATTGCCCATGTGCTTATTCAGAGTGGAGATGACTATTTACTCCTTAAACGTTCTGAGATAAAAAGAGGCTTCTCCAATGTTTATCCAACTTACTGGGATATTCCTGGTGGCGGGGTTGAAAAGGGTGAACTTCCGCGAGATGGAGCTCTTAGAGAATGCATTGAAGAAGCGGGAGTTAGGCTAGATAGCAGTTCGCTCAAACTTCTTCACGAAGATAGTCAACTGGATACCTCTAAGGATACTGTCTTTACTCGCTTAGTTTATAAAGCAGAGTGGGTTGGGGAGAAGCCAATTATCAGATTAGATCCTGAAGAGCATACACACTTTAAATGGGTTACTATGGATCAAGCTCTAGAGGAGGAGAAGTTAGTTCCTTATTTGCGAGAAATTTTTGAAAGGTTAAGAGATGACATATAATTTTACTGAAGAATACGATATTATTGTAATTGGTGCAGGACACGCTGGGGTCGAGGCTTCCTTGGCCGCTAGCCGTATGGGCTGTAAGGTCTTACTTGCGACTATCAACATTGAAATGCTGGCTTTCATGCCTTGTAACCCCTCTATCGGTGGTTCTGCCAAAGGGATTGTTGTGCGTGAAGTCGATGCCCTCGGTGGCGAGATGGCCAAAACCATTGACAAGACTTACATCCAGATGAAGATGCTCAACACAGGGAAGGGGCCAGCTGTCCGTGCCCTTCGTGCGCAGGCTGACAAGGAGCTTTACTCTAAGGAGATGCGCAAGACGGTTGAAAATCAAGAGAATCTGACCCTTCGTCAGACCATGATTGATGAGATTTTAGTGGAAGATGGTAAGGTTGTCGGTGTTCGTACAGCGACCCATCAAGAGTATGCTGCTAAGGCTGTTATCGTGACGACAGGGACGGCCCTCCGTGGGGAAATTATCATTGGAGACCTTAAGTATTCATCAGGTCCTAACCACAGCCTAGCTTCTATTAACCTTGCTGATAATCTTAAGGAATTGGGCCTCGAAATCGGTCGTTTCAAGACAGGAACACCTCCACGTGTCAAGGCTTCTTCTATCAATTACGATGTGACAGAGATTCAGCCAGGAGACGAAGCGCCTAATCACTTCTCTTATACTTCACGTGATGAGGATTATGTCAAGGATCAGGTGCCATGCTGGTTGACCTATACCAATGGTACCAGTCATGAAATTATCCAAAATAACCTCCACCGTGCGCCTATGTTTACAGGTGTGGTCAAGGGAGTGGGACCTCGTTACTGCCCGTCGATTGAGGATAAGATTGTGCGCTTTGCGGACAAGGAACGTCACCAACTCTTCCTTGAGCCAGAAGGGCGCAATACTGAGGAAGTCTATGTTCAAGGACTTTCAACCAGTCTGCCTGAGGATGTCCAGCGTGATTTGGTTCATTCCATCAAAGGTTTGGAAAATGCAGAGATGATGCGAACAGGTTATGCCATTGAGTATGATATGGTCTTGCCTCATCAGTTGCGTGCGACTCTGGAAACCAAGAAAATCTCAGGTCTTTTCACTGCTGGTCAGACAAATGGAACGTCAGGTTACGAAGAGGCAGCAGGCCAAGGGATTATCGCTGGGATCAATGCGGCTCTGAAAATCCAAGGCAAGCCTGAATTGATTTTGAAGCGCAGTGACGGTTATATCGGGGTCATGATTGATGACTTGGTGACCAAGGGAACTATTGAACCCTATCGTCTCTTGACCAGTCGTGCTGAATACCGCCTCATTCTCCGCCATGACAATGCTGATATGCGTTTGACAGAGATGGGACGCGAGATTGGACTTGTGGACGATGAACGCTGGGCTCGCTTTGAAATCAAGAAAAATCAATTTGACAATGAGATGAAGCGCCTAGACAGCATCAAACTTAAGCCAGTCAAGGAAACTAATGCTAAGGTTGAGGAGATGGGCTTCAAGCCGTTGACAGATGCAGTGACAGCCAAGGAATTCCTTCGCCGTCCAGAAGTCTCTTATCAAGATGTGGTAGCCTTCATCGGACCAGCTGCAGAGGACTTGGATGATAAGATTATCGAATTGATTGAAACAGAAATCAAGTACGAAGGCTATATTTCCAAAGCTATGGATCAGGTAGCCAAGATGAAACGCATGGAAGAAAAACGCATTCCAGCCAATATTGATTGGGATGATATTGATTCTATTGCAACAGAAGCCCGTCAGAAGTTCAAACTGATCAATCCAGAAACCATCGGCCAAGCCAGCCGTATCTCAGGAGTAAACCCAGCAGATATTTCTATTTTGATGGTGTATCTTGAAGGTAAAAATCGTAGTATTTCTAAAACTCTTCAAAAATCAAAATAATACGTCGTCGGCTTCTTACGAATGAGTTCAAAGCTTGGCTTTGATTCATCTCCAGCCTCCCATAGTTCCCCGAACTATGGGAGCTAACTCAAGTTATGCTTTCGCCTAGCCTTCTAGTCTGATTTTGATTTTTATTGAGTTTGAATCTCAAAAGAAAGCATAGAGAAAAACAGCTCCGAAAAATCGGGGCTGTTTTGTTGACTTGTATTCAATGAAAATCAAAGAGCAAACTAGGAAGCTAGCCGTAGGTTGCTCAAAGCACTGCTTTGAGGTTGTAGATAGAACTGACGAAGTCAGTAACATATATACGGCAAGGCGAAGCTGACGTGGTTTGAAGAGATTTTCGAAGAGTATTATTCTTCATCTGGTGTGAGGATCATCGGGATGATAATCGGTTCACGTTCTGTATTTTCATAAAGGAAGGGGCGAATAGCGTTGACAATGGCACCATTGACAGATTGGACGCTGGCATCTTTGTTTTTCAAAGCGATACGAATAGCATTGAAAAGGATGCGTTGGCTTTGGCGAATCAAGTCGCCAGACTCTCTCATGTAGACAAATCCACGGCTGAGAATATCTGGTCCAGATAGGATCATCTGAGACTTGAAGTCAACGGTTGCGACAGCTAGTACAACACCATCTTCAGATAGATCGCGACGATCTTTGAGCACAGCTGCACCGATTTCGCCGATACGATTTCCATCGACGTAGATATCCTGAGCATTGAAATGACCTGCGATACGGGCAGAGTTTGCAGTAAGGGCAAGCACATCACCGTTGCTCATGATAAAGATATTGTCCTTCTCAACACCAGTATCCACCGCAAGTCCAGCATGGACTTTTTGCATGCGGTATTCACCGTGGACAGGCATGAAGTATTTTGGTTTAATCAAGCGGAGCATAAGTTTTTGCTCTTGCTGACCACCGTGTCCAGATGTATGGATATTGTTAACCTTACCGTGGATAACTTCGACACCAGCTTCAGAAATGATGTTAATCAGCTTGTTGACGCTAGTAGTGTTTCCAGGGATTGGGCTTGAAGAGAAGATAACCGTATCGCCAGGTTGGAGTTGCACTTGACGGTGGGTTCCGTTTGCGATACGAGAGAGGGCCGCCATCGGCTCACCCTGACTACCTGTACAGAGGATCAGAACCTCGCCTGCAGGGTAGTCTTTGATTTCATTTGGCTCGATAAAGGTTCCCTTAGGAGCTTTGATGTAGCCAAGCTCGATTCCGTTGACAATGGCCTTTTCCATAGAGCGACCAAAGACCGCAATCTTACGTCCAGTCTTAACAGCAGCATCTGTTGCTTGCTGGAGACGGAAGATATTTGAGGCAAAGGATGCAAAGATGATACGTCCTTCAATGCCTTGGATAATCTTCATGATGGACTGACCAACGACTTTTTCAGAGTTGGTAAAGGTTGGCACTTCCGCATTTGTTGAGTCAGAGAGAAGACAGAGAACACCTTCTTCACCAAGCGCAGCCATACGGTGCAAGTCCGCAGGTTCTCCGACTGGAGTAAAGTCGAACTTGAAGTCACCTGTACAGACAATTTTCCCTTGAGGAGTATGAATGACAATCCCCAAAGGCTCTGGAATAGAGTGAGTCGTTCTAAAGAAAGTGGCCTTGAGATTTTTAAAGGTCAACTCAGTGTTGTGGTTGATTTCGTAAAGTTTGGCGTTGCGCAAGAGGCCGTGTTCTTCGAGTTTACCACGGATCAAAGCCAAGGCAAGCGGTCCAGCATAGATAGGGACATTTGCTTGCTTGAGCAGGAAAGGAATCCCACCAATGTGGTCCTCGTGTCCGTGTGTGATTAAGATAGCCTTGACGCGGTCGATATTGTCCACAATGTAAGAGTAGTCAGGAATGACATAGTCGATACCAAGCAAGTCATCTTCTGGGAATTTAATCCCAGCATCGACGATGATAATCTCATCTTGGTATTCAATTCCGTAAGTGTTTTTCCCGATTTCTCCCAGACCACCGATGGCAAAAACGCCGACTTCTTCAGGTTTAAGAGTATAGGCCATATTAGAACTCCGTGATTTCGAAGGCGCCAGTTTCTTTTTCGTAATCTAGCAATTTGTCAGACAAGAGTTCGATATACTCGATATTGTACTCTGGGCGATTTTCTTCGACAAGTTGGCGAGCAGCGATACGGCCCTCAAGTTCTGAGCTGGCATCGATGTCTAGGTAAAGTGCGCGTGTAGTTTCACGACGTGGGCTACGTTCTTTTGTTTCTTGATAAAAAACTTTGTAAATCATATAGTTCCTTTCTATTTACAGGTCAGCTTATTCCAAACTTTTAGCAGAGATTTGCTTGATTTCATTCCATTTTGTGTCTAGATTGACCTTGATTCGTTACAATTATTTCAATTATACCACAAAATGAAAAATTAGTAAAAGACGGGAACGAGAAAGTCATAGAGTCACTCGTTAGGAAGCGTTTGCAAAAACAAAGAAAATATGCTATCTTGATAATGGAAGTGGAATTTATCGCTTGTCACAATTCCCTATAGTTTTTAAGTCAAGGAGGTTGCCCTATGTATAACTTATTTGCTTTTGCTATCGGAGCTCGTTTGGTAGCTTTTATTGTTTTTGTTGCTTGCGTTTATGCGGGGAATCTTCTATTTGCCAAACTGGAACGACGATAAACCAAGTTCTTGTGGAAAATTACCTTTGTGACTCTCTACTCGATCTTTCTCCTCCTCGTAACCTATGTCGTTTGGTTTGTCTTTTACTTTGGATTAAATGCTTAGATGCTCTGCTTATGCTGGGGCTTTTTTGTTTGGGGCAAAAGATAGTAAATTCATGACACGAAAATTCCACCCCTTCTATCAAGATGAGGTGGTCTTTGCATTTTTCTAAAATGATATGACAATGGAATTTTCAGAGCTTATTATTTTTATGGTGGTCATTACTCTGCTCAAAAATAGAGTTGAAGCATAAAAATAAAACAATACAAACAGATAAATCGAATGGTAAAGGGATAGTAGTAATGTTTAAATCATTGAGAATGCTGAGGAAACTGTAAGAGATAAAGATAATAAAATTCATTCTTCTAAAAATGTGTTTTTTATCTAGCATGACTTACCAAACTTTTTACGAAGATCCTTTCAATTTTCTTGTTCACTTTTATATTCGTAAAGTAAAAGAAAAGTGAGCATTTTTTTGAATTTTATTTGCGAATTGTTTTTTAGTTAAGTGTAGGCTTTTTTGTTTGGGGGTAAAGAAAATTCCCATGTGCCAGCTTTTGTAGTATAATAGTAAGCAGACCAAAAGATAGGAATGTGTTATGAAAGTATTAGCTTTTGATACGTCCAGCAAGGCTCTTTCTCTCGCTATTTTAGAGGATAAGCAGGTTCTTGCCGAGACGACGATTAATATTAAGAAAAATCACAGTATTACCCTCATGCCAGCCATCGATTTTTTGATGGCGAGTGTGGACTGGACGCCCAAGGATTTGGATCGAATCGTGGTGGCTGAAGGGCCAGGTAGCTACACAGGCTTGCGAATCGCGGTAGCAACTGCCAAGACTTTGGCTCATACTCTGAACATTGAGTTAGTTGGTATGTCTAGCCTCTTGGCTCTGGTGCCCTACCAACAAGAAGGTTTGTTTATCCCCTTGATGGATGCTCGTCGCAACAATGTTTATGCAGGATTTTATGAAAATGCTAAACCTGTCATGCCGGAAGCGCACCTATCTTTTGAAGAGGTGTTAGAAAAAGTTAAGGGTGCTAGTCAGGTTACCTTTGTCGGAGAAGTTGCCCCCTTTGTGGAGCAGATTCAAGAACACTTGCCAAGGACTAATTACAAAGAAACCTTACCTAATGCAGCCAATCTTGCTCTTTTGGCTTGGGACAAGGAAGCAGACTCCTTGCACGACTTTGTGCCTAACTACCTCAAGCGTGTCGAGGCTGAGGAAAACTGGCTCAAGAACCACACCGAGTATGGTGAGTCCTACATTAAACGCCTATGATAGAAATCAAACGAACTCAACAGCAATCTGATCTGGCTCAAGCCATCTACGCTGTTATGATAACTGTTTACTCAGTCAGTCCTTGGACGCTGGAACAAATCCAAGCAGACCTGGCTCAAGACCAGACTTGGTATGCTCTGGCTTATGATGGGGACGAAGTGATTGGATTTCTAGCTGTGCAGGAGAATCTTTTTGAAGCAGAAGTCCTGCAAATCGCTGTCAAACAAACCTATCAGGGTCAGGGAATTGCATCAGCCTTGTTTGCTCAATTGCCGACAGACAAGGAGATTTTCCTCGAAGTCAGAAAGTCAAATCAACGAGCGCAAGCATTTTACAAGAAAGAAAAGATGGCAGTCATCGCTGAGCGAAAGGCCTACTACCATGACCCAGTCGAGGACGCCATTATCATGAAGAGAGAAATAGATGAAGGATAGATATATTTTAGCATTTGAGACATCCTGTGATGAGACCAGTGTCGCCATCTTAAAAAACGACGATGAGCTCTTGTCCAATGTCATTGCTAGTCAAATTGAGAGCCACAAACGTTTTGGGGGCGTAGTACCAGAAGTAGCTAGCCGTCACCATGTCGAGGTCATTACAGCCTGTATCGAGGAGGCTCTGGCAGAAGCAGGGATTACCGAAGACGATGTAACAGCTGTGGCTGTTACCTATGGACCAGGCTTGGTTGGAGCCTTGCTAGTTGGTTTGTCAGCTGCCAAGGCCTTTGCTTGGGCACATGGACTTCCACTGATTCCTGTTAACCACATGGCTGGTCACCTCATGGCAGCTCAAAGTGTGGAGCCTTTGGACTTTCCCTTGTTAGCACTTTTAGTAAGTGGCGGGCACACAGAGTTGGTTTATGTTTCTGAGGCTGGTGACTACAAGATTGTTGGGGAAACGCGAGATGACGCGGTTGGGGAAGCCTATGATAAGGTAGGCCGTGTCATGGGCTTGACCTATCCTGCAGGTCGTGAGATTGACGAGCTAGCTCATCAGGGACAGGATATTTATGATTTCCCTCGTGCCATGATTAAGGAAGATAATCTGGAGTTTTCATTCTCAGGTTTGAAATCTGCCTTTATCAATCTTCACCACAATTCCGAACAAAAGGGAGAAAGCCTATCTACAGAGGACTTGTGTGCGTCCTTCCAAGCAGCTGTCTTGGATATTCTTATGGCAAAAACTAAGAAGGCTTTGGAGAAATACCCTGTTAAAACCCTTGTCGTGGCAGGTGGTGTGGCAGCTAATAAAGGTCTCAGAGAAAGCCTAGCAGACGAAATTACCGATGTTAAGGTCATCATCCCCCCTCTGCGTCTCTGTGGAGACAATGCAGGCATGATTGCCTATGCCAGCGTCAGCGAGTGGAACAAAGAAAATTTTGCAGACTTGGATCTCAATGCCAAGCCAAGTCTCGCTTTTGATACTATGGAATAAGGAGTCAGCTTAAGGCTGGCTTTTTTGTTCTCTTAAATGTCAGAATATTTTGACAAATGATTGTAAATAATGATATACTATATAAAAAATAGGAGGTGGTCAGATGATTGAGAGAATGGAATTGGGAGAATTTTACAAGGAATTGCGCTTGGCAAGAAAGCTCAAGCAGTCAGATGTGGCTTGTGCTGGACTAACAGCTTCTCAGTTGTCTAAGTTTGAACTAGGACAGTCTATGCTATCTGCGGACAAGCTGCTCTTAGCCATCCAAGGAATCAATGTGACCTTCGATGAGTTTGGTCATAAGCTCAACAATTATCAAGAATCTCCACATATGCGAATTGGTAGAAAGGTTGTGGATCGGTTTGCCCATCAAGATATTGCTGGCTTAGAGCAACTGTTGGAGGAAGTCGAGCAAGAACAGATGGCGCAGACCTATCGTCGTTTGAATGCTATTGTAATTAAAAACGCACTCCATTCCTTAGATAAGAACTATCCATTGGTAAAAGAAGATAGCGAGTTTTTGACTATCTATCTCTATGCTATTGAGTCTTGGACCTGGTTTGAACTCTATCTTTTTTGCAATACCATGCCCTTCTTGAGTAATCAAGATTTGATATTTTTATCAACCTCTTTACTTGAAAAATCCAAGGAATTTAAAGAGTTAATACACAATCGATTGTATATGAAGCAAGGACTCTTAAATATCTTATCAGAACTCATGGAGCGAAAACTTTTCTCATACATCCCAATCTTCGAAGCCGAGTTGGAGAGCATGTTGCGTCCGTACGATGTTTTTGAGAAAGTATCGTGGCAATTTTTAAAGAAAATGAGTGTCTTTCTTCAAACCAAAGGAAGCAATCAAAAAGAGATTGAACACTTTATCCAATCTCTGCAAGTATTAGAAAATCCACAATTAACAGCCCTCTTCGAATTGCGTTTTCAGCAATACAAAGAACTTATCGATTAATTAGAAACGGGAAGACAATCACCCACTCCGAAATAAGCAGGAGTATCAGTTGGATTTTTCTTTTCTTCATCATTATATCCCTCCTTGTTAGTAGTAACTTTATTATACCAGTGAAATAATCAAATCTACCAAAATCGCAAATCTGAAATTTCTATAAGAAAAAATATCAAATATGCGATTTTCTAAAATAAGCCAATTTCTGTGTTATACTGTCCATGTAAAGTACTTAAAGCAAATCCTAGGTCGCAGAAGTGGTTTACAAATGAAGATAATTAAAGGAGTGTAAAAGATGTTAAATTTACAATTTGCAGAAACGATGGAACTAACAGAAGCTGAGTTGCAAGATGTTAGAGGAGGAGATCTTGTGTATCTTGGCAATATCCCAAGCGGTGCATGGGGAGGGTTCGGGACACCTTGGTCAATCACTAATTTCTGGGAGAAAAATTTTAACCATGATTCTTCCACTGTTAATCGTCGTCGTTGATATTTAAAGCCCTTGCCTTTGTTTGGGTTAGGGCTTTCTTTATTTCGTAATATAGGAGAAAATAGGATGAAAAAGATAATCTCACGCTACTACTTTATTATAGCTATTCTACTAGTTGTTGCTGACCAGAAGTTCAGTGTTCTAGTTTTACATAGCGATCTTGCTGCTGGTTTATCCGACTTTGCCTATTATTTGTCGGATATGCTGTTAAATTTTCTTGTGGTTCTGCTTGCTTTTATTGTTATGGTTTGGTCAGGAAAATGGCAGAAAATTAACAGTAGAAAATTTAAAGGTTCCTATCTTTTCTATTCCTTCCTAGCTCTTCTTGCTTTTGTTGTTTGGAATTTCGTCACCTTTTTTCTTTTTCCGCCTACCAAAAATGCAATTTCTTATCAACTGGATGTTCCTACTTTTACAGGAGCTACAGCATTTTTGATGTATTTTTTCTATCCTGTGATTGCAGGTCCCATTTTTGAAGACATGATTTATCGTGGATTGGTGATGACAGCTCTGGAAAAAGGAAAGAAATGGGGACTGGATGTGCTTGGCTCAGCTATATTATTTGGAATCTTACACATTAGTAATCACGGTTGGGTCTTGACAGACTTTTTCGTCTATATGGGTGGCGGTCTCATATTTGCAGTCTTGTTTAGAGTAACCAAGTCCATTTATTGGCCTATTGGGCTGCATATAGTCTACAATGGTATTGGTCAAATTTTACCGTTGCTGTAATTTCATTTGCTTAGTAATATTTTAGGAAGAGTGTTCTAGGTATTCTACCCATTTAGTTTATTTCCTTACTGAATACTCTTATATTTGTTTGTAATCGCATTTTTAGGTATCCTTTTCATAAAAATGATCTTAGTTTTAGTAACTATTGCTACTAACTTTGTTTTATTGCTATTTCTTCTAGTTGCCTTTTCATGTTCTTTGATATTCGTGAAAACATTTAGCGGATAATTTCTATAATATATGTTTGAGACTGGATTGCCAGTCTTTTATGATGGCCACAATCAGCAGACTTTTTTCTCTTTCCTGAATGTGTTATAATAGTCCATGCTGTGGCTGGAACCGATTCAGTCCACCTATTAAGACAATATGAGGAGAAAGATGAGAGAAAAAGGATTTTGGGAGGGAGCGCAGGCAGCCATGCCAACGGCCCTTGGTTATGTCAGTATTGGCCTTGCCTGTGGGATTATCGGTGCGCCCTATGTGACACCTGTTGAGATGGGATTGATGAGCCTCTTTGTTTATGCTGGGAGTGCCCAGTTTGCCATGTTGGCACTGATTGCGGTTCAAGCACCTGTGGCAGCTATTGCTATGACGGTTTTTTTGATTAATTTGCGTCTCTTTTTATTGAGTTTGCATGCGTCAACTTATTTCCGTCATACCAGTCTCTGGCAAAATATCGGTATGTCTAGTCTTTTGACGGACGAGACCTACGGCGTTTTGATGGGTGAATTGGCCCATGCAGACAAGGTCAATCCTATGTGGATGCACGGAAATAATCTCAACAGCTATGTGGCTTGGTTTGTGGGAACAGTTGTCGGAACGGCTCTAGGTGGCCTGCTGCCAAATCCAGAAATTTTTGGTTTAGACTTTGCCCTGGTTGGGATGTTTATCGGAATTTTTGCTTCGCAATTCCAGATTATGCAAAGACGGATTCCTGTCCGCAATCTGCTCATTATCCTAGCAGTTGTTGCGGTGTCCTTCTTTTTGCTCTTGACAGTAGTGTCTCAGTCACTAGCTGTTCTGTCTGCGACCTTGCTAGGTTGTACAATGGGGGTGGTTTTAGATGGTCAGTAAGTATCTTTTATTAGCAGTTATTTTCTCTGGTTTGGTGACCTGGATTCCCCGTATGATTCCCTTCATCTTGGTCAAGTATAAGGGCTTGCCTGCGATTGTTGAACGTTTTTTGAAGTTCTTGCCCGTTTCTATTATCTTTGCCTTGATTCTTTCAAGCGTAGTGACAGGTAAGGTTGGGAGCCTTCCTCAAATTAAATGGCTAGACTTCTTAGCCGTCTTTCCAACGGCTTGGGTAGCCTTTCGCTACCGCAATCTAGTCGGAACAGTTCTCTTTGGAGTGGTCTTGATTGCAGTCTTGCGTTTGGTCTTTTAAATTACCCATAAAGAAAACCTATCACAGAGATAGATATCATATAATGGCGCAAATGTTTTTTTTCTGTTAAGATTATAAGGTATTTTATTTTGGAGGAAATGACATGAAAAAAATCGTTAAATACTCATCTCTTGCTGCCCTAGGGCTTGTTGCTGCAGGTGTGCTAGCAGCTTGCTCAGGTGGTGCTAAGAAAGAAGGAGAAGCGGCTAGCAAGAAAGAAATTATCGTTGCAACCAATGCTTCACCAAAACCATTCAACTATGAAGAAAATGGTGAATTGACTGGTTATGAAATTGAAGTGGTTCGCGCTATCTTTAAAGACTCTGACAAGTATGATGTCAAGTTTGAGAAGACAGAATGGTCAGGAGTCTTTGCAGGACTTGATGCTGACCGTTACCAAATGGCCGTTAACAACATCAGCTACACTAAAGAACGTGCTGAAAAATACCTTTACGCAGCCCCAACTGCTAAAAACCCTAACGTTCTTGTAGTGAAGAAGGACGACTCTAGCATCAAATCACTTGATGATATCGGTGGAAAATCAACAGAAGTTGTTCAAGGGACAACATCTGCTAAACAGTTAGAAGACTACAACAAACAACATTCAGATAATCCAACTGTCCTTAACTACACTAGAGCAGACTTCCAACAAATCATGGGACGCTTGAGCGATGGTCAGTTTGACTACAAGATTTTTGATAAAATCGGTGTTGAAACAGTCATCAAGAACCAAGGATTGGACAACTTGAAAGTCATTGAACTTCCAAGCGACCAACAACCTTACGTTTACCCACTTCTTGCCAAAGGTCAAGATGAGTTGAAAACATTTGTGGACAAACGCATCCAAGAACTCTACAAAGACGGAACTCTTGAAAAACTGTCTAAACAATTCTTCGGCGATACTTATCTACCAGCAGAAGCAGATATTAAATAATTTCTTGAAATCATCCATTCTGATTCAGATGGGTGATTTTTCAGTTCGCTACCGCAATCTAGTCGGAACGGTTCTCTTTGAAGTAGTCTTGATTGCAGTCTTGCGTTTGGTCTTTTAAATCAGCCATAAAGAAAACCTATCACAGAGATAGTTATCATATAATGGTGTAAATGATTTTTTTCTGTTAAGATTATAAGGTATTCTATTTTGGAGGAAATGACATGAAAAAAATCGTTAAATACTCCTCTCTTGCTGCCCTAGGGCTTGTTGCTGCAAGTGTGCTAGCAGCTTGCTCAGGTGGTGCTAAGAAAGAAGGAGAAGCAGCTAGCAAGAAAGAAATTATTGTTGCAACTAATTCTTCACCAAAACCATTCAACTATGAAGAAAATGGCGAATTGACTGGTTATGAAATTGAAGTGGTTCGCGCTATCTTTAAAGACTCTGACAAGTATGATGTCAAGTTTGAGAAGACAGAGTGGTCAGGAGTCTTTGCAGGACTTGACGCTGACCGTTACCAAATGGCCGTTAACAACATCAGCTACACTAAAGAACGTGCTGAAAAATACCTTTATGCAGCCCCAACTGTTAAAGACCCTAACGTTCTTGTAGTCAAGAAAGACGATTCTAGCATCAAATCGCTTGATGATGTTGGTGGAAAATCAACAGAAGTTGTTCAAGGAACAACATCTGCGAAACAGTTAGAAGACTACAACAAACAACACTCAGATAACCCAACTATCCTTAACTATACTAAAGCAAACTTACAACAAATCATGGGCCACTTGAGCGATGGTCAGTTTGACTACAAGATTTTTGATAAAATCACTGTTGAAACAGTCATCAAGAACCAAGGATTGGACAACTTGAAAGTCATCGATCTTCCAAGCGACCAACAACCTTACGTTTACCCACTTCTTGCTAAAGGTCAAGATGAGTTGAAAACATTTGTAGACAAACGTATCCAAGAACTCTACAAAGACGGAACTCTTGAAAAATTGTCAAAACAATTCTTCGGAGACAATTATCTACCAGCAGAAGCGGATATTAAATAATTGCTTGAAATCATCCATTCTGAGTAAGGTGGGTGATTTCTCAGTTTTTAGGGATATAGCTTTAAACTATATATCTGACTATCTAATAACAATTTGTGAAATCAAACAAATTGTGAGATACTAGTACGGTATTATTTTTAAGGAGAAAGAATCATGAAAATCAAAAAATGGCTTGGTGTAGCAGCCCTTGCTACAGTCGCAGGTTTGACTCTTGCAGCTTGTGGAAACTCAGAAAAGAAAGCAGACAATGCAACAACTATCAAAATCGCAACTGTTAACCGTAGCGGTTCTGAAGAAAAACGTTGGGATAAAATCCAAGAATTAGTTAAAAAAGACGGTATCACTTTGGAATTTACAGAGTTCACAGACTACTCACAACCAAACAAGGCAACTGCTGATGGCGAAGTAGATTTGAACGCTTTCCAACACTATAACTTCTTGAACAACTGGAACAAAGAAAACGGGAAAGACCTTGTAGCGATTGCAGATACTTACATCTCTCCAATTCGCCTTTACTCAGGTTTGAATGGAAGTGACAACAAGTACACTAAAGTAGAAGACATCCCAGCAAACGGAGAAATTGCTGTACCAAACGACGCTACAAACGAAAGCCGTGCGCTTTACTTGCTTCAATCAGCTGGCTTGATTAAATTGGATGTTTCTGGAACTGCTCTTGCAACAGTTGCTAACATCAAAGAAAATCCAAAGAACTTGAAAATCACTGAATTGGATGCTAGCCAAACAGCTCGTTCATTGTCATCAGTTGACGCTGCCGTTGTAAACAATACCTTCGTTACAGAAGCAAAATTGGACTACAAGAAAGCACTCTTCAAAGAACAAGCTGATGAAAATTCAAAACAATGGTACAACATCATTGTTGCGAAAAAAGATTGGGAATCATCACCTAAGGCTGATGCTATCAAGAAAGTTGTTGCAGCTTACCATACAGATGAAGTGAAAAAAATTATCGAAGAAACATCAGACGGTTTGGATCAACCAGTTTGGTAATAAGAAATAGGGAGGTGGGAGAGAAAATTCCACCTCTTGCTTTTGTATAGAGCATGGATTGTCAGGAAGAGTAATTCATAGAAAGGTAGAGAGAATATGGTTTTTCCTAGCGAACAAGAACAAATTGAAAAATTTGAAAAGGATCATGTAGCCCAGCATTATTTTAAGGTTTTGCATACCTTGATTTCTAAGAAATCGGTCTTTGCCCAGCAGGTTGGACTTAAGGAAGTCGCAAATTATCTGGGTGAGATTTTCAAGCGTGTTGGGGCTGAAGTGGAGATTGATGAGACTTATACGGCTCCCTTTGTCATGGCGCATTTCAAGAGTTCGCGCCCAGATGCCAAGACCTTGATTTTCTATAACCACTATGACACTGTACCAGCTGATGGGGATCAGGTGTGGACAGAAGATCCTTTTACTCTTTCAGTCCGCAATGGCTTTATGTATGGGCGTGGGGTTGACGATGACAAGGGTCATATCACAGCTCGTTTGAGTGCTTTGAGAAAATATATGAAGCACCACGATGACCTGCCTGTCAATATCAGTTTTATCATGGAGGGTGCGGAGGAATCCGCTTCGACAGACCTAGATAAGTATCTGGAAAAACATGCGAATAAACTCCGTGGCGCAGATTTGTTGGTCTGGGAACAAGGGACCAAAAATGCCTTGGAACAGCTGGAAATTTCTGGTGGAAATAAGGGGATTGTGACCTTTGATGCCAAGGTTAAAAGTGCTGATGTCGATATCCATTCTAGTTATGGTGGGGTTGTGGAATCAGCTCCCTGGTATCTCCTTCAAGCCTTACAGTCTCTTCGCGCTGCAGATGGCCGTATTTTAGTTGAAGGCTTGTACGAAGAAGTACAAGAACCAAATGAACGGGAATTATCCTTGGTAGATACTTATGCTCAACGCAATCCAGGGGAAATCAGCCAGATTTATGGTTTGGAATTGCCTCTCTTACAAGAGGATCGTGCAGCCTTCCTAAAACGTTTCTTTTTCGAGCCAGCCCTTAATATCGAAGGGATTCAGTCAGGTTATCAAGGACAAGGCGTTAAAACGATTTTGCCAGCAGAAGCCAGTGCTAAGCTAGAGGTTCGTTTGGTTCCTGGCCTAGAACCGCATGATGTTCTGGAAAAAATTCGGAAACAGCTAGACAAAAATGGCTTTGATAAGGTAGAATTATACTATACCTTGGGAGAGATGAGCTATCGAAGCGATATGAGCGCGCCAGCCATTCTCAATGTAATCGAGTTGGCCAAGAAATTCTATCCACAGGGCGTTTCAGTCTTGCCGACTACAGCTGGAACAGGGCCTATGCATACGGTCTTTGATGCTTTAGAAGTACCAATGGTGGCCTTCGGTCTAGGAAATGCCAATAGCCGAGACCACGGTGGAGATGAAAACGTGCGAATCGCCGATTACTACACCCATATTGAATTAGTAGAGGAGCTGATTAGAAGCTATGAGTAGAGATATTATTAAGTTAGATCAGATCGATGTGACTTTTCACCAAAAGAAGAGAACCATCACAGCGGTCAAGGATGTGACCATTCACATCCAAGAAGGGGATATCTACGGAATCGTTGGATATTCTGGAGCAGGGAAGTCAACCCTTGTACGGGTGATTAACCTCTTGCAAAAACCATCTGCAGGGAAAATTACCATTGACGACGATGTGATTTTTGATGGTAAGGTGACTTTGACGGCAGAGCAGTTGCGTCGTAAACGTCAGGATATCGGGATGATTTTCCAGCATTTTAATCTGATGAGCCAAAAGACAGCAGAGGAGAATGTAGCCTTTGCCCTTAAACACTCTGGACTCAGCAAGGAAGAAAAGAAGGCTAAAGTAGCCAAGTTGTTGGACTTGGTTGGCTTAGCAGACCGTGCTGAAAACTACCCTTCACAACTATCTGGAGGTCAAAAACAGCGTGTGGCCATTGCGCGTGCCTTGGCCAATGATCCAAAAATCTTGATTTCAGATGAGTCAACTTCTGCCCTTGACCCTAAGACAACCAAGCAAATTTTGGCCTTGTTGCAAGATTTGAACCAAAAATTAGGATTAACTGTTGTCTTGATTACGCATGAAATGCAGATTGTCAAAGATATTGCCAATCGTGTGGCAGTTATGCAGGATGGGCATTTGATTGAAGAGGGTAGCGTCCTTGAAATCTTCTCAGACCCTAAACAACCTTTGACTCAGGACTTTATCTCAACAGCCACAGGTATTGACGAAGCCATGGTCAAAATCGAGAAGCAAGAAATCGTGGAACACTTGTCTGAAAACAGTATCTTGGTGCAACTTAAGTACGCTGGAGCTTCAACAGATGAGCCACTTTTGAATGAATTGTACAAGCGTTACCAAGTAACGGCTAATATCCTCTATGGGAATATCGAAATCCTCGATGGCACTCCTGTTGGAGAATTGGTTGTAGTCTTGTCAGGTGAAAAAGCAGCGCTAGCAGGTGCTCAAGAAACTATCCGTCAAGCAGGCGTGCAGCTAAAAGTATTGAAGGGAGGACAGTAAGATGGAATCATTGATTCAAACCTATTTACCAAATGTCTATAAAATGGGCTGGGCTGGTCAAGCAGGCTGGGGAACAGCCATCTATCTAACTCTTTATATGACAGTTCTTTCTTTCATCATCGGAGGTTTCTTGGGGCTAGTGGCAGGTCTTTTCCTTGTTTTGACAGCGCCAGGTGGTGTCTTGGAAAATAAGGTCGTCTTCTGGATTTTAGATAAGATTACCTCTATTTTCCGTGCGGTACCATTTATCATTCTCTTGGCAGTCTTGTCACCCTTCTCTCATCTAATCGTAGGAACAAGTATCGGACCAAATGCGGCTATTGTACCCCTATCTTTTGCGGTCTTTGCCTTCTTTGCCCGTCAGGTGCAGGTTGTCTTGGCTGAATTGGATGGTGGTGTCATTGAGGCGGCTCAAGCGAGTGGAGCGACATTCTGGGATATCGTGGGTGTTTACCTATCAGAAGGTCTGCCGGATTTGATTCGTGTGACGACTGTGACCTTGATTTCCCTTGTTGGTGAAACAGCCATGGCCGGTGCGGTTGGAGCTGGTGGTATCGGTAACGTGGCCATCGCTTATGGATTTAACCGCTACAATCACGATGTGACCATCTTGGCAACCATCATTATCATTTTGATTATCTTTGCAATCCAATTCTTGGGAGACTTCCTGACCAAAAAATTGAGCCATAAATAAAAAAGAGCTAGGTCATCTGTACATCATTCATAGGAGTTGTCGTTATAGTTAAGACTTTAAATTCTCTGTACTGGTTGCTATCAATCGTCACTTTTATGAGTTAGAGAGTTAAGAATTGTGGGGAGTCAATATGCAAAATCTGGGAGAAGTTTTTAAAGAATTGAGAAAGAGTCGGAATGTATCTCTACAGGAGGCGACAGGGGGAGAGTTTACTTATTCCATGCTGAGCAAATTTGAGCGTGGAGAAGCAGACTTATCGTCTATGAAATTGATTACTGCCTTAGATAACATCCACTCTGATTTGAATGAATTTATGTACTTGGTACGTGGTTTTTCTCAGAAAAAGGCTTTGGCTTTTCAAGAAAATCTCTGGGAACTATATGATAGAGAAGGGATTGATTCTCTCCAATCCTTGTATGAAGAGACGACTCAAAAGTATAGATCAAGTGGTGAAACAAGCTATCTTTTACAAATGATTCGTATCAAGAGCCTTCTTGTGTTTTTTGATTCAGAAATAAGAGCAACGGATGAAGAACTAACTTTTCTCTATGACTATTTTTTTACTATTGATATCTGGGGAAATTATGAATTAGAACTATTTTCAACGATTTCTACTTTGTTCCCTCTGCCCCTCTACTTTAAATATTCTAGGGAGATGTTACAAAAGACGGATTTATTAGGTTCTTTACCTAGTAACAAAATCGGTATTGATACCATTTTGATTAATGGATTCTTTAAAGCAATAGAGGAAAAGGATAAATTAAAAGCAGACTATTTTGTTTTTCAGATTGAAAAACGAGAATTGCCAGAATCTGAAGCTTATCTTAAAATCATTTATATGATTGCTAAAGGGTATTATGATACTATTTTTAAAGTAGAAAATGAGGGGCTTGAAAAAATCCAAAGAGGCATTACAATCTTACAAGATTTAGAGTATATAGATGGTGCAAGATACTATGAAAACTATTTTGCAAGTCAGCTCTCAAATAAAGATTTGTAATATATTCCAATTACATCGACTGATGAAAAATAAATAGCCTTGTAGATGGATTGATAATTAGTAGTTTCTAGACGCTAGAGTTTCTATTTTCAGAAAAAATATATTACAAAAAAGTGGGGAATCCCGCTTTTTTTGTTAGACTGGTTTCAATAGAATATTCTTTGAAATGTGAGAAAGGCCTGTTATGAAACTATTCTTAAGACATCATTTATTTAGAATACTGACCTTATCAAGGTTTTTGAGCTCAAGTGGAGCTTATATTTATAATCTGGTATTTATCGTTTATGCTGCGAGTCTACCCTTTAAAAATATAGCTGTATTGATGGCGAATATGATTACGATTTTACCTTTCCTATTTACTTTTTATGTTGGGATTAAGGCTGATCATACTCGGAATAAAGCAGGGACAATTATCTGGGTTGGTTGTGTGCAAAGTCTACTATTTCTTTTGATTGCTAGTGTGATTCATGATCCGAACTTCGTAACGTTTGCTTTTATCTGTATGGTTAATATTTGTTCGGATATTTTATCAGATTATACAGCAGGTCTTCGTATGCCGATT
The DNA here is from genome assembly GCF_000722765.2 of Streptococcus mitis. Lineage (NCBI taxonomy): Bacteria > Bacillati > Bacillota > Bacilli > Lactobacillales > Streptococcaceae > Streptococcus > Streptococcus mitis. Next base: position 1,793,446 of record NZ_CP028415.1, on the reverse strand, counting down.
ATCCAGCATAATATTTCGGAAGATAAGCTCTATGAAGCTTATTCATTTACTCAGTTTGTTTCCTATTTATCAAATCTAGGAGGTCAAGCCTTAGGAGTGTGGTTACTCACAACAAGCCACCAAAATTTTTCTTTTGTTGCAATTGTGAATGCTGGCTTCTTTTTACTATCTTCTCTTATTTTGTTCAAAAATAGAAGAGAATTGACGCATTTGTCTGTAACGGTAGAGAATGAGTCGATTAGTTTATTTCAACAAGTTAAGTCAATCTATGCGGACATGGATGCTATCTTTAGACAGAGAGAAAGTCAATCATTGTTTAAAATGATTCTTGTTATTTTGGTAATGAATACTTTGGGAGGAGCTGTTGGAGGTATTTACCACTTTTACTTATTAGACCATACTATCTATCATCTCAGCTATGCTCAGGCCCTATTTTTAATTGAATGTGTTAGCTTGGGAGGAGCTATTCTTGGTAGCCTAACTCCCCATGATTATTTTGGGAAATTGTCGTTTTCAAGTTTGCTATCGCTCAATGCAAGTCTGTTTGTCGTGCTTTCTACTGCTAATATTTTAGATTTTTCTCCTCTAGTAGGTGTTGTTTGCTTAGCCTTTGTCATGTATTTGATGTCGAAATCAATGCCTAAATTAGATACTCTGTTATTGTCTAATTTGAGTGCGGATGTATTAGCTCGAAGTAATAATCTCTTGAGTATGATTTTTTCCCTAACATTACCTTTGGGGATGTCTGTATTTTCCTTCTTAGCTTTGCAAGATATCAGGCTTTGTTGGTGGGTGTTTTTGGTAGTGAGTGTGATAGGGTTGATTTTATCACTAGAAAAAAGAAGTTTTTCGGGTAAAAAATTTTAACCTAGGAAAATCAGGCTTACTAGAAGGTCTTCCGGATTTGATTCGTGTGACGACTGTGACCTTGATTTCCCTTGTTGGTGAAACAGCCATGGCCGGTGCGGTTGGAGCTGGTGGTATCGGTAACGTGGCCATCGCTTATGGATTTAACCGCTACAATCACGATGTGACCATCTTGGCAACCATCATTATCATTTTGATTATCTTTGCAATCCAATTCTTGGGAGACTTCCTGACCAAAAAATTGAGCCATAAATAAAAAGAGCCGTTTGGCTCTTTTTTAGTAATCAGATTTTCTGCGCAAATTTTTTACTCAAGGATTGTCCAATCAAGGCACCAACTAGGGCTCCGATGACAACACTTGCGATAAATAGAAGGATGGTTCCAGGGTCTGGAGCAACCATGATACGGTCGATATATTCTTGCGATTTTCCTCTTGCTAGAAGGGTAGCCATATAGGCTTTGGGCGCAATCCACATAAGTAAGATTGGGCCAGTTGAGCTAAAGGCAAAAATAATAAAAGAAAGAAAGTTCTTTGTTTGGTCCTTGTATTTTCCGAGGCTAGCTACTGCATCTGCTAGGAGGCCACAGATAATTCCAGGAAGGAAGGCACCAGCACCGTGTTTAGTTCCCAAGAAAAAGAGAGCAATGACAAGGCCGATAGTGGTAATGGCTCCAAAGCGCGGAACTTTTGCGACCAGAATCATATAGACGCTACCGCCGACAAGGGCAGTAAAGGCAGGCGCATAAAACATGTTTCCAGTTTGGTCAAAGAGATTGCCCAAAAGGACACCAATCCCCATGCAGAGGAAGTAAAGAACTGCAAAAAGCAGTGTAGTTAAGATAGATTTTTTCATGAATTGTCTCCTGATAATTTTTTCACAATTCTCATTGTACCATGGTTTGGTGGGATTGTAAATGGGCACTATAAGTTTTGAAAACGCTTGAAATATGATATAATAGTTTCATAGTTAATTTTAGGAGGATATCATGGGTAGGTTTTTAGACTTTGTCTTTAATCGTTTCTTTTTAGGGATGATTGCGACAGCCTTCTTTTGGCTATTAACCTTAACAGGGGGAATTATCCTTGGTCTAGCGCCGGCTAGCGCCACCTTGATGAGCTTATATGCAGAACATGGTTATAGTTTTCGAGAATATAGTTTGAAGGAGGCTTGGTCTCTTTACAAGCAAAATTTTGTCTCAAGCAACCTGATTTTTTATAGCTTTCTAGGAGTGGATTTAGTTTTGGTCTACGGCTTGTATCTCTTGGTGCAATTGCCTCATCAGACTATTGTTCATTTGATTGCGACCTTTTTGAATGTCCTAGTAGTTGCCCTGATCTTTTTGGCTTATACAGTATCTTTGAAATTACAAGTTTATTTTGATTTGTCCTATCGAAATAGTCTCAAACTATCCTTGATTGGCATCTTTATAAGCTTAGAGGCTGTAGCCAAGGTTCTCCTTGGGACAGCGCTACTTGTGGCAATTGGTTACTATATGCCTGCCCTGCTATTTTTTGTAGGAATTGGGATGTGGCATTTCTTTATCAGTGATATGTTGGAACCGGTCTATGAAAGTATCCATGAAAAATTGGCGACAAAGTAGGATGAAGCAGTTTTGGCTACATACGCTTCTAAGAACCTATAGTTCAGTTATGATGATTATTATTGCGAGTTTTGCAATCTTACTCTCTTACGCTGACTGGGATTCACGGGAAAAGGAAGCTCAAAGAGTAGCCCAGCGTGTAACCACTCGAACAGTCGATGAGGTGGAGTATTATTATAGAGAATCAGCCCAACTGGCGCAAGATTTAGTAGCCAATCAAGACCGTATACAAGGGGTTTATAAGTACTTTAGCTTGTCAACTTCTGAGTATTTTTATTGGCTGTTGGAGCATCAAGCAACTTCGTCAACTTCTATTTCTCTGTATGAAAACATTGATGATCTTTATGTCCAAAATGACTCTATAACGGGTGTTGCAATCGTCTTGCAGGATTTTAAAGAAGTTTATGTTTCAACAAGGGATAAAAGAAGTGGTCATATCTTGCCTGCTGAGGCCTTTAAACCAGAGGCCAATAGTTTTGGCATTCCAGTTCTGGATCCAGCAACGGATCAATCTATAGGAGTGATATACATCTCCTTGGATCCAGAAGTTTTATATCATGCAATTGACAATACCCGGGGTCATATTCCGATGGCTGTTACTGTGACATCGCCTTTTGATACGGAGATTTTTCATATTGGTGAGAGGGTCGATAGGGAACATGAGAACTGGTTTGTTGGTATGACCTCTCATGGATATCAGGTTCAGGTGACAGTTCCTAAAAACTTTGTTTTACAAGGAACAGTGGCTAGCTCTGCTTTGATTGTGGGTTTGAGCCTTCTCTTTATTGTCATTCTCTATCTGACGTTGAGGCAGACCTTTGCTAATTATCAAAAGCAGGTAGTGGATCTGGTGGATTCCATCAAAGCTATTGCCCAAGGACAAGAAGGTCTTCGCATTGATACGCTTGAAAAGGATCAGGAATTGCTCCTAATCGCGGAGACGACCAATGATATGTTGGATCGCTTGGAAAAGAATATCCATGATATTTATCAGCTAGAGCTCAGCCAAAAAGATGCCAACATGCGAGCCCTGCAGGCTCAAATTAATCCCCATTTTATGTACAATACTCTGGAGTTCTTGCGTATGTACGCAGTCATGCAGAGTCAAGATGAGTTGGCAGATATCATTTATGAGTTCAGTAGCCTCTTGCGTAACAATATTTCCGACGAAAGAGAAACTCTTCTCAAACAGGAATTAGAATTTTGCCGTAAATACAGCTATCTCTGCATGGTTCGCTATCCCAAGTCCATTGCCTATGGTTTCAAGATAGATCCAGAGTTAGAGAATATGAAGATTCCTAAGTTTACCTTGCAACCGCTAGTAGAAAATTATTTCGCTCATGGTGTTGACCACAGACGAACAGATAATGTGATTAGCATTAAAGCTCTTAAACAGGATGGTTTTGTGGAAATTTTGGTGGTCGATAATGGTAGAGGAATGTCGGTTGAAAAGCTGGCAAATCTCCGAGAAAAATTAAGTCAGAGACATTTTGAACACCAAGCCAGTTATAGTGATCAAAAGCAGTCTATCGGGATTGTCAATGTACATGAGCGTTTTGTGCTCTATTTTGGGGACCGCTATGCCATTACTATAGAGTCTGCAGAGCAAGCAGGTGTTCAGTACCGTATTACAATTCAAGATGAGTAGAAAGGGAGAAAATGTATAAAGTATTATTAGTAGATGATGAGTACATGGTGACAGAAGGTCTGAAGCGTTTGATCCCCTTTGATAAGTGGGATATGGAGGTCGTCGCAACAGCCAGCCATGCCGATGAAGCCCTAGAATATGTGCAGGAAAATCCAGTAGATGTGGTCATTTCCGATGTCAATATGCCAGATAAGACAGGGCTTGAGATGATCAAGGAAATGAAAGAGATCTTACCGGATGTTGCCTATATCTTGCTGTCAGGTTATCAGGAGTTTGATTACGTAAAAAAAGCCATGAACCTTAGTGTGGTGGACTATTTGGTCAAGCCAGTAGATAAGGTAGAGTTGGGAAATCTGCTGGAGAAGATTGCAGGTCAGCTCAGCGAGAGAGGAAAGAAAAGTCAGACCCTCAGTCAAGATTTAGATGAGGCTGGATTTGTTAGTTATCTAGGAGGTGAGGAGAATTGGTGGATAGGCCTATCCAAGGAAAAACAAGGCTCTTTTACCATTCCCTACTATGTCTTGGGTCAAGACTGGCAGATTTTTATTTCTGATCAACCCCTAGATGGTTTAGTCGTTACTCCCTTTGAAGCTCCCTATCAAGAACACTTTGAACGCTGGAAGCTGAATGCTGAGAAAGCCCTCTTTTACGGTTCTGTAAATCTAAAACAGTCTGAGAGCCTCTTTGCCTATTACGAACCGATTTATAGGGTTATCATTCAGGGAAATCTCAATCAAATCGTAGAAGAGTTAAATCTCTTGGAGAAGGTGGTTCTTGAAAATACGCCGCGTGTTCCGATTACCAAACAGCTTTTTATCCAGTTTGTCATGGATGTCTTTCATTTATTTGAACATCTCAAAGCTGATGATTTGACGGATATTGTCAAAACGATTCATGCTATTCAAACCTTCGATGAATTGGTTCATTATATCAAGGAAACTCTAACTCGCTTCTTTGGACAATATCGTATGAATGAAAATGTGGTTAGTGTACTGGAAGTTATTGGGCGTGATTATCAGAAAGAACTTTCCCTCAAGGATATCAGTAAGGATCTCTTTATCAATCCTGTCTATCTGGGGCAGTTGATTAAGCGAGAAACCAATTCGACCTTCGCAGAGTTACTAAATAAACAACGCATTAAGGCTGCTCAGCAACTTTTACTTTCAACTAGTGACAGTATCGAAGATATCTGTTATGCTGTTGGCTACAGTAACGTTGGATATTTTTATAAAGTTTTCCGAAAATTGTGCGGAAAATCACCAAAAGCCTACCGAAAACAGGTAGAAACTATACTATAAGATTTGTATCCCTTTACAAAAAGTGCTATAATATAAATAATAATATCAGGAGGTTCTATCATGAAAAAGAAACCGATTTATCTATGGGTCTTGCTAATCTTGTCTGCCCTTATTTCAGCTACGTCTCTGTTTGAACTTTTGAAGCCCTTGCCTAGTAAAGAAGTCCTTCGTGCTGCTCAAAAACAAGTTGCAGGGGTCAGTGCTCAGCAGGTAGAAGATAGCATTAATTTTAGCTATAGATTGGCAGAAGCATCTCATTCTATTTTTAATGTGGCCTTGGTTGTACTATCTGCTATTTTAGTGGTAGTAGCGATTGTATTCCTTGTTCGTAAGAATTTGCAGTATGCAAACTATACTTATGTCGGCTATGTTTTGCTAGCCATTATTGGTTCGATTTATACCTATGTGACTTTACAAGACGCTTTGCAGTTGGTTCAAGATGAAACTATGCGTTTGACAATGGGTATTGGTTCAAAAGCTGTCAGCATTTTCTATATCGTCATCAATGTTCTCTTCCTAGCCCTTGTCTTCTACAAGATATGGCGTCAGCAAAAAGCCTTGGCTGAAGAAGAGGAAACAGAAGAACTTGCCTAAGTATTGACAAAAAATAACTATCAAGTTACAATCTTGGTAGTTATTTTTCGATTATACATAAAATCATGGAGGTAAATATGAAGACAATTTCTTTAGTTTATATCAGTCTGAGCGGCAACACTGAGAGTTTTGTGACACGCTTGAAAGACTATCTCTTGTCCCAGTACGAGGGAATTGAGGTTCAAAAGATTCATATCAAGGATTTGGTCAAGGAAGGCAAAGATTTCTATGAAATGGACCATCCCTATGTCACTTTTTTACCGACCTATCTCGAAGGTGGGAATGGCGTGGATAACGGAGATGTTGAGATTTTGACGACACCAGTGGGGGATTTTATCGCCTATGGTGACAATGCTAGTAAGTGTTTTGGTGTAGTTGGTTCAGGAAATCGTAACTTTAATAACCAATACTGCCTGACAGCCAAGCAATACAGTCAACGTTTTGGTTTCCCTGTATTGGCTGACTTTGAAATGCGAGGCATGCTGGGAGATATCAAGCATGTGGCTGCAATTATCGCAGATTTGTATGAGTTGGAAAGTTGAGCTTAGGCTTGACTTTTTTATTATTCCAAGCAGTTTTATCAGAGCACTTACTTTCTATGCTCCAAGAGTTGATTGATATGGTCTACTTTTTTTGATGCTCTTTTATAGGAAATAGTCCAAATGATGAGGTAGACAATTGCAAACTCGATAATGAGCTGGAGGTAGAAATTCCAGTGGAAGGGGAACCAACCTGCTAGGGTTGCTAGTGGGACAAAGCCAGCCAGCATGAGGAAGAAATGAGTCAGAGTCGCACGGAGCAAGCTCCAATCACGGCTGAATAATCGCTTTCCAAAGTTGAAGAGAATACCGATAGTTGCCCAGATCAGTGTACAGTAGAGCAAGATCAGGGCACCGTGAACCTGATGCTGAGCCATCACTTGGCCGATGATAGAGTAGGGATTTAGTGGTGTGTAGGTATTTGGTGCATAAATGAGTGAAAAGATGATAGATAGGATGAGGCCGATAAGAACACCGGCGGTTGCGTCGTGAAATACTTGTTTTTTCATAGTTCTAATTTCTCCTTGATGGTTTTTAGGTAACGGCGTGAAGAGTAGGTGAAGCTTTCGTTTTTCAAGAAAATTTCTACCAGACCGTTTGGGGTTAGCTTGAGATGAGAGATGGAGTTGATATTGATGATTTCTGATTGGGAAATTTGGATAAAATTGCTTGGCAAGAGTTCAAGAACTTGATAGAGTCGCAAATCAATGTTGTAGGTCTGACTCGCAGTTTCTGCTAGAACCTTCCGATTCTCGATATAGAAGCGTTGTATCTTACCAATCTTAACGAGATAGACCTGATCATCAATCTTTCCTTTGATTGTTTCTCTTTGGTCAAGATTTTCTGCGAACTCGATGACTTTCTGGACTTTATCTGTCGGCTGAGGTGCTTGGACAATCAGTTTTTCCTCCTTGTAAGTCTCACTAATCTGTAGTTCTACTTTCATAAATTTCTCTCCTTGTTTTTCATACAAAATTGTGATCACTTCTTGTACACCTTTATTAAACACTATTTTACGATACCTGACAAGGGACTTTGTTTATGTGGAGGGATTTTACTCCTATGTGGCGCTTGCTTTTCTGTCCTATCTGAAATATGGTATAATAGCACTAATCAATTTCTAGGAAAATAGATACGGAAAGGGGCTGAAAGATGTCTCATATTATTGAATTGCCAGAGGTGCTGGCAAACCAGATTGCGGCTGGAGAGGTTATCGAGCGTCCAGCTAGCGTTGTTAAGGAGCTGGTAGAAAATGCCATTGATGCGGGCTCTAGTCAGATTATCATTGAGATTGAGGAAGCTGGTCTCAAGAAGATTCAAATCACAGATAATGGTCATGGAATTGCCCACGATGAGGTGGAATTGGCCCTGCGCCGCCATGCGACCAGTAAGATAAAAAATCAAGCAGACCTCTTTCGAATTCGGACGCTTGGTTTTCGTGGTGAAGCCTTGCCTTCTATAGCGTCTGTTAGTGTCTTGACTCTGTTGACGGCGGTGGATGGTGCTAGTCATGGAACCAAGTTAGTCGCGCGTGGGGGAGAAGTTGAAGAAGTCATCCCAGCGACTAGTCCTGTGGGGACCAAGGTTTGTGTGGAGGACCTCTTTTTCAACACGCCTGCCCGCCTCAAGTATATGAAGAGCCAGCAGGCGGAGTTGTCTCATATCATTGATATTGTCAACCGTCTGGGCTTGGCCCATCCTGAGATTTCTTTTAGTTTGATTAGTGATGGTAAGGAAATGACACGAACAGCGGGAACAGGTCAATTGCGCCAAGCTATCGCAGGGATTTACGGTTTAGCCAGCGCCAAGAAGATGATTGAAATTGAGAATTCTGACCTAGATTTCAAAATTTCAGGTTTTGTATCCTTGCCTGAGTTGACTCGGGCTAATCGTAACTATATCAGTCTCTTCATCAATGGCCGTTATATCAAGAACTTTTTACTCAATCGTGCTATTCTTGACGGTTATGGAAGCAAGCTTATGGTGGGCCGTTTTCCACTGGCTGTCATTCATATCCATATTGACCCTTATCTAGCGGATGTCAATGTGCATCCGACCAAGCAAGAGGTGCGGATTTCCAAGGAAAAAGAATTGATGGCCTTGGTTTCAGAAGCTATTTCCAACAGTCTCAAGGAGCAAACCTTGATACCAGATGCCTTGGAAAATCTTGCCAAATCGACCGTGCGCAATCGTGAGAAGGTGGAGCAGACTATTCTCCCACTCAAAGAAAATACGCTCTATTATGAGAAAACTGAGTCATCAAGACCTAGCCAAGCTGAGGTGGCTGATTATCAGGTAGAATTGACTGATGAAGGACAGGATTTGACTTTATTTGCCAAGGAAACCTTGGACCAGCTGACCAAGCCAGCAAAACTGCATTTTGCAGAGAGAAAGCCTGCCAACTACGACCAGCTAGATCACCCAGAGCTAGATTTAGCCAGTCTGGATAAGGCTTATGACAAGCTGGAGCGAGAAGAATCATCAAGCTTTCCAGAGTTGGAATTTTTCGGGCAAATGCACGGGACTTATCTCTTTGCCCAAGGGCGAGATGGGCTCTATATCATAGACCAGCACGCGGCACAGGAACGGGTCAAGTACGAGGAGTACCGTGAAAGCATTGGTGATGTTGACCAAAGTCAACAGCAACTCCTAGTGCCCTACATCTTTGAATTTCCAGCGGATGATGCCCTGCGTCTCAAGGAAAGAATGGCACTTTTAGAGGAAGTGGGCGTCTTTCTAGCAGAGTACGGAGAAAATCAATTCATCTTACGTGAACATCCTATTTGGATGGCAGAAGAAGAGATTGAATCAGGCATCTATGAGATGTGCGACATGCTCCTTTTGACCAAGGAAGTTTCTATCAAGAAATACCGGGCAGAGCTGGCTATTATGATGTCCTGCAAACGGTCTATCAAGGCCAACCATCGTATTGACGATCATTCGGCTAGACAACTCCTCTATCAGCTTTCTCAATGTGACAATCCCTACAACTGTCCCCACGGACGTCCTGTTTTGGTGCATTTTACCAAGTCAGATATGGAAAAGATGTTCCGACGCATTCAGGAAAATCACACCAGTCTCCGTGAGTTGGGGAAATATTAAACTAAAAGGAAAACTATGTACGAATATTTAAAAGGAATCATTACCAAAATCACTGCTAAATACATTGTTCTTGAAGTCAACGGTATCGGTTATATCCTGCATGTGGCCAATCCTTATGCCTACTCGGGACAGGTCAATCAAGAAGCTCAAATTTATGTGCATCAGGTCGTGCGTGAGGACGCTCATCTACTTTATGGATTTCGCTCAGAAGATGAGAAAAAGCTCTTTCTCAGTCTGATTTCGGTTTCTGGGATTGGCCCTGTATCAGCTCTGGCTATTATCGCTGCTGATGACAATGCTGGATTGGTTCAAGCCATTGAAACCAAGAACATCACCTACTTGACTAAGTTCCCTAAAATTGGCAAGAAAACAGCCCAGCAGATGGTGCTGGACTTGGAAGGCAAGGTAGTAGTTTCAGGAGATGACCTTCCTGCCAAGGTAGCAGTGCAAGCTAGCGCTGAAAACCAAGAACTGGAAGAAGCCATGGAAGCCATGTTGGCTCTGGGCTACAAGGCGACAGAGCTCAAGAAAATCAAGAAATTCTTTGAAGGAACGACAGATACAGCTGAGAACTATATCAAGTCGGCCCTTAAGATGTTGGTTAAATAGGAGCAGAGCATGACAAAACGTTGTTCGTGGGTCAAGATGACCAATCCTCTCTATATCGCCTATCATGATGAGGAGTGGGGGCAGCCCCTCCATGATGATCAAGCATTGTTTGAGTTGTTGTGTATGGAAACCTATCAGGCAGGCCTGTCTTGGGAAACGGTACTAAACAAACGCCAGGCTTTCCGAGAAGCCTTTCATGGCTATCAAATTCAAGCGGTTGCAGAGATGACAGACACCGAACTGGAAGCCTTGCTGGATAATCCAGCTATCATCCGAAATAGAGCCAAGATTTTTGCTACATGTGCTAATGCCCAAGCCTTTCTACAGTTACAGGCAGAGTATGGCTCTTTTGATGCCTATCTTTGGTCTTTTGTTGAGGGGAAAACGATCGTTAACGATGTTCCCGATTACCGCCAAGCCCCAGCTAAAACACCTCTGTCTGAGGAGTTAGCCAAAGATCTCAAAAAACGAGGCTTCAAGTTCACAGGCCCAGTCGCCGTCTTGTCTTTTTTACAAGCAACAGGGCTGGTTGATGACCATGAGAATGATTGTGAGTGGAAAAGTAGCAATTAGTGAGTATAGGTAACTAGAATATCTGAGAATATAGAAAAAAGCTGAGAAACTTTTCCCAGCTTTATTTGTTATAGTCAAAGCGAATGACTTGTTCCTGTGCATCTACATGAGCATGGACTCCGAAGGGTACAATTGCTCTTGGAGTTGCGTGGCCGACATTCAGATTATAGACAATCGGGATATTGCTGTCAATGATATCCAATAGTGCCTCTTTATAGTCGTCATAGAAAGTTTCATCCATAGGTTTTCCGACCAAGAGTCCATTGATGACCTCGAATATGCCAGTGTCCTTTAAAGTCCGCAATATCTTTTTGAAGTCTTCTGGCTCAGGCTTTTCTTCGCTTGTCTCTAGCAAGAGGATCTTTCCTTCCCAGTCTGACAAGTCAGGGAAAAGTTTGTATTTTTGGCAGAGCTCCGTGCTATCTGTGTATCGAGAGTTGTCAAAGATATCGTAGAGAGATTCGAGGCAACCACCGAGGATTTTTCCCTCGAACTGGGCAGTTCCTTGTAACAACTCAAAACCGGTATTTGCATGACTGACACGAGGTGTCCCCAGAGCCTTGGGACTGAAGTCAGTCCTTTCATCATACCAAACATTGCTAGGGCGGATTTCTGAGATTCTTCCCGTCTCAATCAATTCTTTAAAGTAGTGAAGGCTATAGGCTAGCATTTCTTTGTCTAATTCACAAATGTCTGCTAAGAAGGATTGACCATAAAAAGTCTTGATTCCTAGTTTATGCAACATGAGATGGTTCATGGTTGTATCCGAGAAGCCAAGAAAAATTTTTTGTTTGATAACCTTTTGGAGTTGGTCATTTTCAAAAAGATAAGGTAGTAAGCGATAGGTATCGTCTCCACCGATGGCACATAGGATCATATCGATGCTATCATCAGAAAAGGCATGAATCAAATCCTCTGCACGAGCTTCAGGATGGTTCTTGATAAAGTCTAATCCATTTAGCGAATGGGGCAAAAAGATAGGATTGAGTCCCAGGTCCTTGAGACGTTGGACACCCAAGTCCACTTCGTGTTTGACAAAGTCCTCTCCGATAATGCCACTAGATAAACTAACAATACCAATAGTAGAAATCATATTTTATCCCCCTAGAAATAGATTGAGCCTATTTTATCACAAAAAGATTAGATAGAGCTATGTGGGATGTCAGAAGAATACTTTAAAATCAAAAAAGTAAGTGAAAAAGCAACCGCGCCTGCAGTTGCTTTTTATACATACTATTAGATTTGTTAGAGTGAAGTCAAAAAAGTGATTCCACCTAAAATAACACCGGCTGAATTTGGAATGATTAGTATCCAATCCTTCTTAGGTTCCTTTGTCCATCCATAAATAACCCAGATTAAGCAAGATATAGCAGCTGATAAAGGTTGAAATGGTTGAGCTTTATTTCCTTGTAAATTAGCGATAATTTGAGGTATGTAGGCAATAAATACTATAATTCCAATAAAGGCACCAATGGAGCCTACGATTCGATTAATTTTTTGTTTTGTCATATTTCCCTCCAATTATAGAGTATCAAAATGATTGTATATAGGCAAGGAATATGCTCATTTGTTGTTATTCTCTGTACAAAATAGAATAAAATGTTTACATTTATGTTTTATAAAGTATAAATGTACTGAATTTTAGATAGAGTTAAATATTTTTTACATGATTGTTTAAAGATTAAAAAATCATGGTTCTTATGATGTTGAACCATGATATGTTTCCGTTCTTCTTAATAACGTGTTGGTCCTGCACTTGCGCTACGGATGTTCAAGCGTTTCTTGAGATAGAAGCGAAGGGCTAGGAGGACTGCTCCGATAATAGCCAGCGGCAATGGAGCAAGTACGGGGTTAAGGTTAGCTGGTAGGAAGCTTGTTGCAAAGAAAACAAGCAACCAAAGGAACATAGAAGCTAGGATAACTAGTACAGATTTCCAGAAAGGTGGACGTTGACTGCGGTCCATATCTGGTCCATAGTATTGGTAAACAAAGTAGTACATCAAGTAGAAGGCAAATCCCCCAACCAGTCCAACTAATAGAAGAGTAATCAATCCATAGCCGAAAGCTTGATCTGCCGCAAAGAAAGTTGTGATGGCGCTGACAAGGGCAAAGAGGCTAGTGATGAAAAGAGCTGAGTCCATAATCATGAGTTTTGGATCATCATTTTCTTTTGGATGCTCTTTTTCATATTGTTCCTTGACAGTGAAACTATGAGCCCAATGGGTCGGTGCGCCGTAGAGGGAACGAGCAGTCGTACCCTTGGCTTGCTCTTCAAGGATTTGAGGAATGGCTTCCTCAAAAATAGCCTTGATTTCAGCGTCTGTTTTCCCATCTTTGATGAATTGTTGGGTAGCGATATGGATAAACTCTTGGTTTTTCTTTGTTAATTTTTGTAAATCAATCTGAGACATAGGAACTCCTCTTAGAACCATTTTTTATGGATGAGATAGAGAGTGAGCGAGACACTCATAGCAAAGGCGATAAAGACGATTAACCAGAAGGCATTTGGCTCGCCGTTTAGGGGGATTTCATTATCCTTAAAGTTCATCCCGTAGGCAGAAAAGACCATGGTTGGGATGGACATGACGATGGTCACAAGGGCCAAGGTTTTCATGATGTTGTTCTGGTTGTTGGAAATGATAGAGGCAAAGGTCTCTGTCATAGAATGCAAGACGTTTCCATAAATGTCTGCCATCTCGATGGCCTGTTGGGTTTCAATCAGGGTATCTTCAAGCAGGTCTTCGTCCTCAAGGTATTTCTTGATATTGCTGGTTGAGCTGGTCAATTTCTTAATCACGCGCTCATTTGTTTTGAGGGAGGCCTTGAAATAGACGATGGTTTTTTCCAATTCCATGAGCTCAATCAATTCTTCATTACGAGTTGATTGATGCAGTTGACTTTCGATTTGTTCACTCTTACGGTCAATCGAACGAAGGGCTGTTAGGTAAAGCTCTGCATTGCGATAGAGAATCTGAAAGATAAAACGCGAACGCATGAAGGTGTAGAAATTACGTAATCGACGGTTGATAAAGACATCGAGGACTGGTAATGGTTCCAAACAAGTAGTGATAATGGTTTCCTCGGTGATGATAATACCAAGCGGGATGGTTACGTAGTAAGTGCGGTTATTTCTTTCCTCCGTGACCGGAACGTCCACGATAATCAGGGTATACTCGTCTTCAATGGTAATACGAGACATTTCTTCCGCATCGAGCGGTGCTCGAAGGTCGGCAATATCGATATCGAAAGCGTTGGCGATTTCGAGTGATTCATTTTGAGTCGGATTAACGAGATTGATCCAAGTGCCCGGTTCAAGCGTATCGATCTCTTTAAATTCAGTTGTTGTAGAGAGAAAAACTTGTTTCATATCCCTTATCCTTTCTCATTTTTCAGATTTTTTCACACCGTACTATTATACTACAAAATCGGCCTTTTGGGTAATAGAATCTCACTTTTTTTGGTATAATGGTAAGCAATAATGGACTAGAAAGAACAAAGATGCAAGATAAAATTGTCATTCATGGGGCGCGTGCCCATAATTTAAAAAATATTGATGTGGAGATTCCGCGAGACAAGTTGGTTGTCGTGACCGGCTTGTCAGGCTCAGGAAAATCCAGTCTGGCCTTTGATACCCTCTATGCGGAGGGTCAACGTCGCTATGTGGAGAGTTTGTCAGCCTACGCTCGCCAGTTTTTGGGAAATATGGAAAAACCAGATGTAGATGCCATTGATGGTCTCAGCCCAGCTATTTCCATCGACCAGAAAACGACTAGTAAAAACCCTCGTTCGACCGTGGGAACGACGACTGAAATCAATGACTATCTGCGTCTCCTCTACGCACGTGTGGGGACGCCTTACTGTATCAACGGGCATGGAGCTATCAAAGCTTCTTCGGTGGAGCAAATCGTGGATAAGGTTTTGGAGTTACCTGAACGCCAGCGCTTGCAGATTTTGGCCCCTGTCATCCGCAAGAAAAAAGGCCAACATAAGACTGTTATCGAGAAGGTTCAGAAAGATGGTTATGTTCGTGTCCGTGTGGATGGGGAAGTCTATGATGTGACCGAAGTGCCAGAGTTGTCCAAGAGCAAGCAACACAATATCGATGTCGTGGTTGACCGTATTGTTATCAAGGAAGGTATTCGTAGTCGTCTCTTTGATTCTATTGAGGCTGCCCTTCGTATCTCAGAAGGTTATGTGATTATCGATACGATGGACGACTCTGAGTTGTTGTTCTCTGAGCATTATGCCTGTCCAGTTTGTGGTTTTACTGTCCCAGAGTTAGAGCCTCGTCTCTTCTCTTTCAATGCTCCTTTTGGTTCTTGTAGTGAGTGTGACGGCTTGGGCATTAAGCTGGAAGTGGATACTGATTTGGTAGTGCCAGATGCCAGAAAAACCTTATGTGAGGGAGCGCTGGCACCTTGGAATCCTATCTCATCCAACTACTATCCAAACATGCTAGAGCAGGCTATGACAGCCTTTGGAGTGGATATGGATAAGCCTTTTGAGGACTTGTCAGAAGAAGATAAGAACTTGATTCTCTATGGTTCTGATGGCAAGGAATTCCATTTTCACTATGAGAATGAATTTGGTGGCGTGCGCGATATCGATATTCCTTTTGAGGGAGTTGTCAATAATATCAAACGTCGCTACCATGAAACTAATAGTGACTACACCCGCACCCAGATGCGCCTCTACATGAATGAGCTGACCTGCGGAACTTGTCACGGCTATCGTCTTAATGATCAGGCTTTGTCTGTCCGTGTTGGTGGTGAGCAAGGACCACATATCGGAGAAATTTCAGACCTGTCTATCGCAGACCACTTGGAGTTGGTGAGCCAGTTAACCTTGTCTGAAAATGAAGCCATCATTGCTCGTCCCATTCTCAAGGAAATCAAGGATCGTTTGACCTTCCTTAATAACGTGGGTCTGAACTATCTAACCCTGTCACGTTCGGCAGGAACCCTTTCAGGTGGGGAAAGTCAGCGTATTCGCTTGGCAACCCAGATTGGTTCTAACCTATCAGGTGTCCTCTATATATTGGATGAGCCGTCAATCGGTCTTCACCAGAGGGATAATGATCGCCTGATTGCCAGTCTCAAAAAGATGCGTGACTTGGGCAATACTCTTATCGTGGTGGAACATGACGAAGATACCATGCGTGAGGCTGATTATCTGATTGACGTTGGTCCCGGTGCCGGTGTTTTTGGTGGGGAGATTGTCGCCGCAGGTACGCCCAAGCAGGTGGCTCGCAACAGCAAGTCTATCACAGGCCAGTACTTGTCAGGCAAACGTGCCATTCCAGTGCCAGAAGAGCGCCGTGTTGGAAATGGTCGTTTTATCGAGGTTACAGGAGCGCGTGAGAACAACCTGCAGAATGTCACAGCTCGCTTCCCACTAGGAAAATTCATCGCGGTGACCGGTGTATCAGGTTCAGGGAAATCGACCCTAATCAATAGCATTCTCAAAAAAGCTATTGCCCAGAAGCTCAACCGTAATTCAGACAAGCCTGGTAAATTTAAGACTATTACAGGGATTGAGCATGTAGACCGCTTGATTGACATTGACCAGAGTCCAATTGGACGGACGCCGAGGTCCAACCCAGCTACTTATACAGGAGTTTTTGACGATATACGTGACCTTTTTGCCCAGACAAATGAGGCTAAGATTCGTGGTTACAAAAAGGGACGTTTCAGTTTCAATGTTAAGGGAGGTCGCTGTGAAGCCTGCTCAGGTGACGGGATCATCAAGATTGAGATGCACTTCTTGCCAGATGTTTATGTGGCTTGTGAAGTCTGCCACGGAACTCGCTACAACAGTGAAACCCTAGAAGTTCACTACAAGGAAAAGAATATCTCGCAGGTCTTGGACATGACTGTCAACGATGCGGTGGAGTTCTTCCAACACATTCCGAAAATTCAACGCAAACTTCAGACCATCAAGGATGTAGGTCTAGGCTATGTGACGCTAGGGCAACCAGCTACCACCCTTTCTGGGGGAGAAGCCCAGCGTATGAAGCTGGCTAGTGAACTCCACAAACGCTCGACAGGAAAATCTTTCTACATTCTGGATGAGCCGACGACAGGTCTTCATACCGAGGATATTGCTCGCTTGCTTAAGGTTTTAGCTCGCTTTGTAGACGATGGCAATACAGTCCTCGTCATTGAGCACAATCTAGACGTTATCAAGACGGCAGATCATATCATTGACTTGGGACCTGAGGGCGGTGTCGGTGGTGGAACCATCATCGCAACAGGAACTCCAGAAGAAGTAGCGGCCAATGAATCCAGCTACACAGGGCACTATTTGAAAGGAAAGTTAGATCATGAATAAACGCGTACAAGCATTTCTAGCTAAAATGCAAGAAAAGGAACTGGATGGCATTATCATCAATAACCTTAAAAACGTCTATTATTTGACTGGTTTTTGGGGCTCAAATGGAACAATCTTCATCAGCCGTGACCGTCAGGTCTTGGTGACGGATTCTCGCTATATCATTGCAGCTAAGCAAGAAACCAGTGGCTTTGAGATTGTGGCTGACCGTGATGAATTGGCTGTCATTGCAGGAATTGTCAAGGACATGGGCTTGTCTCGTATCGGTTTTGAGGACGAGATTTCAGTCTCTTATTACCACCGTATGCAAACGGTCTTTGAAGGTTTGGAACTAGTTCCACAGACACAATTTGTTGAGGGTCTTCGAATGATTAAGGATGAGGCGGAGATTGCAGCGATTCGCAAGGCTTGTTCTATCTCAGACCAAGCTTTCCGCGATGCGCTTGACTTTATTAAGCCAGGAAAGACTGAGATTGAGATTGCCAACTTCCTTGACTTCCGCATGCGTGAGTTGGGAGCATCTGGCTTGTCTTTTGACACTATCTTAGCTAGCGGAATCAACTCTTCTAAGCCCCATGCCCATCCAATGCACAAACCAGTGGAGCTGGGAGAAGCTATTACCATGGACTTCGGCTGCCTCTATGACCACTATGTTAGCGATATGACACGGACTATCTATCTGGGGCATGTCAGCGACGAGCAGGCGGAGATTTACAATACGGTTCTCAAAGCCAACCAAGCCTTGATTGACCAGGCTAAGGCAGGATTAGGTTTCCGAGACTTTGACAAAATCCCTCGTGATATTATTATCGAGGCGGGCTATGGCGACTACTTTACCCACGGTATTGGACACGGTATTGGGCTGGATATTCATGAAGAGCCTTACTTTAGCCAGACTTCTACAGAAACTATTAAGGCAGGTATGGCCTTGACAGATGAGCCAGGTATCTATATCGAAGGCAAATATGGCGTTCGTATCGAGGATGATATTCTGATTACAGAGACAGGTTGTGAATTATTGACCCTAGCTCCAAAAGAGTTGATAGTCATTTAAGAGTCAAACAATTCAAATGATTGACTTTTAAAATTTAAAGGTTTATACTGAAAGACGAAAACGGTAGGTGAGGCTACCATAGGGATACGGATGACTACCGCAAAGCAGTGGAGACACTACTCGTTGGTCAACAGTTTTGGTCGCGAAGGCCAAGACTAAGCTCATTACATTGCCCTATGGAGTTAAAGCTTGAACGAAAAACAGATAATTAGTTTTTTAATCCTGCCATTTTATGGTGGGATTTTCTACTGTTTAAAACAAAGAAAGGAGATAGAAGATGCAAATTGACGACCATCCGGAACCGCACATACACAGCCAATCGCTGATTTGTGTCGTTCTGCCCTTATAAAGTGATTGGTCTCTGTGTATGAAACACATCATTCATACAGATAGGAGAAACCAATGAAAACTACAAAAGAAAGATTAGCAACAGCTATTCATACAGCTTTAAACGAAACTCTATCTTTTTATAAGACAAGTCTAACAGGCTTGACTGAGGAGCAGGTGGAGAAAAATCGTGACCTATATGGCGAAAATACCATCACAAAGGGTCAAGAAGACAGTATCCTTAAAAAGATTTACGAATCCATTATCAATCCTTTTACGATCATCTTACTGGTCATCGCCGTGATTTCCTTGGTGACCAATGTCTGGTTGGCAAAACCAGGTCAAGAGGATCCGACGACTTCTATTATCATCGTTGTCCTAGTCCTCATTTCTGGTGGCATACGCTTTGTCCAAGAACTCCGTAGTGATAAGGCTGCGACCAATCTATCAAAAATGATTGTCAACACAGCGACTGTCATTCGTCAAGGAGAAATTCAAGAAGTACCTATCGATGATTTGGTAGTGGGTGACGTGGTTAAATTAAGCGCTGGAGACATGATTCCAGCAGATCTTCTTTTATTTGAGTCGCGCGATTTCTTTGTACAACAGTCGGGCTTGACAGGTGAAAGTGAATCGGTTGAAAAATTAGCCTTGACCAAGGCAACAGTTCAACAATCTGATAGTCTGCTAGAAGCAGAAGCGCTCGCCTTTATGGGAACCAATGTCTTATCTGGTAGTGCCAAGGCTGTGGTTTTGGCGGTTGGTGATGCTACCATGATGGGAGCCATTGAGCAGACTCTAAACACCTATGATGAGCCTACTTCGTTTGAACGGGAGATGAATAGTATTTCGTGGCTCTTGATCCGCTTGATGTTGGTCATGGTGCCCATCGTTTTCTTGTCCAATGGTTTAACAGATGGTGACTGGCTGGAAGCTGGCGTATTTGCTTTGAGCGTGGGTGTCGGGCTTACACCTGAGATGCTTCCTATGATCATCACTGCCAGTCTAGCAAAAGGTTCTATTATCATGGCCAAGGAAAAAGTGGTTATCAAGAAACTCAATGCCATACAGGACTTAGGGGCGATTGATATTTTGTGTACAGATAAGACAGGAACTCTAACCCAAGATGAAATCGTTCTAGAATATCCCTTGGACATTCACGGACGCTTGGATTTGACCGTCTTGAGACGAGCTTATCTCAACTCTTATTTTCAAACTGGCTTGAAAAATTTGATGGACAGAGCTATCATCAAGCGGACTGAAAAGGAAGCAAAAGAACACGCCCTCTTGCAAAATTTGGCTCAAACCTTTCAAAAAATAGATGAGCTTCCTTTTGATTTTGAACGTAGACGGATGAGTGTTATCGTTAAGGATGAACACGAAACGGTTAGTTTGGTAACTAAGGGAGCCCTTGAGGAAATGTTGACGATTTCCAGTTATGCGGAATATCATGGAATGATTACTCCCTTGACGGATGCTATTAGAGAAGAAATCTTATCAGAAGTCAGACAGCTAAATCAACAAGGTTTGCGTGTCTTGGGAGTGGCCTATAAGTCAGGTTTGAGGGAAGGTCATGCCTATACAGTTGATGACGAAGGAGATATGATTCTAACTGGTTATTTAGCCTTCCTAGATCCTCCTAAACCATCTGCAGCACCAGCAATTAAGGCGCTGTTAGAACATGGGGTTCAAACAAAGATTTTGACGGGAGACAATGAAAAAGTTACCCAAGCAGTCTGTGAAAAGGTTGGTTTGGATATCAATCAGATGCTGTTAGGATCTGAAATTGATCAGATGAGTGATCAAGCATTGGCCCAAGCCGTAGAGGAGGTAACAGTCTTTGCCAAACTTTCTCCTGATCAAAAAGCGAGGATTATTTTGCAATTTAAGGCTAATGGTCATGCTGTTGGCTATATGGGAGATGGGATCAATGATGCTCCTTCTATGAAAGTTGCAGATGTGGGGATTTCTGTTGATACAGCAGTAGATATTGCCAAAGAAACGGCTGATGTTATCCTACTTGATAAGGATCTCATGGTGCTTGAAAAAGGACTTGTTGAAGGGCGTAAGGTCTATGCCAATATGACTAAATATATCAAAATGACAGTGAGTTCTAATTTTGGAAATATCTTATCCCTATTGGTCTCTGGAATCTTTTTGCCATTTTTACCAATGGCACCAGTCCATTTGATTATCCTAAATCTAGTCTATGATTTGTCTTGTATTGCCTTGCCTTTTGACAAGGTGGATAAAGATTTTTTGAGAAATCCGCATACTTGGGAAGCCAAGTCCATCACGCGTTTCATGGTTTGGATGGGACCTATCTCTTCTGCCTTTGATATTTTGACCTTTATTTTTCTCTATTTTATCATTGTACCCATGACAACAGGTCAAGCCTATGTCCATGGAGCGGAGTCTGCCGTAGGATTTATTGTCTTGTTTCAGACAGGTTGGTTTATCGAGTCCATGTGGTCACAGACCATGGTTATCCATATGCTGCGTTCAGCCAAAATTCCCTTTTTACAAAGTCGTCCAGCTTGGCTAGTCCTTGTGACAACTTTATTGGCTGCAGCCTTTGTGACCTTCCTTCCCTATAGTCCACTAGCTAGCCTTCTTCATCTAACTCCTTTGAAACCGATTTATTTCATCTTTTTGATTTTCATCATCATTTTGTACATGATTAGCGTGACAATTGTGAAAAAAATCTATATCAAAAAATATAACGAATGGCTGTAAATTTCATTTTGTCAAGAAAAAAGTACGAAAATGACGAAAAAAGTCAAAAAAATTTAAAAATAGGTCGCAAGTCGGATGTTTTTTATGGTATAATAGACTAAACTGATAGTAACATGTAGCGAAAGGGGTAGGTACATGATTAAAATTTATACAGTCTCAAGTTGTACTAGCTGTAAAAAAGCAAAAACCTGGCTCAATGCCCACCAGTTAAGTTATAAAGAACAAAACCTTGGTAAAGAAGGAATTACGCGAGAAGAATTACTGGATATTCTAACCAAAACAGATAACGGAATAGCCAGCATCGTTTCGTCTAAAAATCGCTATGCTAAAGCCCTTGGAGTGGATATTGAAGATTTGAGCGTTAATGAGGTCCTCAATCTGATTATGGAAACGCCGAGAATTTTAAAGAGCCCAATCCTTGTAGATGAAAAACGCCTGCAAGTTGGCTATAAGGAAGATGATATTCGTGCCTTCCTACCACGCTCTGTCCGTAATGTAGAAAATGCAGAAGCACGTTTGCGTGCAGCTCTATAAACATCAAGGCTGGGAGCAACTCCCAGTCTTATTTTAATTTAAAAAAGAAAGAAGAAAGAAGAAAGAAATGAAAAAAATAGTTCTTGTTAGTCTAGCTTTCCTTTTTGTCCTAGTTGGTTGCGGACAGAAAAAAGAAACTGGACCAGCTACAAAAACAGAAAAGGATACGCTTCAGTCGGCATTGCCAGTTATTGAAAATGCCGAGAAGAATACAGTTGTCACCAAGACTTTGGTCTTGCCCAAGTCAGATGATGGCAGCCAGCAAACCCAAACCATTACATACAAGGACAAGACTTTTTTGAGCTTAACGATTCAACAAAAACGTCCAGTCTCAGATGAGTTGAAGACTTATATCGATCAACATGGAGTGGAAGAAACTCAAAAAGCTCTTCTCGAGGCGGAGGAGAAGGATGAGTCTATCATAGAAGCTCGTAAATTAGCAGGCTTTAAGCTTGAAACAAAACTGTCGAGCGCAACGGAACTTCAAACAACGACTAGTTATGATTTTCAAGTTCTGGATGTCAAGAAGGCTTCTCAGTTAGAATATCTGAAGAACATTGGCTTAGAAAATCTTTTGAAGAATGAACCGAGCAAATATATTTCAGACAGATTGGCAAATGGCGCGACAGAACAGTAGAAAATCCAAATAAATAGACTGCCTGAATTGTAGAAGGTAAGGAATTATGCTATAATGGTACTATTCTAAGGAAAGAGGGTGTTAGAATGGGATTTACTGAAGAAACAGTACGTTTTAAATTGGACGATTCCAATAAAAAAGAAATTAGCGAAACTTTGACTGATGTCTATGTTTCGTTGAACGATAAGGGCTACAATCCGATTAACCAAATCGTTGGTTACGTATTGAGTGGAGATCCTGCCTACGTTCCTCGTTATAATAATGCACGAAATCAAATCCGTAAATATGAGCGAGATGAAATCGTTGAGGAATTGGTCCGCTACTACCTTAAAGGACAAGGAGTCGATCTGTAACCTATGAGAATTATGGGATTGGACGTCGGTTCAAAAACGGTAGGGGTGGCTATTAGCGATCCACTCGGTTTTACAGCTCAAGGGCTTGAAATCATCCAAATCAATGAGGAGCAAGGCCAATTTGGTTTTGACCGCGTTAAGGAGTTGGTTGATGCTTACAAGGTGGAACGATTTGTAGTGGGCTTACCTAAAAACATGAACAATACAAGCGGACCGCGCGTGGAAGCTAGTCAAGCATACGGAGCAAAGCTAGAAGAGCTTTTTGATTTACCAGTAGACTATCAAGATGAACGCTTGACAACAGTTGCTGCGGAGCGCATGTTGATTGAACAAGCAGATATCAGTCGCAATAAACGCAAGAAAGTCATTGATAAGTTAGCAGCTCAGCTGATTTTACAAAATTATTTAGATAGAAAATTTTAATATAAAGGAGAGGCTATGTCACACGATCATAACCACGACCACGAAGAACGTGAACTAATCACACTAGTAGATGAGCAAGGAAATGAAACCTTGTTTGAAATCCTTTTGACTATTGACGGAAAAGAAGAATTTGGTAAAAACTATGTTCTTCTAGTACCAGTTAACGCAGAAGAAGACGAAGACGGACAAGTTGAAATCCAAGCTTACTCATTCATCGAAAACGAAGATGGAACAGAAGGTGAATTGCAACCAATCCCAGAAGACTCAGAAGACGAATGGAACATGATTGAAGAAGTCTTCAACAGCTTTATGGAGGAGTGATACAGTCTGGGAGACTGTATCAGCCCAACTCCTAGAAATTGGAAAAGTTGGAACATCCAGTGGATGTTTTTAGCCCAATTCCTTAAAATAAGAGAGAACTGGTGTGTTCAGTGAACATTTTTACCCTGACGCTAAAAATAAAAACCGTCAGTAAGTTTGGGGGATATTTTTACCCCAACTCCTAGAAATTAGAAGAGTTGAAACATCCAGTGGACGTGTTTAGCCCTGTGCTAGAAATTAGAAACGCAGGCACATTCAGTGGATGTTTTACCCCACGTTAACTTCATAGTAGCTAGCTATTAGCTAACTAAGTGAGAGGTCGGGACGAAAATCCTGGCCTCGTTTTTGTTAGTTATGAGACTTTATTGAGGCAGTTGATTGAACCTGTAATTAAGGAGATGTATATGTTTGAAGTAGAAGAATGGCTCTATAGTCGGATTGGTTTGAATTTTCGATCAGGTTTGAGCCGAATGCAACAAGCGGTGGATTTGCTGGGGAATCCCGAGAAGTCTTACCCTATTATCCATGTGACAGGGACTAATGGAAAAGGTTCTACCATTGCTTTTATGAGGGAGTTATTTATGGGGCATGGCAAAAAAGTTGCGACCTTTACCTCCCCTCATATCGTCTCTATTAATGATCGAATCTGCATTAATGGACAACCTATAGCAGACGCAGACTTTATCCGTTTGGCTAATCAGGTCAAGGAGATGGAGAAAACGCTTCTGCAAACCCATGATCAGTTGTCCTTTTTTGAATTGCTGACCTTGATTGCTTTTCTTTATTTTAGAGAGCAAGAGGTGGATTTGGTTTTACTAGAAGTGGGAATTGGTGGCTTACTTGACACGACTAATGTGGTAACTGGAGAGATTGCTGTCATCACTTCCATCGGACTTGACCATCAGGAGACTCTGGGTGACAGTATAGCAGCAATTGCAGAGCAGAAAGCTGGTATTTTCAAGGCTGGTAAAAAGGCAGTGATTGCGAAATTGCCTTCAGAAGCTAGGCTTGTTTGTCAGAAAAAAGCAGACTCTTTAGCTGTTGACCTTTATCAGGCAGGTCAGGATTTTTCAACGCTGAATGGGAATTTTTCAAGCTCTTTGGCTAACCTTTCACAGTTGAAAATAGGTTTAGAAGGAGCTTATCAGCAGGAAAATGCGGCCTTGGCGCTACAAACGTTTCTTCTCTTTATGAGGGAAGGAAAGGAAGTTGTTGATGAGCAGGTTGTAAGACAGGCTTTGGAGCAGACCCATTGGGCTGGGCGTTTGGAGCGTATTTGCCCTCAGATTTACTTGGACGGTGCTCATAACCTCCCTGCCTTGACTCGCTTGGTTGAGTTTATTAAAGAAAAAGAGCAGGAAGGTTATCGTCCTCAAATCCTATTTGGAGCCTTGAAACGGAAGGATTATCAAGGGATGTTGGCTTATCTGACTGAAAAATTGCCTCAGGTGGAACTCAAGGTGACGGGCTTTGACTATCAAGGTTCTTTGGATGAAACAGATGTAACAGGTTACGATATAGTTCCTTCTTATCGAGAATTTATTAGCGATTTTGAAGCAAGGGCAGATGCCCGGGACTTGTTGTTCGTTACAGGGTCTCTCTATTTTATCTCAGAAGTACGGGGCTATCTACTGGGGCATGAGCAGATAAATTGACCTCCTTTTTTGAACTTGTTATACTAGGGAAACTACTAGTTAGAAGGAAAAACTTCTGTAAATTGGTAGCAGAAAGGAAATTCATCATGAAATTAAAAAGATTCACACTTTCTCTTGCTTCTATAGCAAGTCTTAGTCTCTTAGTAGCTTGTTCACAAAGAGCTCAACAAGTTCAACAACCAGCAACTCAATCGCAAACACAACAAACTCAGCAATCACAACCTGCTGCTTCATCTTCTACAGAAAATAGCAACCAGGCAGCAACAAGTTCTTCACAAAATGCGCCTGAGGCTCAACCAACTAATATTGATGGAACTTATACTGGTCAGGACGAAGGAGACCGTATCACTTTAGTGGTAACTGGAACAACTGGTACATGGACACAGGTAGAAACTGACGGAGATCAAGAAATCAAGCAGGTTAGCTTCGATGCCGCCAATCAACGCATGATTATTGGGGATGATGCCAAGATTTATGCAATCAATGGAAATCAGATGATTATTGACGATATGGATAGAGAAGCGTCTGATCGCATTGTTTTATCAAAATAGACTAGAAAGAGACTGGTTTTGTCAGTCTCTTTTGCTTTTACTCAGAAAAATGATTATAAATACTTGCCTTCTACCGAATACCTGCGTTATACTAGTATTAATTACCTGTTTTTAGCATTCATACTCTTCGAAAATCTCTTCAAACCACGTCAGCTTCCATCTGCAACCTCAAAACACTGTTTTGAGCAACCTGCGACTAGCTTACTAGTTTGCTCTTTGCTTTTCATTGAGTATCAAAATATCAAGGAGGGGATATGAAATATAGAAAATTTCAATTATTGATGTCCAAGTATGGCTTTAGTCTTTCGATTATGCTACTTGAACTTTCTCTTGTTTTTGGTCTCTTTCTTTACTTAGGGCGTATTGCTCCTATTCTATGGGTAATTGTCTTAATTTTTATGAGTATGGCGACTATCGTAGCGATTGTCAATCGCTCAATGGCGCCTGATAGTAAAGTGATGTGGTTAGTGGTGACTTTTGTTCCTGTCATCGGGCCCTTGCTCTATCTGATGTTTGGTGAAAGGCGATTGTCCAAAAAAGAAATCAAGCAGTTGGATAAACTTGGTTCCATGCATTTTCGGGAGGATAACAGTAAAGCTCTCCGCCAGAAATTGAAGGAAGATGATAAGGCAGCTTACGGAGTTATCAAATCTTTGCTAAGTATGGATAGCAATGCCGATGTATATGATCGAACAGATTCACAATTCTTTTCTTCGGGTGAAAGCATGTGGCAACATATGTTGGAAGACCTCAAGAAAGCTGAGAAATTTATCTTTTTAGAGTACTATATTGTCGAAGAAGGTCTGATGTGGAATAGCATACTAGATATACTAGAGCAAAAGGTAGCTCAGGGTGTAGAGATCAAGATGCTCTATGATGATATCGGCTGTATGGCGACTTTGCCTGGAGACTATACTGTTCAGCTTCGTAGTCGAGGAATTGAAGCCCATAAGTTTAACAAGGTGATTCCTCGTTTGACGGTAGCTTATAATAACCGGGATCATCGTAAAATCCTTGTCATAGATGGTCAGGTAGCTTATACAGGAGGGATTAACTTAGCCGATGAGTACATCAATCATGTAGAACGCTTTGGCTACTGGAAGGACAGTGGAATTCGCATAGATGGTCCTGGTGTCAAGGCGCTAACCCGTCTCTTTTTGATGACTTGGTACATCAATCGTGGGGAAATCAGTGATTTTGACCAGTATCACTT
The DNA here is from genome assembly GCF_000722765.2 of Streptococcus mitis. Taxonomy (NCBI): domain Bacteria; kingdom Bacillati; phylum Bacillota; class Bacilli; order Lactobacillales; family Streptococcaceae; genus Streptococcus; species Streptococcus mitis. The sequence goes on along the minus strand of NZ_CP028415.1, from coordinate 1,766,480 downwards.
GGAAAACCAGCCTTGTTCTAGCCAAGGGCTCTGCATTCCTTACGGTAGTGGACCCAAGCCCATCTTCCGTACTCAGGTAGGGAAAAAAGTTTATCAAAGTTTGATTAATCAGGCTACTGATTCAGTCTATATCACAACACCCTATTTGATTATTGACTATGACTTAACAGAGAGTATTAAAAATGCAGCCATGAGGGGTGTTGACATCCGCATCGTGACCCCTTTCATTCCGGATAAAAAATTAATCCAACTCATTACAAGAGGGGCCTATCCGGATTTGTTGTCAGCAGGAGTCAGGATTTTTGAGTATAGTCCAGGCTTTATCCATAGTAAACAAATTGTAGTGGATAAGGATTTTGCTGCAGTCGGGACCATTAACTTAGATTATAGAAGTTTGCTTCACCACTATGAAAATGCAGTCTTGCTATATAAAACAAAATCAATCACAGAGATTCAAAAAGATTTTCAGGAGATTTTTTCAGTATCGCAAGAAATTTTCCCTCATACGATAAAAAATAGCTGGTATCAAAAATTGATTAAGGAAATTGCCCAGTTATTTGCCCCAATCTTATAAGAAATCTAGGACTTAGGACACAAACCAGTCCTATTTTTCTTGCATTTTACGAATAAGAAGATATAGGAGGAGCGATGCTGACTCAGAAAGAATTGGATTATATCATGTCATTTAAACAGACGCATTTACACCGATTTCGGGAAATTGAAACTTTTGTGAAACTATGCAAAAAATCGCTCAAACAGCCATCGCAAGCTGACAATTTTAGGTCTTTTTGATATACTAAGACAGATAAATTGAATAGGAGAAACGATATGGCTGTATATGGCAGAATCGAAGAAGTATCCGAAACGATACAGAGTAATGAAATTGAAAATAGACTGGATAGGAATCTTGAATCTCATGTGGAAAAAGAAGAACAGGTAGCTTTCCCGTTTTTCAGACTCGTCATTGGAAGTATGGTTGCGACGATGTTTTCTGTGGTGGTTCCTTTACTTTTAGATATGGTAAGTCCCTCTCAGGCGCAGGATTTGTATATAGGGTGGGCTTTACATCAGGGAGGACAGCTCTACAGTAGCTATTATGCTAGTCATGGTCTTCTTTATTACTTGCTACTTTACATTACCCAAGGAGGCATCCTTTTTGCCTTGGTAGAATGGCTAGTCCTCTTAGGAGGAGGTTATTTTCTCTTTTCTTCAACTGACTATCTGACGGGACAAAGGGAACAAGCCAAGCAACTCCTAACCATATTTTATATTTTGGTATCCGGTCTCGGTTTTGGAGGAGGATATGCTACGATTTTAGCTCTGCCATTCCTGTTTGCAGGATTTTCATTCATAGCAGCTTATCTATCAAATCCTAACCATGACAAGGGGTTTCTACGTCTGGGAATTTTCTTGGCTCTATCATTTTTCATAGAGCCTCTTACAAGTCTTCTCTTTATTGCAGTAGTAACGATTGGTTTATTTGCCTTTAATGTTGGGCATGGCCGCCTTGTCCATGGAGTTTATCAGTTTTTTGCAGCAGCACTTGGCTTTTCTCTCATCTTTTACCCAGTAGGCTACTATGTCCTTGCTTCAGGTGGTTTTGGAGAAGCTCTAGGAAGTCTTTTATATCCGATTGATTCCCTTCAGGTCTTTACCAATCCCCAACTAATGGATAATGTTGTATTCTATGGTTTGTTGACCTTTGGTTTAGGAGCTCTCTTCCTTGTTTTTCTAGGCTTGTTCCAATCAAAGGCATCAAGATTATATGTTATTTCAGTGCCTGCTAGTTTCACTTTCTTATTTGTACTAGCCTTGTTGCTTTTTTCTCAAGAACCTCTTCACGGTTCGCGTTTGATTCTAATCCTTCCATTTTTACTCCTTCTTCTGATGACCAGTATTCGTGGGAAACATTCAGCTAGAGGAGCTCGTCGTCGGAGAAGAGAAGAGGTTCCAACTTTATGGAAAAAATTCATGAAGGGAAATCTCTACCTACCGATCCTAGTGGTGGTTTATCTGATTGCTATTCCTTTTGTGGCTCGTTTTGTCTTGCATCCAGCTTCTTATAGAGAACAACATCAAGTAGTAGACAGAGTCAAACAAGAGACGAGTGAGGGAGATCAAATTTATATTTGGGATTCACATGTTCAGATCTATAAAGAAAGCCAGCGATTGGCTGGATCCATGTTCCCATCACCTCTTCTTTACACGAGTACAGAAGAGAATAAAACTAGTTTAATCAATGATTTGAAAGAAAACCAACCTAAGGTGATTGTGGTAAACGACAAGGTGGATCTCTGGTCTGAGGCGGAGACACTCTTAAAAGAAAATTATCAACAAGTAAAGACTGATTACTCAGAGTTTAAAGTCTATAAAATTAAATAACCAAATCAATATCTTGTGTATTTTTTAAAATTTTAGGATTTTTGACACAAGATATTGATTTTTCTTTTTAGAGTGGTATAATACTTTTTAGAAAGAACATTTTAGAAAAGAGCATGCATATGATTGCACTAGAAGAAAAAATTACAATTTTGCCAACTCTCTTCGTCGAGAAACGAGATGGGAGACGTGTTGTATTTGATGTGGACAAGATTGACAAGGCTCTCCACAAGGCGGCAGACAAGGTTATGGATGTGACACCCTTAGTCGAAAAACGCCTCAATGCTCTGACTGAGCGAATTGTCACAGAAATTCATAGTCGCTTTCCGCAGGGAGTTAAGATTTATGAAATTCAAAATATCGTAGAACATGAACTCCTTGAAGCCAAAGAATATGCGCTGGCTGAGGAGTATATTACTTATCGGACGCAGAGGGATTTTGAGCGCTCAAAAGCGACGGATATCAACTTTAGCATCCATAAACTTCTCAACAAAGACCAGGCAGTTGTCAATGAAAATGCTAATAAAGACAGTGATGTCTTTAACACTCAGCGTGATTTGACAGCGGGTATTGTTGGGAAATCAATCGGACTGCAAATGCTTCCTAAGCACGTAGCCAATGCCCACCAAAAAGGGGATATCCACTATCACGATTTGGACTACAGTCCCTATACACCTATGACCAACTGCTGTTTGATTGATTTCAAGGGTATGTTGGAAAATGGTTTTAAGATTGGAAATGCAGAGGTAGAAAGTCCTAAGTCTATCCAGACTGCGACAGCTCAGATTTCCCAAATCATCGCCAACGTTGCTTCTAGCCAGTATGGAGGCTGTTCAGCTGACCGTATTGATGAAGTTTTGGCGCCTTATGCAGAGAAGAATTACCAAAAACATCTCAAAGATGCAGAAGAGTGGGTTTTGCCTGAAAAACGGGAAGATTACGCTTGGAAGAAAACGCAAAAGGACATCTATGATGCCATGCAATCTCTCGAATATGAAATCAATACTCTCTTCACCTCAAATGGACAAACACCTTTTACTTCACTAGGTTTTGGTCTAGGAACCAATCGTTTTGAACGGGAAATTCAAAAAGCTATTTTGAGTATTCGTATAAAGGGTCTGGGTTCGGAGCATCGTACAGCCATCTTCCCTAAGCTCATCTTTACGCTTAAAAGAGGCCTTAACTTAGAAGAAGGGACTCCCAACTACGACATTAAGCAGTTGGCTCTTGAGTGTGCAACCAAGCGGATGTACCCAGACGTCTTGTCTTACGATAAGATTGTTGACTTGACGGGTTCTTTTAAGGTGCCTATGGGTTGCCGTTCGTTCCTTCAAGGATGGAAGGATGAGAATGGTGTAGAAGTCAATTCAGGTCGTATGAACCTGGGTGTTGTGACAGTTAACCTGCCTCGTATTGCTCTTGAGTCTGAGGGCGACATGAATAAGTTCTGGGAAATCTTCAACGAGCGGATGAACATTGCAGAAGATGCTCTGGTTTATCGTGTCGAACGGACCAAGGAAGCTACACCAGCTAACGCACCAATCCTCTACCAATACGGTGCTTTTGGACATCGTCTAAGTAAAGAAGAAAGTGTTGACCAGCTCTTTAAGAATCGTCGAGCAACAGTTTCGCTGGGCTATATCGGCTTGTATGAAGTAGCGACAGTTTTCTTTGGTAACAGCTGGGAAAGTAATCCAGATGCTAAGGAATTCACGCTAGACATTATTCGAGATATGAAACGCCGTGTAGAAGAGTGGTCTGACCAATATGGCTACCATTTCTCTATCTACTCAACACCGTCCGAAAGTTTGACAGACCGTTTTTGCCGACTAGATACAGAGAAGTTTGGGTCTATTCCTGATATTACAGATAAGGAATACTACACCAACTCTTTCCACTACGATGTTCGTAAAAATCCAACACCGTTTGAAAAATTAGACTTTGAGAAAGTATATCCAGAAGCAGGTGCGTCAGGTGGTTTCATCCATTATTGCGAGTATCCAGTCCTTCAGCAAAATCCTAAAGCCTTGGAAGCTGTCTGGGATTACGCTTATGATCGTGTGGGATATTTGGGAACCAATACTCCAATTGACCGTTGCTACAAGTGTGACTTTGAAGGGGATTTTGAACCAACTGAGAGAGGATTTGCTTGTCCAAACTGTGGAAATAGCGACCCTAAAACAGTAGACGTTGTTAAACGGACTTGTGGCTATTTAGGCAATCCTCAAGCGCGTCCGATGGTTAATGGACGTCACAAGGAAATCGCAGCGCGTGTCAAACATATGAATGGTTCAACGATTAAAATAGCTGGGCATCAAGTAACAAATTAGAAAGAAGTGAAATGGGAAAATATCAATTAGACGATAAGGGGCGTGCACAAGTGACCCGTTATCACGAGAAACACTCTAAAGGTGGAGCTGGTAAAAAAGAACGCTTGCTCAACCTCAGAGAACAATTTTTAAATAAGAATAAGAAGAAATAAAAGTGAGAGTCAGCTCTCGCTTTTCTCTTAGTGGGAGGTAAGGATGGAATTACGCAGACCAAGATTAGCAGATAAAGAAACAGTTTTAGAGATGATGGCAGAGTTTGAAAAATATCAGTCGCCTCACGACGGTGGTTTCTGGGATACAGAGAACTTTGTGTATGAAGAATGGTTGGAAACAAATATGCAAAAAGAAATGGGAATAAACTTGCCTGAAAATCATGTTCCTTCTATTCAATTTGTATCATTTGATGATGTAGGTCGTGCTCTAGGATTTTTGAATCTGCGATTGAGATTGAATGAGGGTTTATTGAATTATGCTGGTCACATTGGATACTCCATTCGTCCATCAGAAAGAGGCAAAAGTTATGCTAAGGAAACTCTACGTCAGGGCTTGCAAGTTGCTAAGGAAAAGAACATCAAGAGAACTCTTGTGACCTGTAGCGTGAATAATCCTGCTAGCAGAGCAGTCATTCTAGCAAATGGAGGAATTCTTGAGGATGTTCGTAATGGAGTCGAGCGTTATTGGATAGAGGTAGCGAATGAATAATCCAAAACCACAAGAATGGAAAAGCGAGGAACTCAGTCAAGGGCGTATCATTGACTACAAGGCTTTTAACTTTGTGGATGGAGAAGGTGTGCGGAATTCCCTCTATGTATCAGGTTGCATGTTTCACTGCGAGGGATGTTATAATGTTGCGACTTGGTCTTTTAATGCTGGCATTCCCTATACAGCAGAATTAGAAGAACAGATCATGGCAGACCTTGCCCAGCCCTATGTTCAAGGATTGACCTTGCTGGGAGGGGAACCTTTTCTCAATACTGGTATTCTCTTGCCACTCGTTAAGCGGATTCGGAAGGAATTGCCAGATAAAGATATCTGGTCCTGGACGGGTTATACATGGGAAGAAATGATGTTGGAAACTCCAGATAAATTGGAACTCTTGTCGCTGATTGACATTCTTGTTGATGGAAGATATGACCGAACTAAGAGAAATCTCATGCTCCAGTTTCGAGGTTCTTCCAATCAACGCATCATCGATGTGCAAAAATCTTTCAAAAGTGGGCAAGTAGTGATTTGGGATAAGCTTAATGACGGAAAAGAAAGTTATGAACAGGTGAAGAGAGAATGAAGAGAAAAGACTTAATAGACCAGTTTGTCTCAGAAATAGAAACGGGAAAAGTCAAGACACTGGGAATATACGGTCATGGGGCTTCAGGAAAATCAACCTTTGCACAGGAATTGTACCAAGCTTTAGATTCTACTACAGTAAATTTGCTAGAAACAGATCCTTATATCACCTCAGGACGCCATCTGGTAGTACCCAAGGACGCGCCAAATCAAAAGGTGACAGCCTGTCTGCCAGTGGCGCATGAACTGGCGAGTTTGCAAAGAGATATCCTCGCCTTACAAGCGGGTATGGATGTCTTAACAATTGAAGAACCTTGGAAGGCTAGTGAGGTCTTGTCTGGAGCAAAACCGATTTTGATTGTCGAAGGGATGTCTGTGGGCTTTTTACCCAAAGAACTCCTTGACAAAACCATTTGTTTCTACACGGATGAGGAGACCGAATTAAAGCGGCGTCTAGCTCGAGATACGACTGTGAGAAATCGCGATGCATCCTTTATATTGGCTAGCCATCAGATGAGACGGGAGCAGTATCTGCTATACTATAAAGAAACTGAGTCAAAGGCGGACATTCTAGTGGACCAATCAGAAGGTAAAATTGATGTCAAGAGAACTCAACTTATATAGAATATAGAAGAAAATCCCTAATTTTAGAAAGAAAAAGTAGGAAAACATTTTCATCCCATAAAAACGAAAAAAACCTAACAAATCGCTTGCAATCGCAGGGGCTTTGTGTTATTCTATTATGGTGCTGTAAATTACAGCCTTAGCTTTGATGCAAGAGGTTGCGACACGCTCGGTTGCATTGCCACGCAACACCGCGTCGGTTTTCTTGTGGAGCTAGCCTATTATCTTAAATAGACGAAAAGGAGAAAAAGATGGCAAACAAAAAAATCCGTATCCGTTTGAAAGCTTACGAACACCGTACGCTTGACACAGCGGCTGCAAAAATCGTAGAATCAGCTACTCGTACAGGTGCACAAGTTGCGGGTCCAATCCCACTTCCAACTGAACGTAGCCTCTACACAATCATTCGTGCGACTCACAAATACAAAGACTCTCGCGAACAATTTGAAATGCGTACACACAAACGTTTGATCGATATCGTTAACCCAACTCAAAAAACAGTTGATGCGTTGATGAAATTGGATCTTCCAAGTGGTGTAAACGTAGAAATCAAACTTTAATCTAAAATATAAAAGAGCAGATGCTGGTGTTTCAATCTAATTGAACACGGGCTAAACTCGGTGTGAAAAAGATAAACTTCCTAGTGTCTGCTAGACACTGCGTCAGTTTCCTATTTTCACTTTGAGTTTGACGCCCTTTATATCTTAGACTTGAGCATAAAAAACGCTCGTTAAAAACTTTTTGAATAAAAAATATAGAAAAGGAACTATTTTCTCATGACAAAAGGAATCTTAGGGAAAAAAGTGGGAATGACTCAAATCTTCACTGAAGCTGGCGAATTGATCCCTGTAACAGTTATTGAAGCAACTCCAAACGTTGTTCTTCAAGTTAAAACTGTTGAAACAGACGGATACAACGCTATCCAAGTTGGTTTTGATGACAAACGCGAAGTATTGAGCAACAAACCTGCTAAAGGACATGTAGCGAAAGCTAACACGGCTCCTAAGCGCTTCATTCGTGAATTCAAAAACGTTGAAGGCTTGGAAGTTGGTGCTGAAATCACAGTTGAAACATTCGCAGCTGGAGACGTTGTTGACGTAACTGGTACTTCTAAAGGTAAAGGTTTCCAAGGTGTTATCAAACGCCACGGACAATCACGTGGACCAATGGCTCACGGTTCTCGTTACCACCGTCGTCCAGGTTCTATGGGACCTGTTGCACCTAACCGCGTATTCAAAGGTAAAAACCTTGCCGGACGTATGGGTGGTGACCGCGTAACAATTCAAAACCTTGAAGTTGTACAAGTTGTTCCAGAAAAGAACGTTATCCTTATCAAAGGTAACGTACCAGGTGCTAAGAAATCTCTTATCACTATCAAGTCAGCAGTTAAAGCTGGTAAATAATAAGGAAAGGGGAATACAGTCAAAATGGCAAATGTAACATTATTCGACCAAACTGGTAAACAAGCTGGCGAAGTTGTTCTTAACGATGCAATCTTTGGTATCGAACCAAATGAATCAGTTGTGTTTGATGTGATTATCAGCCAACGTGCTAGCCTTCGTCAAGGAACTCACGCAGTTAAAAACCGCTCAGCTGTTTCAGGTGGCGGACGCAAACCATGGCGTCAAAAAGGAACTGGACGTGCTCGTCAAGGTTCTATCCGCTCTCCACAATGGCGTGGTGGTGGAATCGTCTTCGGACCAACTCCACGTAGCTATGCGTACAAACTTCCTCAAAAAGTTCGTCGCCTTGCGCTTAAATCTGTTTACTCAGAAAAAGTTGCTGAAAACAAATTTGTAGCCGTTGATTCTCTTGAATTTACAGCTCCAAAAACTGCTGAATTTGCAAAAGTTCTTGCAGCTTTGAGCATCGATTCTAAAGTCCTTGTTGTTCTTGAAGAAGGAAACGAATTCGCAGCTCTTTCAGCTCGTAACCTTCCAAACGTGAAAGTTGCGACTGCTACAACTGCAAGTGTTCTTGACATCGCAAATAGTGACAAACTTCTTGTTACTCAAGCAGCTATCTCTAAAATCGAGGAGGTTCTTGCATAATGAATTTGTATGATGTTATCAAAAAACCTGTTATCACTGAAAGCTCAATGGCTCAACTTGAAGCAGGGAAATATGTATTTGAAGTTGACACTCGTGCACACAAACTTTTGATCAAGCAAGCTGTTGAAGCTGCTTTCGAAGGTGTTAAAGTTGCAAATGTTAACACAATCAACGTAAAACCAAAAGCTAAACGTGTTGGACGTTACACTGGTTTTACTAACAAAACTAAAAAAGCTATCATCACACTTACAGCTGATTCTAAAGCAATCGAGTTGTTTGCTGCTGAAGCTGAATAATCTAAGGAGGAAATATCGTGGGAATTCGTGTTTATAAACCAACAACAAACGGTCGCCGTAATATGACTTCTTTGGATTTCGCTGAAATCACAACAAGCACTCCTGAAAAATCATTGCTTGTTGCATTGAAGAGCAAGGCTGGTCGTAACAACAACGGTCGTATCACAGTTCGTCACCAAGGTGGTGGACACAAACGTTTCTACCGCTTGGTTGACTTCAAACGTAACAAAGACAACGTTGAAGCAGTTGTTAAAACAATCGAGTACGATCCAAACCGTTCTGCAAACATCGCTCTTGTACACTACACTGACGGTGTGAAAGCGTACATCATCGCTCCAAAAGGTCTTGAAGTTGGTCAACGTATCGTTTCAGGTCCAGAAGCAGATATCAAAGTCGGAAACGCTCTTCCACTTGCTAACATCCCAGTTGGTACTTTGATCCACAACATCGAGTTGAAACCAGGTCGTGGTGGTGAATTGGTACGTGCTGCTGGAGCATCTGCTCAAGTATTGGGTTCTGAAGGTAAATACGTTCTTGTTCGTCTTCAATCAGGTGAAGTTCGTATGATTCTTGGAACTTGCCGTGCTACTGTTGGTGTTGTCGGAAACGAACAACATGGACTTGTAAACCTTGGTAAAGCAGGACGTAGCCGTTGGAAAGGTATCCGCCCAACAGTTCGTGGTTCTGTAATGAACCCTAACGATCACCCACACGGTGGTGGTGAAGGTAAAGCACCAGTTGGTCGTAAAGCACCATCTACTCCATGGGGCAAACCTGCTCTTGGTCTTAAAACTCGTAACAAGAAAGCGAAATCTGACAAACTTATCGTTCGTCGTCGCAACGAGAAATAATATTAAACTAGTTGCTTAAGCAACTAGTAAATCCGCCAGCTCGGTAGCGCTCCAGGTGAGCGCAAGCCGCTGTGGTACAACATTTAAAGGAGAAAATATAAAAATGGGACGCAGTCTTAAAAAAGGACCTTTCGTCGATGAGCATTTGATGAAAAAAGTTGAAGCTCAAGCTAACGACGAAAAGAAAAAAGTTATTAAAACTTGGTCACGTCGTTCAACGATCTTCCCAAGTTTCATTGGTTACACTATTGCAGTTTATGACGGACGTAAACACGTACCTGTTTACATCCAAGAAGACATGGTAGGTCACAAACTTGGTGAATTTGCACCAACTCGTACTTACAAAGGTCACGCTGCAGACGACAAGAAAACACGTAGAAAATAAGGAGAACATAAATGGCAGAAATTACTTCAGCTAAAGCAATGGCTCGTACAGTACGTGTTTCACCTCGTAAATCACGTCTTGTTCTTGATAACATCCGTGGTAAAAGCGTAGCCGATGCAATCGCAATCTTGACATTCACCCCAAACAAAGCCGCTGAAATCATCTTGAAAGTTTTGAACTCAGCTGTAGCTAACGCTGAAAACAACTTTGGTTTGGATAAAGCTAACTTGGTAGTATCTGAAGCATTCGCAAACGAAGGACCAACTATGAAACGTTTCCGTCCACGTGCGAAAGGTTCAGCTTCACCAATCAACAAACGTACAGCTCACATCACTGTAGCTGTTGCAGAAAAATAAGGAGGTAAAATCGTGGGTCAAAAAGTACATCCAATTGGTATGCGTGTCGGCATCATCCGTGATTGGGATGCCAAATGGTATGCTGAAAAAGAATACGCGGATTACCTTCATGAAGATCTTGCAATCCGTAAATTCGTTCAAAAAGAACTTGCTGACGCAGCAGTTTCAACTATCGAAATCGAACGCGCAGTAAACAAAGTTAACGTTTCACTTCACACTGCTAAACCAGGTATGGTTATCGGTAAAGGTGGTGCTAACGTTGATGCACTCCGTGCGAAACTTAACAAATTGACTGGAAAACAAGTACACATCAACATCATCGAAATCAAACAACCTGATTTGGATGCTCACCTTGTAGGTGAAGGAATTGCTCGTCAATTGGAGCAACGTGTTGCTTTCCGTCGTGCACAAAAACAAGCAATCCAACGTGCAATGCGTGCTGGAGCTAAAGGAATCAAAACTCAAGTATCAGGTCGTTTGAACGGTGCAGATATCGCCCGTGCTGAAGGATACTCTGAAGGAACTGTTCCACTTCACACACTTCGTGCAGATATCGATTACGCTTGGGAAGAAGCAGATACTACATACGGTAAACTTGGTGTTAAAGTATGGATCTACCGTGGTGAAGTTCTTCCAGCTCGCAAAAACACTAAAGGAGGTAAATAACCAATGTTAGTACCTAAACGTGTTAAACACCGTCGTGAATTCCGTGGAAAAATGCGCGGTGAAGCAAAAGGTGGAAAAGAAGTAGCATTCGGTGAATACGGTCTTCAAGCTACAACTAGCCACTGGATCACTAACCGCCAAATCGAAGCTGCTCGTATCGCCATGACTCGTTACATGAAACGTGGTGGTAAAGTTTGGATTAAAATCTTCCCACACAAATCATACACTGCTAAAGCTATCGGTGTGCGTATGGGATCTGGTAAAGGGGCACCTGAAGGTTGGGTAGCACCAGTTAAACGTGGTAAAGTGATGTTCGAAATCGCTGGTGTATCTGAAGAGATCGCTCGCGAAGCGCTTCGTCTTGCTAGCCACAAATTGCCAGTTAAATGTAAATTCGTAAAACGTGAAGCAGAATAAGGAGAAGGCATGAAACTTAATGAAGTAAAAGAATTTGTTAAAGAACTTCGTGGTCTTTCTCAAGAAGAACTCGCGAAGCGCGAAAACGAATTGAAAAAAGAATTGTTTGAACTTCGTTTCCAAGCTGCTACTGGTCAATTGGAACAAACAGCTCGCTTGAAAGAAGTTAAAAAACAAATCGCTCGTATCAAAACAGTTCAATCTGAAGCGAAATAATAGACTAGGGAAGGAGAAATTTCAATGGAACGCAATAATCGTAAAGTTCTTGTTGGACGTGTTGTATCTGACAAAATGGACAAGACAATCACAGTTGTAGTTGAAACAAAACGTAACCACCCAGTCTATGGTAAACGTATTAACTACTCTAAAAAATACAAAGCTCATGATGAAAACAATGTTGCCAAAGAAGGCGATATCGTACGTATCATGGAAACTCGCCCGCTTTCAGCTACAAAACGTTTCCGTCTTGTAGAAGTTGTTGAAGAAGCGGTCATCATCTAATCAAACCTGAAAGGAGAAAACTGAAATGATTCAAACAGAAACTCGTTTGAAAGTCGCAGACAACAGCGGTGCTCGTGAAATCTTGACTATCAAAGTTCTTGGTGGTTCAGGACGTAAATTTGCAAACATCGGTGATGTTATCGTGGCATCTGTAAAACAAGCTACTCCTGGTGGTGCGGTTAAAAAAGGTGACGTTGTTAAAGCAGTTATCGTTCGTACTAAATCAGGTGCTCGTCGTGCTGATGGTTCATACATCAAATTTGACGAAAACGCAGCAGTTATCATCCGTGAAGACAAAACTCCTCGCGGAACACGTATCTTTGGCCCAGTTGCACGTGAATTGCGTGAAGGTGGCTTCATGAAGATCGTGTCACTTGCTCCAGAAGTACTTTAATTTTTAGAAACAAACTAGTCCCCTGGATTTACCTCCAGGGTGCCCTTATGGGCGTAAGAAAAATCAAGGAGAAACCTAATGTTTGTAAAAAAAGGCGACAAAGTTCGCGTAATCGCTGGTAAAGATAAGGGAACAGAAGCTGTTGTCCTTACTGCCCTTCCAAAAGTAAACAAAGTTATCGTTGAAGGTGTTAACATCGTTAAGAAACATCAACGTCCAACTAACGAGCTTCCTCAAGGTGGTATCATCGAGAAAGAAGCAGCTATCCACGTATCAAACGTTCAAGTTTTGGACAAAAATGGTGTAGCTGGTCGTGTTGGTTACAAATTTGTAGACGGTAAAAAAGTTCGCTACAACAAAAAATCAGGCGAAGTGCTTGATTAATCACGAAGGAAAGGAGAAGTATAATGGCAAATCGTTTAAAAGAAAAATATCTTAATGAAGTAGTTCCTGCTTTGACAGAACAATTCAACTACTCATCAGTGATGGCTGTGCCTAAAGTAGATAAGATCGTTTTGAACATGGGTGTTGGTGAAGCTGTATCAAACGCTAAAAGCCTTGAAAAAGCTGCTGAAGAATTGGCACTTATCTCAGGTCAAAAACCACTTATCACTAAAGCTAAAAAATCAATCGCCGGCTTCCGTCTTCGTGAAGGTGTTGCGATTGGTGCAAAAGTTACCCTTCGTGGTGAACGTATGTACGAATTCTTGGATAAATTGGTTTCAGTTTCACTTCCACGTGTACGTGACTTCCACGGTGTTCCAACAAAATCATTTGACGGACGCGGAAACTACACACTTGGTGTGAAAGAACAATTGATCTTCCCAGAAATCAACTTCGATGACGTTGACAAAACTCGTGGTCTTGACATCGTTATCGTAACAACTGCTAACACTGACGAAGAGTCACGTGCATTGCTTACAGGCCTTGGAATGCCTTTTGCAAAATAATATAGGAGGTAAATCTAATGGCTAAAAAATCAATGATTGCTAAGAACAAACGTCCAGCGAAGTTCTCTACTCAAGCTTATACTCGTTGTGAAAAATGTGGTCGTCCACATTCAGTTTACCGCAAATTTAAACTTTGCCGTGTTTGCTTCCGTGAATTAGCTTACAAAGGACAAATTCCTGGTGTAACAAAAGCATCTTGGTAATTTAAGATATCAAGGGCGTCAAAACTCTAAGTGAAAATAGGAAACTTGACGAAGAAACTGAAGTTTCTAGGAAAGTTTATCTTTTTCACACAGAGTTTAGCCCGGGTTCAGTTGGGCTTGCCAATTTGAACACGAGCTACAGCTTTTGCAAAAAAGACCAATTTTCTTTGGAGCATCGCTCCTGCATCAAATTGCCTATTTTTGCTAGTGCTGTTACGCTCTTTGTATCATGTATTAACTAGCAAGTGCAACTTGCAAACTACTAGTAAGAGGAGAAAAACAAAATGGTTATGACTGACCCAATCGCAGACTTCCTAACTCGTATTCGTAACGCTAACCAAGCTAAACACGAAGTACTTGAAGTACCTGCATCAAACATCAAAAAAGGGATTGCTGAAATCCTTAAACGCGAAGGTTTTGTAAAAAACGTTGAAATCATCGAAGATGACAAACAAGGTATCATCCGTGTATTCCTTAAATACGGACCAAACGGTGAAAAAGTTATCACTAACTTGAAACGTGTTTCTAAACCAGGACTTCGTGTCTACAAAAAACGTGAAGACCTTCCAAAAGTTCTTAACGGACTTGGAATTGCTATCCTTTCAACTTCTGAAGGTTTGCTTACTGATAAAGAAGCACGCCAAAAGAATGTTGGTGGTGAGGTTATCGCTTACGTTTGGTAATATTTAGCTCCCAATTTCTTTGTAACTCTTTGTTATCGTCTCTAGCCTAACCCAAAGTTATGCCTGCGAGACGATGCCTAGATTCACTTTGAAATTGAAACCTAAATGTTCCTTTAAATCGAGAAATCGATTTAACCCCGTGAAAACTGGCCGTTCTGGCCTGACAATCTAACAGGAGAAAATAAACATGTCACGTATTGGTAATAAAGTTATCGTGTTGCCCGCTGGTGTTGAACTCACTAACAATGACAACGTTGTAACTGTAAAAGGACCTAAAGGAGAACTTACTCGTGAGTTCTCAAAAGATATTGAAATCCGTGTGGAAGGTACAGAAGTAACTCTTCACCGTCCAAACGATTCAAAAGAAATGAAAACTATCCACGGAACTACTCGTGCCCTTTTGAACAACATGGTTGTTGGTGTATCAGAAGGATTCAAGAAAGAACTTGAAATGCGCGGGGTTGGTTACCGTGCACAACTTCAAGGATCTAAACTTGTTTTGGCTGTTGGTAAATCTCATCCAGACGAAGTTGAAGCTCCAGAAGGAATTACTTTTGAACTTCCAAACCCAACAACAATCGTTGTTAACGGAATTTCAAAAGAAGTAGTTGGTCAAACAGCTGCTTACGTACGTAGCCTTCGTTCACCAGAACCATATAAAGGTAAAGGTATCCGTTACGTTGGTGAATTCGTTCGCCGTAAAGAAGGTAAAACAGGTAAATAATGTTGAGTGGTTGAGTCTCAACCACCAACCTATTTTCCAACTTTGTGCATAGCACACGATTTAAAACTAAAGAGGTGAAAACTGTGATTTCAAAACCAGATAAAAACAAACTCCGCCAAAAACGCCACCGTCGCGTTCGCGGAAAACTCTCTGGAACTGCTGATCGCCCACGTTTGAACGTATTCCGTTCTAATACAGGCATCTACGCTCAAGTGATTGATGACGTAGCGGGTGTAACGCTCGCAAGTGCTTCAACTCTTGACAAAGAAGTTTCAAAAGGAACTAAAACTGAACAAGCCGTTGCTGTCGGTAAACTCGTTGCAGAACGTGCAAACGCTAAAGGTATTTCAGAAGTGGTGTTCGACCGCGGTGGATATCTATATCACGGACGTGTGAAAGCTTTGGCTGATGCAGCTCGTGAAAACGGATTGAAATTCTAATAGGAGGACACTAGAAAATGGCATTTAAAGACAATGCAGTTGAATTAGAAGAACGCGTAGTTGCTGTCAACCGTGTTACAAAAGTTGTTAAAGGTGGACGTCGTCTTCGTTTCGCAGCTCTTGTTGTTGTTGGTGACCACAACGGTCGCGTAGGATTTGGTACTGGTAAAGCTCAAGAAGTTCCAGAAGCAATCCGTAAAGCAGTAGATGATGCTAAGAAAAACTTGATCGAAGTTCCTATGGTTGGAACAACAATCCCACACGAAGTTCTTTCAGAATTCGGTGGAGCTAAAGTATTGTTGAAACCTGCTGTAGAAGGTTCTGGAGTTGCCGCTGGTGGTGCAGTTCGTGCCGTTGTGGAATTGGCAGGTGTGGCAGATATTACATCTAAATCACTTGGTTCTAACACTCCAATCAACATTGTTCGTGCAACTGTTGAAGGTTTGAAACAATTGAAACGCGCTGAAGAAGTTGCTGCCCTTCGTGGTATTTCAGTTTCTGATTTGGCATAAGAAAGGGGATAAAATGGCTCAAATTAAAATTACTTTGACTAAGTCTCCAATCGGACGCATTCCATCACAACGTAAAACTGTTGTAGCACTTGGACTTGGCAAATTGAACAGCTCTGTTATTAAAGAAGATAACGCTGCTATCCGTGGTATGATCACAGCAGTATCTCACTTGGTAACAGTTGAAGAAGTAAACTAATGAATTTTTAGGGGATGTGCACTATACCATCCCCTAAAACTAGATATAGTCATCTATGATGACGTCGTATAGGCGAGTTGATGGGGGAGACAACCTTTTCTTCCTTATCGGCGCTAGCATTTTACAAAAGAGGAGAAAATAAAAATGAAACTTCATGAATTGAAACCTGCAGAAGGTTCTCGTAAAGTACGTAACCGCGTTGGTCGTGGTACTTCATCAGGTAACGGTAAAACATCTGGTCGTGGTCAAAAAGGTCAAAAAGCTCGTAGCGGTGGCGGAGTTCGCCTTGGTTTTGAAGGTGGACAAACTCCATTGTTCCGTCGTCTTCCAAAACGTGGATTCACTAATATCAACGCTAAAGAATACGCAATTGTGAACCTTGACCAATTGAACGTCTTTGAAGATGGTGCTGAAGTTACTCCAGTTGTTCTTATCGAAGCAGGAATTGTTAAAGCTGAAAAATCAGGTATTAAAATTCTTGGTAACGGTGAGTTGACTAAGAAATTGAC
The DNA here is from genome assembly GCF_000722765.2 of Streptococcus mitis. NCBI lineage: Bacteria > Bacillati > Bacillota > Bacilli > Lactobacillales > Streptococcaceae > Streptococcus > Streptococcus mitis. The sequence goes on along the minus strand of NZ_CP028415.1, from coordinate 1,749,729 downwards.
TGTGAAAGCAGCTAAATTCTCTAAATCAGCTGAAGAAGCTATCACTGCTAAAGGTGGTTCAGTAGAAGTCATCTAAGAGAGGTGACCTATGTTTTTTAAATTATTAAGAGAAGCTCTTAAAGTCAAGCAGGTTCGATCAAAAATTTTATTTACAATTTTTATCGTTTTGGTCTTTCGTATCGGAACTAGCATTACAGTTCCTGGTGTGAATGCCAATAGCTTGAATGCTTTAAGTGGATTATCCTTCTTAAACATGTTGAGCTTGGTGTCAGGGAATGCCATGAAAAACTTCTCAGTTTTTGCTCTTGGTGTTAGTCCCTACATTACGGCCTCTATCGTTGTCCAACTCTTGCAAATGGATATTTTACCCAAATTTGTAGAGTGGGGTAAACAAGGGGAAGTAGGTCGAAGAAAATTAAATCAAGCTACTCGTTATATTGCTCTTGTTCTAGCCTTTGTGCAATCTATCGGGATTACAGCTGGTTTTAATACTTTGGCTGGAGCTCAATTGTTGAAAACAGCTCTTACACCACAAGTCTTTATCATGATTGGTATCATCTTAACAGCTGGTAGCATGATTGTGACTTGGTTGGGAGAGCAAATTACAGATAAGGGATACGGAAATGGTGTTTCTATGATTATCTTTGCCGGGATTGTTGCCTCAATTCCAGAGATGATTCAGGGCATCTATGTGGACTACTTTGTGAACGTACCAAGTAGCCGTATCAACTCATCTATCATTTTCGTAATCATTTTGATTATTACTGTATTGTTGATTATTTACTTTACAACCTATGTTCAACAAGCAGAATACAAAATTCCAATCCAATATACTAAGGTTGCACAAGGTGCTCCATCTAGCTCTTACCTTCCTTTGAAGGTAAACCCTGCTGGAGTTATCCCTGTTATCTTTGCAAGTTCGATTACTGCAGCGCCTGCGGCTATTCTTCAGTTTTTGAGCGCTACAGGTCATGATTGGGCTTGGGTAAGAACAGCACAAGAAATGCTGGCAACAACTTCACCAACTGGTATTGCTATGTATGCTTTATTGATTATTCTCTTTACATTCTTCTATACGTTTGTACAGATTAATCCTGAAAAAGCGGCAGAGAACCTACAAAAGAGCGGTGCCTATATCCACGGAGTTCGTCCTGGTAAAGGTACAGAAGAATATATGTCTAAACTTCTTCGTCGTCTTGCAACTGTTGGTTCTCTCTTCCTTGGTGTGATTTCTATTTTACCGATCGTAGCAAAAGATGTTTTCGGACTTTCAGAAGCAGTTGCTTTTGGAGGAACCAGTCTTTTGATCATTATCTCTACAGGTATTGAAGGAATCAAACAATTGGAAGGCTACCTATTGAAACGTAAGTATGTTGGTTTCATGGACAGAACAGAATAAAAGTAATTACTGAATCAGTAATTACTGAGGGAGTGGAGGTTTAACTCTAACATTTGTGAGAGTTTGGTCTCCCCTCTTCTATTTTGTTTTTAAATAGGGGTGAAAAGAATTTTTGCTTCTATTTAAAAATAAAATAAGGAGATCAAATCATGAATCTTTTGATTATGGGCTTACCTGGTGCAGGTAAGGGAACTCAAGCAGCAAAAATCGTAGAACAATTCCATGTTGCACATATCTCAACAGGTGATATGTTCCGTGCTGCTATGGCAAATCAAACTGAAATGGGTATTCTTGCTAAGTCATACATTGACAAGGGTGAATTAGTTCCTGACGAAGTTACAAATGGGATTGTAAAAGAACGTCTTTCACAAGATGATATTAAAGAAACAGGATTCTTGTTGGATGGTTACCCACGTACGATCGAACAAGCTCATGCCTTGGACAAAACATTGGCTGAACTTGGCATTGAATTAGAAGGTGTTATCAATATTGAAGTGAACCCTGACAGCCTCTTGGAACGTTTGAGTGGCCGTATCATCCACCGCGTAACTGGAGAAACTTTCCACAAGGTCTTTAACCCACCAGTTGACTATAAAGAAGAAGATTACTACCAACGTGAAGATGATAAGCCTGAGACAGTAAAACGTCGTTTGGATGTAAATATTGCTCAAGGGGAACCAATCATTGCTCACTACCGTGCCAAAGGTTTGGTTCATGACATCGAAGGTAATCAAGATATCAATGATGTCTTCTCAGATATCGAAAAAGTATTGACAAATTTGAAATAAAGCGTTTTTCACACTTGCAAAAATCCGCTACAAATGTTATACTAAGATAGTCTGACTTATAATTGTTGTCTCTGTGTCTAGAGGCATCGAATCGAAATTTATGGAGGTGCTTTTGCGTGGCAAAAGACGATGTGATTGAAGTTGAAGGCAAAGTAGTTGATACAATGCCGAATGCAATGTTTACGGTTGAACTTGAAAATGGACATCAGATTTTAGCAACAGTTTCTGGTAAAATTCGTAAAAACTATATTCGTATTTTAGCGGGAGATCGTGTTACTGTCGAAATGAGTCCATATGACTTGACACGTGGACGTATCACTTACCGCTTTAAATAATCGAAAAACTTGGAGGGATAAGAAATGAAAGTAAGACCATCGGTCAAACCAATTTGCGAATACTGTAAAGTTATTCGTCGTAATGGTCGTGTTATGGTAATTTGCCCAGCAAATCCAAAACACAAACAACGTCAAGGATAAGATAGAAAGGAGAAAACATGGCTCGTATTGCTGGAGTTGACATTCCAAATGACAAACGCGTAGTAATCTCATTGACTTATGTTTATGGTATCGGACTTGCAACATCTAAGAAAATTTTGGCTGCTGCTGGAATCTCAGAAGATGTTCGTGTACGTGATCTTACATCAGATCAAGAAGATGCTATCCGTCGTGAAGTGGATGCAATCAAAGTTGAAGGTGACCTTCGTCGTGAAGTAAACTTGAACATTAAACGTTTGATGGAAATCGGTTCATACCGTGGTATCCGTCACCGTCGTGGACTTCCTGTCCGTGGACAAAACACTAAAAACAACGCTCGCACTCGTAAAGGTAAAGCTGTTGCGATTGCTGGTAAGAAAAAATAATATAGGAGGTAAAAGTCTTGGCTAAACCAACACGTAAACGTCGTGTGAAAAAGAATATCGAATCTGGTATTGCTCATATTCACGCTACATTTAATAACACTATTGTTATGATTACTGATGTGCATGGTAATGCAATTGCTTGGTCATCAGCTGGTGCTCTTGGTTTCAAAGGTTCTCGTAAATCTACACCATTCGCTGCTCAAATGGCTTCTGAAGCTGCTGCTAAATCTGCACAAGAACACGGTCTTAAATCAGTTGAAGTTACTGTAAAAGGTCCAGGTTCTGGTCGTGAGTCAGCTATTCGTGCGCTTGCTGCCGCTGGTCTTGAAGTAACAGCAATTCGTGATGTGACTCCAGTGCCACACAATGGTGCTCGTCCTCCAAAACGTCGCCGTGTATAATCATCGCATTACACTGCTTTTCGTTTAAGAGGGAGTAACTAAATGATCGAGTTTGAAAAACCAAATATAACAAAAATTGATGAAAATAAAGATTATGGCAAGTTTGTAATCGAACCACTTGAACGTGGCTACGGTACAACTCTTGGTAACTCTCTTCGTCGTGTACTTCTAGCTTCTCTACCAGGAGCAGCTGTGACATCTATCAATATTGATGGTGTGTTGCATGAGTTTGACACAGTTCCAGGTGTTCGTGAAGACGTGATGCAAATCATTCTGAACATTAAAGGAATTGCAGTGAAATCGTACGTTGAAGACGAAAAAATCATCGAACTAGATGTTGAAGGTCCTGCTGAAGTAACAGCTGGTGACATTTTGACAGATAGCGATATTGAAATTGTAAATCCAGATCATTATCTCTTTACAATCGGTGAAGGTTCTTCCCTAAAAGCGACTATGACTGTTAACAGTGGTCGTGGATATGTACCTGCTGATGAAAATAAAAAGGATAATGCACCAGTTGGAACACTTGCTGTAGATTCTATTTATACACCAGTTACAAAAGTCAACTATCAAGTGGAACCTGCTCGTGTAGGTAGCAATGATGGATTTGACAAATTAACCCTTGAAATCTTGACAAATGGAACAATTATTCCAGAAGATGCTTTAGGGCTTTCAGCACGTATTTTGACAGAACATCTTGATTTGTTTACAAATCTTACTGAGATTGCTAAGTCAACTGAAGTGATGAAAGAAGCTGACACTGAATCTGACGACCGTATTTTGGATCGTACGATTGAGGAACTGGACTTGTCTGTGCGTTCATACAACTGTTTGAAACGTGCCGGTATCAATACTGTGCATGATTTGACAGAAAAATCTGAAGCAGAGATGATGAAAGTACGAAATCTTGGACGCAAGAGTTTGGAAGAAGTGAAACTCAAACTCATTGATTTGGGTCTTGGATTAAAAGATAAATAAAGGAGGAATACATGGCTTACCGTAAACTAGGACGCACTAGCTCACAACGTAAAGCAATGCTTCGCGATTTGACAACTGACCTTTTGATCAACGAATCAATCGTGACAACTGAAGCTCGTGCTAAAGAAATCCGTAAAACTGTTGAAAAAATGATTACTCTAGGTAAACGTGGTGATTTGCATGCACGTCGTCAAGCAGCTGCTTTCGTACGTAATGAAATCGCATCTGAAAACTATGATGAAGCAACTGATAAGTACACTTCTACTACAGCACTTCAAAAATTGTTCTCAGAAATTGCACCTCGTTATGCTGAACGTAACGGTGGATACACTCGTATCCTTAAAACTGAACCACGTCGTGGTGATGCAGCGCCAATGGCGATCATCGAATTAGTATAAAATCATCAATTTTGTTGAGTGTTATGATGATGGAGTCTTGTGCTCTTAGTCTAGCTCTGGTCTACCGCTAGGATCTCGGTCCTAGCGGGAACACTCATCATAAGTTGGGATAGTAGACGCTTGTTTACGAAATTGTTTTTTTCTTAAGAACAACTTCGTAAGCAGGCGTTTTTGAGTATTTTAGTTAGAATTATGCTATACTATTTGAAAAGAATCCTGTTTAATGTTCAGGTTTCCTATTAAAAGAAGAATTGGAGTTTGCTTATGAAAGCGATTATAACTGTTGTTGGTAAAGATAAGTCTGGAATTGTTGCAGGTGTTTCTGGTAAAATTGCAGAATTGGGTTTAAATATTGATGATATCTCTCAAACTGTCTTGGATGAATATTTCACGATGATGGCTGTCGTCTCTAGTGATAAAAAGCAAGATTTTACCTATCTTCGTAATGAATTTGAAGCTTTTGGGCAAACTTTGAATGTGAAAATCAATATTCAGAGTGCAGCGATTTTCGAAGCTATGTATAATATCTAGGAGGTTATCATGGATATTAGACAAGTTACTGAAACCATTGCCATGATTGAGGAGCAAAACTTCGATATTAGAACCATTACCATGGGGATTTCCCTATTAGACTGTATTGATCCAGATATCAATCGTGCTGCGGAGAAAGTTTATCAAAAGATTACGACCAAAGCAGCAAATTTAGTAGCTGTTGGTGATGAAATTGCAGCTGAGTTGGGAATTCCTATCGTTAATAAGCGTGTATCGGTGACTCCTATTTCTCTGATAGGGGCAGCGACAGACGCGACGGACTACGTGGTTCTGGCAAAAGCGCTTGATAAGGCTGCGAAAGAAATCGGTGTGGATTTTATTGGTGGTTTCTCTGCCTTGGTACAAAAGGGGTACCAAAAGGGAGATGAGATTCTTATCAATTCTATTCCTCGTGCTTTGGCTGAAACGGACAAGGTCTGCTCGTCAGTCAATATCGGCTCAACCAAGTCTGGTATCAATATGACGGCTGTAGCAGATATGGGACGAGTTATCAAGGAAACAGCTAATTTATCAGATATGGGAGCGGCCAAGTTGGTTGTATTCGCTAATGCTGTTGAGGACAATCCATTTATGGCGGGTGCCTTCCATGGTGTTGGTGAGGCAGATGTTATCATCAATGTCGGAGTTTCCGGTCCTGGTGTGGTGAAACGTGCCTTGGAAAAAGTTCGTGGACAGAGCTTTGATGTAGTAGCAGAAACAGTTAAGAAAACTGCTTTTAAAATTACTCGTATCGGTCAATTGGTTGGTCAGATGGCTAGTGAAAGACTGGGTGTGGAATTTGGTATTGTGGACTTGAGTTTGGCGCCAACTCCTGCGGTTGGAGATTCTGTTGCACGTGTCCTTGAAGAAATGGGACTAGAAACAGTTGGAACGCATGGAACGACGGCTGCCTTGGCTCTCTTGAACGACCAAGTTAAGAAGGGCGGAGTGATGGCCTGCAACCAAGTCGGTGGTTTGTCTGGTGCCTTTATCCCTGTTTCTGAGGATGAGGGAATGATTGCTGCAGTGCAAAGTGGCTCTCTGAATTTGGAAAAATTGGAAGCCATGACGGCTATCTGTTCCGTTGGTTTAGATATGATTGCCATCCCAGAAGATACACCTTCTGAAACCATTGCGGCTATGATTGCGGATGAGGCTGCAATTGGTGTCATTAACATGAAAACAACAGCTGTACGTATCATTCCCAAAGGAAAAGAAGGCGATATGATTGAGTTTGGTGGTCTTCTTGGTACAGCTCCAGTAATGAAAGTCAATGGAGCTTCGTCTGTTGATTTCATCTCTCGCGGTGGACAAATCCCAGCACCAATTCATAGTTTTAAAAATTAAGAAAATAGGAGAAATTTTAAGTTCTATTTAAGGTTAGCTGTGTATACTATAATCATTAAATAAAGACCTCCTAATATTATTTGAAACAGATAACACTGATTTAGTTTGAATTTGATTTTCATCTAATATCTTTATTTAATAGAACTCCTAAACTTTTTCATAATAATCTCCTGCAAAAGTCGCCTGTATGGGTGGCTTTTGTCTTATCATCCATGATATAATAGAAGCAAACGGAGGACGGAAAATGGTAAAAGTACGATTGTATTTGGTACGTCATGGTAGGACTATGTTTAATGCGATTGGTCGCGCGCAAGGTTGGAGCGATACTCCCTTAACAGCCGAAGGTGAACGAGGGATTCAAGAGTTAGGAATCGGTTTGCGAGAATCTGGTCTACAGTTTGAGCGCGCTTATTCCAGTGATTCTGGTCGCACCATTCAGACAATGGGTATCATCCTTGATGAACTTGGCTTGCAGGGAAAAATCCCTTATCGCATGGACAAGCGTATCAGAGAATGGTGTTTTGGTAGCTTTGACGGAGCTTATGATGGTGATCTTTTCATGGGCATTATTCCTCGTATCTTTAATGTGGACCACGTTCACCAATTATCTTATGCTGAACTGGCTGAAGGTTTGGTAGAGGTCGATACAGCTGGTTGGGCTGAAGGATGGGAAAAACTCAGTGGCCGCATCAAGGAAGGTTTTGAAGCGATTGCTAAAGAAATGGAAGAACAAGGCGGGGGCACTGCTCTTGTCGTGAGCCACGGAATGACCATTGGAACCATTGTTTATCTGATTAATGGTATGCATCCGCATGGTTTAGATAATGGTAGCGTGACGATTCTTGAATATGAGGACGGCCAGTTTAGCGTAGAAGTTGTCGGCGACCGTAGTTACCGAGAACTAGGACGGGAGAAGATGGAGGATAAAAATAGTCGATAGAAGTTAGCTCCAAGTGTGAGCTAATTTTTGTTCTGCTAAATAAGATGGATTTGCGATTCAGTCTTTCTTGCTATCCAAGCCTAAAAGAACATTTCTCGTCTTTCAAATTCCCTCAAAAATGGTATAATAGTAACATCACAAAATTGGAGAGAGACCATGAGTTTTTACAACCATAAAGAAATTGAGCCTAAGTGGCAGGGCTACTGGGCAGAACATCATACATTTAAGACAGGTACAGATGCATCAAAACCGAAGTTTTATGCACTTGACATGTTCCCATATCCGTCTGGAGCGGGTCTGCACGTAGGACACCCAGAAGGCTATACAGCGACAGATATCCTCAGTCGTTACAAACGTGCGCAAGGCTACAATGTCCTTCACCCAATGGGTTGGGATGCTTTTGGTTTGCCTGCAGAGCAATATGCTATGGATACAGGTAATGACCCAGCAGAATTTACAGCGGAAAATATTGCCAACTTCAAACGCCAAATCAATGCGCTTGGATTTTCTTATGACTGGGATCGTGAAGTCAATACAACAGATCCAAACTACTATAAGTGGACGCAGTGGATTTTCATCAAGCTTTACGAAAAAGGCTTGGCCTATGAAGCGGAAGTGCCAGTAAACTGGGTTGAGGAATTGGGAACAGCCATCGCCAACGAAGAGGTCCTTCCTGATGGAACTTCTGAGCGTGGAGGCTATCCAGTTGTCCGCAAACCAATGCGCCAATGGATGCTCAAAATCACGGCCTATGCGGAGCGTTTGCTCAATGACTTAGATGAACTAGATTGGCCAGAGTCTATCAAGGACATGCAACGCAACTGGATTGGGAAATCAACTGGTGCTAATGTAACCTTCAAAGTAAAGGGAACAGACAAGGAATTCACAGTCTTTACCACTCGTCCGGACACCCTTTTCGGTGCTACTTTCACCGTTTTGGCTCCTGAGCATGAACTAGTAGATGCCATCACAAGCACAGAGCAAGCAGAGGCAGTAGAAGACTATAAACATCAAGCTAGCCTCAAATCTGACTTGGCTCGTACAGACCTTGCCAAAGAAAAAACTGGTGTCTGGACAGGTGCTTATGCCATCAACCCTGTCAATGGCAAGGAAATTCCAATCTGGATTGCGGACTATGTTCTTGCTAGTTATGGAACAGGTGCGGTAATGGCTGTTCCTGCCCATGACCAACGTGACTGGGAATTTGCCAAACAATTTGCCCTTCCAATCGTCGAAGTACTTGAAGGTGGAAACGTTGAAGAAGCTGCCTACACAGAAGATGTCCTTCATGTCAATTCAGACTTCCTAGATGGACTGAACAAAGAAGATGCTATTGCCAAGATTGTGGCTTGGTTGGAAGAAAACGACTGTGGTCAGGAGAAGGTGACCTACCGTCTCCGCGACTGGCTCTTTAGCCGTCAACGTTACTGGGGTGAGCCAATTCCTATCATTCATTGGGAAGATGGGACATCAACAGCTGTCCCTGAAAGTGAATTGCCACTTGTCTTGCCTGTAACCAAGGACATCCGTCCTTCAGGTACTGGTGAAAGTCCACTAGCTAACTTGACAGACTGGCTTGAAGTGACTCGTGAAGATGGTGTTAAAGGTCGTCGTGAAACCAACACTATGCCACAGTGGGCTGGTTCAAGCTGGTACTACCTCCGCTATATCGACCCACACAATACTGAGAAATTGGCTGATGAGGACCTTCTCAAACAATGGTTACCAGTAGATATCTATGTGGGTGGTGCAGAGCATGCTGTACTTCACTTGCTCTACGCTCGTTTCTGGCATAAATTCCTCTATGACCTCGGTGTTGTTCCAACTAAGGAACCATTCCAAAAACTCTTTAATCAAGGGATGATTTTGGGAACCAGCTACCGTGACCACCGTGGGGCTCTTGTGGCAACCGACAAGGTTGAAAAACGTGACGGTTCTTTCTTCCATGTGGAAACAGGAGAGGAGTTGGAGCAAGCGCCAGCCAAGATGTCTAAATCGCTCAAGAACGTGATTAACCCTGACGATGTGGTGGAACAATACGGTGCCGATACCCTTCGTGTTTATGAAATGTTTATGGGACCACTCGATGCTTCGATTGCTTGGTCAGAAGAAGGTCTGGAAGGAAGCCGTAAATTCTTGGACCGTGTTTACCGTTTGATTACAAGTAAAGAAATCACTTCGGAAAACAATGGCGCTCTTGATAAGGTTTATAACGAAACCGTTAAATCTGTTACTGAGCAAATTGAGTCTATGAAATTCAACACAGCCATTGCTCAACTTATGGTCTTTGTCAACGCTGCTAATAAGGAAGACAAGCTCTATGTGGACTACGCCAAAGGCTTTATCCAAATGATCGCACCATTTGCACCTCACTTGGCAGAAGAACTCTGGCAAACTCTTGCAGTAACAGGAGAATCTATCTCTTATGTAGCTTGGCCAACTTGGGATGAAAGCAAATTGGTTGAAGACGAAATCGAAATCGTCGTTCAAATCAAAGGAAAAGTTCGTGCCAAACTCATGGTTGCTAAAGACCTATCACGCGAAGAATTGCAAGAAATTGCTCTAGCGGATGAAAAAGTCAAAGCAGAAATTGACGGTAAGGAAATCGTGAAAGTCATTGCGGTACCGAATAAACTCGTTAATATTGTAACGAAGTAACCAATTTATTTGTTGGTTTCAAACTCAGATTGTCTGAGCTAACTAAACTCGTAAATATCGTTGTGAAATAAGATAGGAATCCTTCAGAGTAGAATCTGGAGGATTTTTTATTTGACAGGAAGTTTCTGTTTTGTTAATATGATTAACAAATGAAAGAGAGATTATGGATAAAAAAGAATTTATTGCATTTAATAATCGTTTCAATAGATTTATTTTAGCGTTTGACCAGTTAAAAAAAAATCAACATAAAAGTGGTGTTGACAAATCCATCACGTTGAATGAGGTACATTTGATTGTTGTGATTGGGGAAAATCAGCCCTTAAATCTAGTAAAATTATCTGAATTATTAGAAGTTTCAAGAAGTGCAATAACTCAAAGTGTTAGGAGATTGATTCAAAAAAATTTAGTTGTTTTTGATTTTGATCCGAATAATGGGAAAAATAAATATTTGAAATTATCTGAAAAAGGCATCGAAATTTTTAAAATCCATAAGGAGCAACAAGCATATATTGAAAAATCAATCTTTTCAGTTTTAAACAACTATAGCAAGAGGGAACTTCAAACAGTTGTGAAATTGATGGATGATATTGAAAAGGTGTGGGGAGAATTACCGTGGTAAAAGTCACGGTAAATTTCAAATATAATTGTTAAGTGAATTAACAAAAAGGAGAAGATATGACTGTAAACATAGAACTGATTTCACAAACAGATTTAGCGGATGAATCTTTTTATATTGCTATCAATGGTTTAGAACCAAGGGCAATGTATTGTGTAGAAATGTACCTGTTTGATTATTACTGTATAAATGCTCCCTTGCTTTTAGATCATGATGTTATATGGAAATCAACCGCAATTTTTTTATCTAATCAGGACGGTATGATTGATACCTCTCAGACAGCATCTGTTTCGGGATCTTATAAAGGGGTTTCAGAAATGGGATTATTCTTTAATGCGAAACCGTTGAAGAATAGGAAAAGGAGATTACCGAGTTCTCTTGATAGAATTCCATTACGAGATTGTTTTGGTGTTGAAATTAAAATCAGGCTGGGGAAAGATGTGGTCGCGGAGCAAAGTTTTGTAAGGCGTTATATGAATCTGGGAGTAAGATATCAAGATATCTATGACAAGCATTTTCAAGGTCGATTATTTTATGATGAAAAGTTAAGAAGGGCGCCAGCCGTGATTATTGTCAGCGGTAGTGAGGGAAGAATTGAAAAAGCTCAGAATATTGCCCAACTTTTATCTTCTAGAGGCTATATTTGTCTTGCAATAGCTTATTTTGGTTTAGAGGGATTACCTCAAAATTTAGAACGAATTCCAATAGAATGTCTGGAGGAGGCGAAAGATTTTCTATATCATCATCCTCAAGTTGATAATACAAAAATAGGAATATATGGTCGCTCTAAAGGAGCAGAGCTTGTTCTGGCTGGACAAAGTATTTTGGAAGATGTGCAATGTTTGGTACTCAATTCCCCCTCAAATGTAATATTTGAGGGAATAAAGGGAAAACTCAACTCTCATTCATCTTCTTGGACATATTTACAAAAGGAACTTCCTTATCAAAAATTTCAGTTAGGAAATTATTTGTTAAACAAGTTTTTTTGGAAAACACATTCCTGAAGATAGAAGTGCTCAGATTGATGTGAGTAAAATTACCTCTCCTTTATTATTACTAGGAAGCGATGTTGATGAAATATGGAATGCATCATCCGCGATAGATGATATCATTTCACATTATAAAGGGGAATCCATTTTGTTTAAAAAATATCATGAAACAGGGCATATGTTGACGATTGCTTATCAACCGAATTATCGTTATCGAAAAGATTGGCGCTTATTAATGAAAGAAAGTGTAGACTCTTGGTTTGCTACGATAAATTTTTTTGATACACATCTGAAGAATTTGTAGATAGTGCTGAACCGTACTATAATAGTTCCAACTAAGATAAAAACACAGTTCTGGTTGGTAGTCCAGTCTACAAAAGCAAACACTAAAACAAGAGAAATTTGAACGCAAACAGCAAAAACGTAGAGAGAAGAACAAGGGGCATTAACTCACTCGTTTCCATATTCAAAAAACTCCTTTTTTGAATATTATGTGTGAGATGTGGTATACTATTCACATCTTGAAACTTATAAGAGTGAGACAAGGAGAAAACGATGCCAGTAAATGAATACGGTCAGATGATTGGTGAACCTGTAGATGATACACCTGGAGTTTTGCCTTCACTTGTACGGATAGAAGGGCGATATACGATTATAGAAGCTCTATCGGTGGAAAAGCATGCAGAGGATTTATTAGCTGTTTATGGCCCAGATAGTCCTCGTGAGATGTGGACCTACCTTTTTCAACCACCTGTGGCTAATCTAGAAGAGTTAATGGTAGCTTTGAAGCAGATGATTGAGCGAAAGGATCGCTTTTACTACGCGATTATCGATAAATCAACTGGTAAAGCTCTGGGTACTTTTTCGCTTATGCGCATTGACCAAGCCAATCGCGTCATTGAAGTTGGAGCAGTGACCTTTTCTCCGACTCTCAAGCACACAAGAATGGGGACAGAAGCCCAGTTTTTATTAGCCCGTTATGTCTTTGAAGAGCTCAACTATCGCCGTTATGAGTGGAAATGTGATGCACTAAATTTACCTTCTAGAAAAGCAGCAGAACGTTTGGGCTTTATCTACGAGGGAACCTTCCGCCAAGCTGTTATCTATAAAGGTCGCACCAGAGATACGGATTGGATGTCTATGATCGATAAGGACTGGCCCAAAGTCAAAGATCGTTTGGAAACGTGGTTGTCTCCTGAAAATTTTGACCAAAATGGACGACAGTACAAGAGTTTGAGAGAACTCTAAGAGGTGTTGAGATGATTACTATTAAAAAGCAAGAAATTGTCAAGCTAGAGGATGTTTTGCATCTCTATCAGGCTGTCGGTTGGACAAATTATACCCATCAACCAGAGATGCTGGAGCAGGCCTTATCTCATTCATTAGTGATTTATCTGGCGCTTGATGGCGATGCTGTGGTGGGCTTGATTCGTTTGGTTGGAGATGGTCTTTCATCAGTTTTTGTACAGGATTTGATTGTTTTGCCTAGCTATCAGCGCCAAGGGATTGGTAGTGCCTTGATGAAAGAGGCTTTAGAAGATTACAAAGATGCCTATCAAGTCCAGCTGGTAACAGAACAGACAGAAAGAACCTTGGGCTTCTATCGTTCTATGGGCTTTGAAATCTTATCCACCTATAATTGTATAGGGATGACTTGGGTGAATCGTAAAAATTAACAAAAATTGTTTTTTCTTAAGCAAAGTTTAAGGCTGGTCTAGTATCATATAGTCATTAAATAAAGACCTCCTAACTTTATTTAATGAAATCCTAAAACTTTTTTTCATCATAATCTCCTACTGAAGCCACCAAATCAGGTGGCTTTTTTCGTGGGTAGGTGATGGTGATAGAATTTTTTTTGCAAAATAGTAAAATTTGAGAAAAAGTTAAGCTAGTTTTAAGCTTCGTCTTATATCATATAGTTATTAAATAAAGACCTCCTAACTTTATTTAATAAAAACCTAAACTTTTCTTTTTCATAATAATCTCCCTTAACTCCACCCAATCAGGTGGAGTTTTTTGGCTCTATTTCAGGATTTTTGGGACTATCCTAAAAATAATTTTTGATAACTTTCTCTCAATCTTATAAACTTTATTGGACAGATTCTAAAGTTGGAGAAGTTGAATGGATGAGAATATAAACCTTTGACAAAATTCGTGAACTGTGGGATAATGGAGAGGAATTGAGGATTAGTTCTATATCATGGACTAGAAAAGACCCCAAGCTAACTTCCACATTAAGCTTGGGGTCTTTTTGACACTATCTATCTTTGTTTAGCCATTTATCGACTAAGCGAAGAACGACACCGACCACAATTGGTCCGATGATAGTTTTAAGGATTAGTTCCATCATGGGCTATCTCACCTCCTTTCGTAGGCGGTGTAGTAGTGCCGTATGATATTATACCACATAAGTGCTAAACTCAGGAGTCACCCAATCGGGTGGCTTTTTTGTTTGTGGCTTGGATTTTTGATATAATAGAGCCATGAGTAGAATTTTAGACAATGAGATAATGGGGGACGAGGAGTTAGTAGAACGCACGCTCCGTCCTCAGTACTTACGTGAATATATTGGGCAGGACAAGGTCAAGGACCAGCTCCAAATCTTTATCGAGGCCGCCAAAATGCGGGATGAGGCGCTGGATCATGTGCTTTTGTTTGGCCCTCCAGGCCTCGGGAAAACGACCATGGCTTTTGTTATTGCCAATGAACTGGGTGTCAATCTCAAGCAGACTTCGGGTCCAGTCATTGAAAAAGCCGGAGATCTGGTAGCGATTTTGAATGACTTAGAGCCTGGGGATGTCCTTTTTATTGATGAGATTCATCGCTTGCCTATGTCGGTGGAAGAGGTACTTTATAGTGCCATGGAGGACTTTTACATTGATATCATGATTGGTGCTGGTGAAGGCAGTCGCAGTGTTCATTTGGAGTTGCCACCTTTTACCTTGATTGGTGCGACGACTCGGGCAGGTATGCTCTCAAATCCGCTACGGGCACGTTTTGGGATTACGGGGCATATGGAGTATTATGCTCATGCTGACTTGACAGAAATTGTCGAGCGGACGGCAGATATTTTTGAGATGGAAATCACTCATGAGGCAGCATCTGAGTTGGCCCTACGTAGTCGTGGGACCCCTCGTATTGCCAATCGTCTCCTCAAGCGCGTGCGCGATTTTGCCCAGATTATGGGGAATGGGGTTATCGATGATCTTATTACCGATAAGGCTTTGACTATACTGGATGTTGACCATGAAGGTTTGGACTATGTGGATCAAAAAATCCTTCGCACCATGATTGAGATATACGGTGGTGGTCCTGTCGGCTTAGGAACTCTTTCTGTTAACATAGCAGAAGAACGTGAGACAGTTGAAGATATGTATGAGCCTTACTTGATTCAAAAAGGTTTTATCATGCGGACACGGTCTGGACGGGTGGCGACTGCTAAGGCATATGAGCATTTAGGTTATGAGTACAATGAAAAATAAGCAAGAAATTCTAGAGGTTTTTAGAGAAAATCCGGATATGATGGCTATTCTAGAAACTATCCGAAACCTTGGTCTGAAAGACTCGTGGTTGTCAGCAGGTTCAGTCAGAAATTTTATCTGGAATCTCTTGTCAGACAAATCCCCTTTTGACTGTGAAACAGATGTAGATGTGATTTTCTTTGATCCAGATATTTCTTATGAGGAAACCTTGTCCCTAGAGAAAAAACTGCGAGAGGATTTTCCTCAGTACCAGTGGGAATTGAAAAATCAGGTCTATATGCACCAGCACAGTCCTCATACTGCTCCCTATAGCAGCTCTTGTGATGCTATGAGTAAGTATCCAGAACGATGTACGGCAGTTGGACTGCGCTTGAATGAAGAATCAGATTTTGAACTCTATGCACCTTATAGTTTGGAGGATATTTTGAATTTTCAAGTTCGTCCAACTCCTCATTTTTTAGAGAATGAAGACCGAATGGAACTTTATCGAACACGTCTATCCAAGAAAAATTGGCAGGAAAAATGGAAAAAATTGATTTTTAAAAATACTTAAGGAAACTTTAAGCTAGGAAGTGTATACTAAGCTCATAAGTTAAGAAGACCTTAACTTAAACTCCTAAAACTTTTTTATAATAATCTCCCTATAAAAAATAAAGTCGCCAAATCAGGCGGCTTATTTTTTTGGAAATGGGCTTTGTGCCTGAGAATAATACTCAATGAAAATCAAAGAGCAAACTAGGAAGCTAGCCGCAGGTTGCTCAAAACACTGTTTTGAGGTTGCAGATAGAGCTGACGTGGTTTGAAGAGATTTTCGAAGAGTATAAATAGCTTAGTGATAGAAGAAAATAGGGAAATATGGTATAATGAAACGATAGATTTTTGAATAGGAATAAGATCATGTTTGGATTTTTTAAGAAAGATAAGGCTGTAGAAGTAGAGGTTCCGACACAGGTTCCTGCTCATATCGGCATCATCATGGATGGCAATGGCCGTTGGGCTAAAAAACGTATGCAACCGCGAGTTTTTGGACATAAGGCGGGCATGGAAGCATTGCAAACTGTGACTAAGGCAGCCAACAAACTAGGTGTCAAGGTGATTACGGTCTATGCTTTTTCTACAGAAAACTGGACCCGTCCAGATCAGGAAGTCAAGTTTATCATGAACTTGCCAGTAGAGTTTTATGATAATTATGTCCCGGAATTGCATGCGAATAATGTTAAGATTCAAATGATTGGGGAGACAGACCGCCTGCCTAAGCAAACTTTTGAAGCACTGACCAAGGCTGAGGAATTGACTAAGAACAACACAGGTTTGATTCTTAATTTTGCCCTCAACTATGGTGGACGTGCTGAGATTACACAGGCTCTTAAGTTGATTTCCCAGGATGTGTTAGATGCCAAAATCAACCCAGGTGACATCACAGAGGAATTGATTGGCAACTATCTCTTCACCCAGCATTTGCCTAAGGAGTTACGAGACCCAGACTTGATTATCCGTACTAGTGGAGAATTGCGTTTGAGCAATTTCCTTCCATGGCAGGGAGCCTATAGTGAGCTCTATTTTACAGACACCTTGTGGCCTGATTTTGACGAGGCGGCCTTGCAGGAAGCCATTCTTGCCTACAATCGTCGTCATCGCCGATTTGGAGGAGTTTAGGAGGAAATATGACACAGGATTTACAGAAAAGAACCTTGTTTGCAGGGATTGCCCTGGCTATTTTCCTACCAATTTTAATGATTGGGGGCCTCTTGCTTCAGATAGCAATTGGAATCATAGCCATGCTAGCCATGCATGAACTTTTGAAGATGAGAGGTCTAGAGACCATGACGATGGAGGGCCTCTTAACCCTCTTTGCAACCTTTGCTTTGACCATTCCCTTGGAGAATTATCTGACTTTTTTACCAGTTGATGGGAATGTGGTTGCTTATAGTGTTCTGATTTCAATCATGTTAGGAACGACTGTATTTAGCAAGTCTTATACGATTGAGGATGCTGTTTTCCCTCTTGCTATGAGTTTCTATGTTGGCTTTGGATTTAATGCTTTACTAGATGCTCGCGTTGCAGGTTTAGATAAGGCACTCTTGGCCTTGTGTATCGTCTGGGCGACTGACAGCGGTGCCTATCTTGTTGGGATGAACTACGGTAAACGAAAATTAGCTCCGACAGTTTCTCCAAATAAAACCTTTGAGGGGGCCTTGGGTGGTATTTTAGGTGCTATTTTAGTAACCATCATCTTTATGATGTTTGACAATACAGTTGCTCTTCCGTATGGAATTTACAAGATGTCAGTCTTTGCTATTTTCTTTAGCATTGCTGGACAATTTGGTGATTTACTAGAAAGTTCGATCAAGCGTCACTTTGGTGTCAAGGATTCTGGGAAATTTATCCCTGGACATGGTGGTGTTTTGGATCGTTTCGATAGTATGTTGCTTGTATTTCCAATCATGCACTTGTTTGGACTCTTTTAATCAAAAGACGGAGGAAATACTATGCTCGGAATTTTAACCTTTATTCTGGTTTTCGGGATTATTGTGGTGGTGCACGAGTTTGGCCACTTCTACTTTGCCAAGAAATCAGGGATTCTAGTGCGTGAATTTGCCATTGGTATGGGACCCAAAATCTTTGCTCATATTGGCAAGGATGGAACGGCCTATACCATTCGCATCTTGCCTCTGGGTGGTTATGTTCGCATGGCCGGTTGGGGTGATGATACAACTGAAATCAAGACAGGGACTCCTGTTAGTTTGACGCTTACTGATGATGGTAAGGTTAAACGCATCAATCTCTCAGGTAAAAAATTGGATCAAACAGCTCTTCCTATGCAGGTGACTCAGTTTGATTTTGAAGACAAGCTTTTCATCAAGGGATTGGTTCTGGAAGAAGAAAAAACATTTGCAGTGGATCACGATGCAACGGTTGTGGAAGCAGATGGTACTGAGGTTCGGATTGCACCTTTAGATGTTCAATATCAAAATGCGACTATCTGGGGCAAACTGATTACCAACTTTGCAGGCCCTATGAACAACTTTATCTTAGGGGTTGTTGTTTTCTGGATTTTAATCTTCATGCAGGGTGGTGTTAGAGATGTTGATACCAATCAGTTTCATGTCATGCCTCAAGGTGCTTTGGCTAAGGTAGGAGTGTCAGAAACGGCCCAGATTACTAAGATTGGCTCACATGAGATTAGCAACTGGGAAAGTTTGATTCAGGCTGTGGAATCAGAAACCAAAGATAAGACAGCCCCGACCTTGGATGTGACTATTTCTGAAAATGGTAGTGACAAACAAGTCACTGTTACTCCGGAAGAAAGTCAAGGTCGATATCTTCTAGGTGTTCAACCGGGGATTAAGTCGGACTTTCTATCCATGTTTGTAGGTGGATTTACAACTGCAGCCGACTCGGCTCTCCGAATTCTCTCAGAGCTGAAAAATCTGATTTTCCAACCGGATTTGAACAAGCTAGGTGGACCTGTTGCTATCTTTAAGGCAAGTAGTGATGCTGCTAAAAATGGAATTGAGAATGTCTTGTACTTCTTGGCAGTGATTTCCATCAATATTGGGATTTTTAATCTTATTCCGATTCCAGCCCTGGATGGTGGTAAGATTGTGCTCAATATCCTAGAAGCCATCCGCCGCAAACCATTGAAACAAGAAATTGAAACCTATGTCACCTTGGCCGGAGTGGTCATCATGGTTGTCTTGATGATTGCTGTGACTTGGAATGACATCATGCGACTCTTTTTTAGATAATCGAGGAATATTATGAAACAAAGTAAAATGCCTATCCCAACGCTTCGCGAAATGCCAAGCGATGCTCAAGTTATCAGCCATGCTCTTATGTTGCGAGCTGGTTATGTTCGTCAAGTCTCAGCAGGTGTTTATTCTTATCTACCACTTGCCAACCGTGTGATTGAAAAAGCTAAAAATATCATGCGCCAAGAATTTGACAAGATTGGTGCCGTTGAGATGTTGGCTCCTGCCCTTCTCAGTGCAGAATTGTGGCGCGAATCAGGTCGTTACGAAACTTATGGTGAGGACCTTTACAAACTAAAAAACCGTGAAAAATCAGACTTTATCCTAGGTCCAACTCACGAAGAAACCTTTACAGCTATTGTCCGTGATTCTGTTAAGTCTTACAAGCAATTGCCACTTAACCTTTACCAAATCCAACCTAAGTATCGTGATGAAAAACGCCCACGTAATGGACTTCTCCGTACACGTGAGTTTATCATGAAGGATGCTTACAGTTTCCACGCTAACTATGATAGCTTGGACAGTGTTTACGATGAGTACAAGGCTGCTTATGAGCGTATTTTCACTCGTAGTGGCTTAGACTTCAAGGCTATCATTGGTGACGGTGGAGCCATGGGTGGTAAGGACAGCCAAGAATTTATGGCCATTACACCTGCTCGTACAGACCTTGACCGCTGGGTTGTTTTGGACAAGTCAGTTGCCTCATTTGACGAAATTCCTGCAGAAGTGCAAGAAGAAATCAAGGCAGAATTGCTCAAATGGATGGTTTCTGGTGAAGATACCATTGCTTACTCAAGTGAGTCTAGCTATGCGGCTAACTTAGAAATGGCAACAAACGAGTACAAACCAAGCAACCGTGTTGTCGCCGAAGAAGAAGTGACTCGTGTTGCAACTCCAGATGTTAAATCAATTGATGAGGTTGCAGCCTTCCTTAATGTTCCAGAAGAACAAACGATTAAAACCCTCTTCTACATGGCAGATGGTGAGCTTGTTGCAGCCCTTCTAGTTGGAAATGACCAACTCAACGAAGTCAAGTTGAAAAACCACTTGGGAGCAGATTTCTTTGACGTTGCTAGCGAAGAAGAAGTAGCAAGTATTGTTCAAGCAGGTTTTGGTTCACTTGGACCAGTTGGTTTGCCAGAGAATGTTAAAATCATTGCAGACCGTAAGGTGCAAGATGTCCATAATGCAGTTGTGGGTGCTAACGAAGATGGCTACCACTTGACTGGTGTGAATCCAGGTCGTGATTTTACTGCAGAATATGTGGATATCCGTGAAGTTCGTGAGGGTGAAATTTCTCCCGACGGACAAGGTGTCCTTAACTTTGCGCGTGGTATCGAAATTGGTCACATCTTCAAACTTGGCACTCGCTATTCAGCAAGCATGGGAGCAGATGTTTTGGATGAAAATGGCCGTGCTGTGCCAATCATCATGGGATGTTATGGTATCGGTGTCAGCCGTCTCCTTTCAGCAGTGATGGAGCAACACGCTCGCCTCTTTGTTAATAAAACGCCAAAAGGTGAATACCGTTATGCTTGGGGAATCAACTTCCCTAAAGAATTGGCGCCATTTGATGTTCACTTGATCACTGTCAATGTCAAGGACGAAGAAGCGCAAGCCTTGACAGAAAAACTTGAAGCAAGCTTGATGGGAGCTGGTTACGAAGTCTTGACAGATGACCGTAATGAACGTGTCGGTGTTAAATTTAGCGATAGTGACTTGATTGGATTGCCAATCCGTATTACTGTTGGTAAAAAAGCGGCCGATGGCATCGTAGAAGTTAAGATTAAAGCGACTGGTGACACTATCGAAGTTCATGCAGATAACTTACTTGAAACGCTTGAAATCCTCAGCAAGAAATAAAAACTATAATCAGAAGAAAAACAAGGAAAAAATGTAACTAGTTTTTACCTTGTTTTTTCTGTATAATGGGAAAAATGAGTAGATAAAGAGGTAAATGTATGCTAAGATTTCCAAAGGATTTTGTCTGGGGATCCTCTACTTCTGGACCACAAACAGAAGGACGTGTAGCTGGTGACGGCAAGGGAGATAATCTCTGGGATTATTGGTACCAAGTGGAGCCAAATCGTTACTATAATGGGATTGGTCCAGATAAGACATCGACCTTTTATGAAAACTGGGAACAGGATATCGAGCTCTTGTTAGAAACTGGTCACACGGCCTTTCGAACTTCTATTCAATGGTCACGGATTTTTCCACAAGGGCGTGGAAAAGTCAATTCTCAGGGTGTAGATTTTTACCGTAAGGTTTTTGAGGCTATTAAGGCCAAAGGGATTCGTCTTTTAGTCAATCTTTATCATTTTGATTTGCCTTTTGCCCTTCAAGAGGATGGTGATGGTTGGGAAAATAAGGCGACTGTCTCAGCCTATGAAGACTATGCTCGTTTTTGTTTTGAGACTTATGGAGATTTAGTGGATCAATGGATTACCTTTAACGAGCCCATCGTTCCAGTAGAATTTGGCTATTTTTACGATGCTCATTATCCACACAAGGTGGATGCAGAAGCGGCGGTTAAAGTAGCTTATCATACACAATTGGCTAGCAGTCTGGCGGTTAAGGCTTGTCATGAACTCTTGCCTGATTCCAAGATTGGGATTGTCCTCAACTTGACACCGGCTTATCCACGTAGCCAGCATCCTGCTGATGTCAAGGCTGCTCGCATTGCGGATCTTTTTCAGGCTCAATCTTTCTTAGATCCGTCTGTTTTGGGTACTTACCCACAGGAGTTAGTAGAAATCTTGCATGAACACGGGCTCTTGCCTGATGCTACAGAGGAGGAGTTGGAGCTCATTCGTGACAATACGGTAGATTTTCTTGGTGTCAACTACTATCAACCTTTGCGTGTTATGGCACCTCGATTTGCGAAGCATCCAGAGAGTCCACTCTTACCAGAACATTTTTACGAGCCTTATGTGATGCCTGGACGTAAAATCAATCCTCACCGTGGCTGGGAGATTTATGAGCAAGGGATTTATGATATCGCCCAAAATATCAAGGAAAATTATGGCAATATCGAGTGGATATTGACTGAGAATGGAATGGGTGTTGAAGGGGAAGAAAAATTCCGTGAGAATGGAATGATTCAAGATGATTACCGTATTGACTTTGTAAAAGGTCATCTTCATGAACTGCACCGTGCCATTGAAGATGGAGCCAATTGTAAGGGCTACTTAATTTGGACCTTTATCGATTGCTGGTCATGGCTCAACAGCTATAAAAATCGCTATGGCTTGGTCGAATTAGACTTGGAGACGCAAGAACGTCGTCTGAAGAAATCAGGGCACTGGTTCAAGGAACTAAGTGATAATAATGGATTTTAAAAAAGACTCTGACTGATTGTCCTAATTGGTCAGAGTTTTTTGCTTACAGGAGCGTAATTTGAACTATACCAATTTTTACTCTTGACAAGTGAAAGAAACAAGTATATACTGTTTTTGCTGATTCTATAAAAGAGGAATTAGACTATACCAATTTTAAGGAGAAAGCACAGCTTGCCTGTGTCGTATATACTATGTGTGGAATTGTTGGTGTTGTTGGAAACACAAATGCAACTGATATTTTGATTCAAGGACTTGAAAAGCTCGAATACCGTGGTTATGATTCTGCGGGGATTTTTGTCCTAGGTGGTGCTGAAAGCCATCTAGTCAAGGCTGTAGGTCGTATTGCAGAATTGTCTGCTAAGACAGCTGGTGTTAAGGGAACAACTGGGATCGGACATACTCGTTGGGCTACTCACGGAAAACCAACGGAAGACAATGCTCACCCACATCGCTCTGAGACAGAACGTTTTGTTTTGGTGCACAATGGGGTGATTGAGAACTACCTTGAAATCAAGGAAGAATACCTTGCAGGTCACCACTTTAAGGGGCAAACAGATACTGAAATCGCCGTTCACTTGATTGGAAAATTTGCAGAAGAAGATGGCTTGTCAGTTCTTGAAGCCTTCAAAAAAGCTCTTCACATCATCCGTGGTTCTTATGCCTTTGCCTTGGTTGACTCACAAGCTCCTGAAGTCATATATGTGGCTAAGAATAAATCACCACTCTTGATTGGTCTTGGTGAAGGTTATAACATGGTCTGCTCAGATGCTATGGCTATGATTCGTGAAACCAACCAATACATGGAAATTCATGACCAAGAGTTGGTAATCGTCAAGGCTGATAGTGTGGAAGTTCAAGACTATGATGGAAATCGTCGTGAGCGTGCTAGCTACACTGCTGAACTTGACTTGTCAGATATCGGTAAGGGAACTTACCCTTACTACATGCTCAAGGAAATCGATGAGCAACCAACGGTTATGCGTAAACTCATCCAAGCCTACACAGATGAGGCTGGTCAAGTTGTCGTAGACCCAGCTATCATCAAGGCTGTTCAAGACGCAGACCGTATCTACATCCTTGCAGCTGGAACATCTTACCACGCAGGATTTGCTTCTAAGAAAATGTTGGAAGAATTGACAGATACACCAGTTGAACTTGGAATCTCATCTGAGTGGGGCTACGGTATGCCACTTCTCAGCAAGAAACCACTCTTCATCTTTATCAGCCAGTCTGGTGAAACAGCGGATAGCCGTCAGGTTTTGGTTAAGGCTAATGAAATGGGAATCCCAAGCTTGACCGTGACAAACGTCCCAGGCTCAACTCTTTCTCGTGAAGCCAACCATACCATGCTCCTTCACGCGGGTCCTGAAATTGCCGTGGCATCAACAAAGGCTTATACAGCACAAATTGCAGCCCTTGCCTTCCTGGCAAAGGCAGTCGGCGAAGCGAACGGCAATGCCAAAGCGCAAGCCTTTGATCTGGTTCATGAGTTGTCAATCGTAGCTCAATCTATCGAATCAACTCTTTCAGAAAAAGAATTGATTGATAGCAAGGTTCGTGAGCTTCTTGAAACAACTCGCAACGCCTTTTACATCGGACGTGGTCAAGATTATTATGTAGCCATGGAAGCAAGTCTCAAACTCAAAGAGATTTCTTACATCCAGTGTGAAGGCTTTGCGGCAGGAGAACTCAAGCACGGAACCATTGCCTTGATTGAAGAAGGAACGCCTGTCTTGGCTCTTTTGTCAGACCCAGTTCTTGCTAACCACACTCGTGGAAATATCCAAGAGGTGGCAGCCCGTGGTGCCAAAGTTCTCACTATCGCAGAAGAGAATGTTGCTAAAGAGACAGACGACATCGTGCTTACGACTGTACATCCATACCTCTCACCAATTTCAATGGTCGTACCAACGCAATTAGTCGCTTACTTTGCAACACTCCACCGTGGCCTTGATGTGGATAAACCACGTAACCTTGCTAAGTCAGTAACGGTAGAATAAGCTAAAAAAGTCTAGTTATCTAGGCTTTTTCTTGTGAGCAAATGGGTTGCTTGTACTCAAGATTCGTGTTATACTCTTCGAAAATCAAATTCAAACCACGTCAGCTTTACCTTGCCGTACTTAAGTACAGCCTGCGGCTAGCTTCCTAGTTTGCTCTTTGATTTTCATTGAGTGTTAGAATAATTTTTCAAAATGAAGGACAGAGGTAGACAAGGAGAGTCACTGTGGTAGAATTGGGAATTTCAACATTTGGGGAAACAACGGAGCTTGAAGGGACTGGGCAAATTTACAGTCATGCCGAACGCATTCGTCAGTTGCTGGCAGAGATTGAACTAGCTGACAAGGTTGGTTTGGATGTATATGGGATTGGTGAGCACCATCGAGCGGATTTTGCAGTATCTGCGCCAGAGATTGTCCTGGCAGCTGGGGCAGTCAATACCAAGAAAATCCGTTTGACCAGTGCAGTCAGCATTCTCTCAAGTATGGATCCGATTCGCTTGTTCCAACAGTATGCCACTATCGATGCTTTGTCAAATGGACGTGCGGAGATTATGGCTGGAAGGGGGTCTTTCACGGAATCTTTTCCCTTGTTTGGATATGATTTGAAAGACTACGAAGCCCTTTTTGATGAGAAGTTAGACTTGCTTCAGTTAGTCAATGAAAAGACCAAGTTAGACTGGCAAGGTCGATTGAGCCAAACAATCTCTGGCAAAGAAGTCTATCCTCGTCCAGTTCAGGATAAATTACCCTTGTGGATAGCGACAGGTGGTCATGTCGAATCAACAGTGAAGATTGCTCAGGCAGGCCTACCGATTGTCTATGCCATTATTGGTGGTAACCCTCGTTATTTTAAAAAGTTGATTCAGGCTTATCGTGAGATTGGGAGCGAAGCGGGTTATGCCAGTCAGGAACCAAAGGTTGGAGCTCATTCTTGGGGTTGGATTGCTGAAGATGGTGAGCAGGCTGTAAAAGATTATTTCCATCCGACTAAGCAAGTGGTGGATGCTATTTCCAAAGACCGTCCGCACTGGCAGGAATTGCGTTATGAGCAATATTTGGAGCAAGTTGGGCCAAATGGTGCTATGTTTGTGGGCAATCCAGATCAGGTGGTCGAAAAATTGATTCGCATGATTGAGAATTTAGGTTTGGACCGCTTTATGTTGCACCTACCTCTTGGCTCCATGCCTCATGATCAAGTTCTAAGAGCTATTGAACTCTTCGGCACGCAAGTGGCTCCAAAAGTACGGGCTTATTTTGCCATGAAAGATGCTTAATAAAAAATCCTAATCAAGCTTATTAGGAAAATAAATATTGTACAAAAATCAATCCCCCGGAGCGTTAAGGCTTGGGGGATTGTTCTATAGGAGGGCTAGTTTAGTTCTCTCTTTTGTTTTTTAACAAGAACCCGAGACCTAGAAGGGAAAGAATGCTGATTCCTGCAAACAGGAGTTTGTGATCGTTTTTGGTTCCTGTATTTGGAAGTTCAGCTTGTTTAGCTAGGGGTGCAGGTCTATTATCCTTGCTAGAGTTTTCTACCGATTCGTTTTGAACTTCCTCTTTTACAGATGATGCTTGTGCTTCTTGTGCTGGTTGTTGAGCTTGTGAATCAGCTGTAGATTGGCTAGGTTTATTTTCCGCATCAGCTACTTTGGCATCTGGTTTTGCAGAATCAGGTTTAGTTTGTGGAGCTGGAGTTTGCTGTTCCGGTTTGACTATTCGGTTTGACATATTGTCTTGGCTGTTATTTTGACCGTGTTCTTGTTTTAAGCTAGAAAGGTCAAATTCAGGTTTTTCTTCCACAGCTGGGGCGACAATTGCACCGCCTTGAGAGACTCGAAGAACAGTGGCAGTAAGGGCGTTTAATTTCAAGCCTTTTTCAGTCCATTCGAGTCCTTTCGGGTTGGCAATTCCTACTGGTCCTGCTTGGTTTTCATCTGCCAAAACTTCAGCATTTCTGAGGTGGGCAAAGGCAGTTCCCAAATTAAATTCGCGAGCTTTTTCATCCGCATTGACAAAGACTGCGTAGATATCACCGTTTGGAGCAGTGATTTGGTATCCAATTACTACGTCCTCTTTTTCCACGCCATTTTGGCCTGGGACAGTGATGAGATGAACACGGTCTTTGATATCTTGGAGACTCTTAAGTCGGAAGGCATCTGTAGATTGACGAAGGGCAATCAACCCTTTCATATAGTCACGGCTCTTGACATTTTCAGGATAAGCTTTACCATCTGTAGCCTTAGTCCAGTCAAACTTGTTAATAGCATCACTCGAATCGTAAGAGTCATGGATGAAGTAAGGATAGTCAAATGGATTGCCATCCTTATCACGCAACAAGTGAGATTTGTTTGGAACCTTATCCTCTGCGACTGGAGTCTTGTAGGCTGGGTCACGGAATTGTTTAGTGCGACCATATTCCTGACCAGAGTGGATAAATGGAGTTCCTTGAGCTGTCAAGACCATGAGGTTTCCAAGTCGCAAACGACGGTGGATTTCAGCATAGTTCTCAGCCTTGCTTGGGTCTTTTTTGATAGATTGGGCAATGATGTCAAAGAGGGTCAAGTTATCATGGGCTGCGATATACTGGATAACATCTCCAGGGCTGTCAGCTTCAAAGTTGGTTGGCTGAGCAATGAGATTTTTGAAGATGGTATTGATATCACGTTTGCCACCTGTGATAAAGGCAGGTTGACCTTCGTTTGGATAACCAGACTTGAGGTTGTTACGGATGTCATCTGAAAAGACAGCGACAGTATCGGTATGCTTCATCCAATCTTGGTCAGCAGCTTTAGTAGGCATGTTCTCATCACCGGCATAGGTTCTCCAACCTTCACCAAGCATGATTAAGTGTGGATTGAGGGCGCGTGCAGCCTTGTAGGCTTCTTCGATAGAAGCGGCATCATGGTCTCCCATCATATCGAAACGGAATCCATCCACTTTGTAGGTATCAACTAGATATTTGATAGAGTCAACTAGGAGTCGTTTGGTCATATGGTGGGTTGTCCCCAAGCGTCCACCACCAAAGCTAGTGCGAGGTGTCCCATCAGCATCCATAAAGTGGTAGTAGTTTGGTTCTAAGTCTTCAAAGATATCGACTTTAGCTGTGTGGTTATAAACGACATCCAGGATGGCTCCCATACCACGTTTGTGAATTTCGTTGATGAGGTTTTTAAATTCTGCGATTCGTTTTTCTGGATTCTTAGGATCGCTTGAGTACATACCAGTCAATGAGAAGTAGTTTTGAGGGTCATATCCCCAGTTGTAGTTGCTGTTGCTTGAAGAATAGTCAGACAAGCGTTCATGGTTTTTCAATTCATTGACAAAGTAGTAAGACAAGACTGGAAGGAGCTGGATGTGGGTCACACCTAAGTCTTTGAGATAGTCTAGTTTTTCAATAAAGGCTTCAAAGGTCCCAAATGGTTTGGTCAAGTCTTTTGCAATGGCAGGATCTGAAGTGAAGTCACGCACATGAGCTTCGTAGATAACGGCATCTTCACGAGTCTTGAAGTTGTGAATCTTACCATAAGTTAAGTCTTGAGGTCCTAGTTTGGCTGGATCTACAAAGGCGGCTTTAGCCACTTTATGGGCATCGTCAATCTTGGCATCGTCACTATTCCAAGCAGCGAGGGACTTAGCGTAAGGATCGAGTGCAAGAACAGTTTTACCTTGACGTTCGATTTGGTATTGATAATAGTATCCAGTGAAATCGGTGATGCCTAGTTTGTTTGTACTATCTAGAGTTTGTTTCCAAGTTCCTCTTTCCCCTTTTTCAAGAGCGACAGTTCCAACCACTTTTTCAGGGTTATTCTTGTCGTAGACAACGACAGAAACCTTATCAGCACTTGGTGACCAGAGAGTTAAATCAACCTGTTTTCCTTCTTCTTTGAGGTCAGCTCCAAGTTTACCATCATAGCTGTAAGTCTCATCTTTCAGGCGCCAGCTTGTTTTGGTAGTGAATTTGTCAGAGTTGTAGCTAACGGTATAAGGATGTTTTGTGTCAGAGAAATCTCCGCTGTAGGTCACTTTCTTACCAGCTTCATCTATTGCAACATCGGTGATAGTTACCTTGTTTCCTAGGTGATTAGTGATGTTGGAGTGTTTGAGGATATCTTCTTTTTTAGCACCGACTAGTGTTGAAAAACTACTTTCAATGCTAGAAGTTCCTACGTGTTGGGCACCTGTCATACGGATATCATGAACATAGTATGGATTTGTGTAAATCGATTCGTCATCGTCTTTTAGAAAAATTTGGCTATGATTTTTCAAATCTGTAAACTTATAATCTTCTTTACGGATTTTCACATCGTCTCCTTGTTTGTTTCTGTCTAGTAATAAAAATCCAAGGTCTTTAGCTGCATCTTTGAGTGGAATATCGATATAGCGACCATATTTGCCTGTAGCCGTAAAGTCTGTTCCATTAGGCCATTCACCACTACTTGGCTCTTTCACATCTCCCCAGTACCAGAGAGACTTCTTGTCATAGTTGCCATCGGTGCGGTAGTAGTTGACACGAATAGTTCCTGCAGGTTGTGGCTCGTAAGGGAAGACCTTGTAATCTTGGTCTAACCAAGCCTCGTTCATTTTTGGAACTAGTTTTTCGGCCGATTTATCGCCGGTTAGATTTTTTCCAGCTGTATTATTGATGAGGAAGCTAATTTTCTTGGCTTGTTCTCCCTTTAATTTGACATCTAGGTAATAGCCATAGTCATCTTTTTTGGCATCCTTAAAGGACAAGGCTCCGTTAGGCCAGTTTTCAGATGGTTTTTCAACATCGTCCCAAGTCCATAGTCCTTGAGAATCCTTGTTTTCTTCAGGAAGTTTTTTGACATGGATACGGAAGTAGTTGTCTTCGATTGGCTCTTCTGCCTTAGTTTCAGTCGTTACTGGGCTCGTAGAAGTAGTTGGTTCACTTGAACGATCTTGTCCAGTTTGTGGTGCTGAATCGGCTGGAGTTGCAGCAGGAGTGGTTGCCTCTGTTGCAGGTTTTTCTTCTTTTTTCTCTAGGGAAGCGTTTGCACTATCGGGTGAAGAAAAAACGCTTTCGTTCTTACCAGCGATGTTTGTTGCATCAGTAAGAGGTTGAGCAAGGGCAGTAGTAGCTTCATTATCAGTTCCCTTATTGCTTGTAGTATTTTCATTAGCTGAGATAGTTGGTGTAGCCATGGCAAGCAGAACAAGGCTTGCTCCGATAAGGACAGAACCAGTTCCATTTTTGAGGGAACGGATGCTGTAAATCATTTTTTTCTCAGTGTGAGATGGTGTTTTTCTCATAATGATTCTCCAATCGATAAATTTCTATATCAGTATAGCACTTAGTAAAATAAGATGCAAGCGTTTTCCTAAAGTTAAACTAAAAGAAAAATCGCAACAAATTTTGTTACGATTAAGCCAGTCTTTCTTTATGAATTTGAGAAGCCAGCAGGTGAAGGTGATGAAATAATTCTGAAGTAGAGAAGTTACGATTGTAGATAAGTGGTTTAGGAGAGTTGGTGACAGGAAAGGTAGTGATAACAATATCATGAGGAATTTGATTGAGAACTGAGAAAGAAATCGTAGATTCTTCCCAAGAATCAAAGAGATAGAGATTATTGCCGTAGTGAGCAAGGGTGTCGATAAGGTTTTGTGCGTGATGGCTATCCAAATGACTAATGACTAAAACACGTATTTTGGGAAGTTTTTGAAGTAATTGGACTAAAATTCGTTGCCCTTGGATAGAAAAGGTGTAGACAAGTTCTTGCAGCTTACTTGGGTGATTTTCTAGCCTCATTTCAGTCAGGTAAGAATGGAATTTGTGTTGACTTACTTCAAATAGTTTTGGAAATTCTACTTGATAACTGCTTAAAATTTGAGATTTCTGTCTGTCGATAGACTGGTTACTGAGTAAATGGAAGAAATCAGGTTGGGCAGTGTAGTGGAGGAGCCAAATCAATTCCTCGCGATTTTCAATCTGTAGGTGAAATTCTTTAGCTAGTTCTTCTAGGATTTGGCTCAATAAACGGTAAGATTTTTGGATATGATGAATATTACCCAGTGCTCCATTGCTAGGATTGTTTGTGATTTGAGGAGACTTTACTGGATTTGAAAATAGCTGTTCTAGTGTTTCCTTTGTAGCTTCAAAATGTAGCTTTTTAGCCAGCTTTTTGATATCTTGTTCAAACTGGGGAATCTGCATGAGAGAGCTGTAGTGGCTGGTTAAAAGGGGAGTAGGATTTTTAATGAAATGTCCCTTTTTTAGCCGCTCTAGATTGATAGCCAAGGTATATTTGATTTGTCGTAGACTGCTGAGATTGGGTGAAACTTGTTGGGCCTTTAAAAATAGCTGAATCAGCTGAGTGAGTGCCTCTTCAGAAATAGAGGGAAAGGGCCAATCAAGAAAGCTGTAACTTTGGCTAAAGTAGTCCAGATAAAAGGCACGGATATCCTCTTCTTCTCCCTCCATGACTAAAGGAGAAAGTTGGACCTTGATTCCATAGTGTTGTGGGAGTTTAGTATTTAGATGCTGGATGGTTTTCTGAACTTGTTCGCAGCTAATCACAAGTTCCTGACAAATTTGCTCAAGTGATTGTCCCTCTTTGAAAAATAGATGGTTCAAAAAAGAGTAGGTTTCAGATTGTTCAAAGATAGTAATTCTAGGGTCTAAGGAGTTCCGCATTTCAAACTGCAATTGAATGCCTTTTTTTCTTGATTGAATCAGGAGGTTAGGAAACAATTGCTCAAGCTTAAAAAGGTGTTCTTGCAATTCTTCGATTGAAAAATTCAGCTTCTCGGCCAAGACTGGAATTTCTATCCAATCATGGTGTTTGGTTAATTCTTCCAGTAAGAATAGCAAGTCTTGTTCAGTTTTAGACAGCAAGATATTCATCATAAACCTCCCTATATATTTATACATATATATTAAAATAAAAGCCTAGTAAAGTCAAGAAAAACAACCTAGGATAAAATAGTACAATCGTAATTTACTATATTTTTATTGAACCGAAAATGAAATTTGCAAAGTGATCATTGAATTTAATTTTTTTATAGGAAAAGATTTTGTCAAAAAATCGTTAATCCCCTTGAAAAATCTAGCTAAATAGGGTATAATGTGAGTAATCATTTGTCGTAGGTTTTGTCTGAAATATTGTCCAGACAAGGCTCACAGCAGTTAAATCTTCTGAAAAAGTCAGATTTAGCTGCTCTTTTTGTGCTTTTTTTCAGGATTTTGAGTACTTGTAACAAAGACTTAAAGATTCTGAAAATTTATCAAGAGGACACGGTGATAGGGGTTTTTAAAACCATATGACGATTAGAAAAGCCTGATTGACAAGGCTTGGAACTTATTTACAAAGGAGAATCATCTTGGCAGGACATGACGTTCAATACGGGAAACATCGTACCCGTCGTAGTTTTTCAAGAATCAAAGAAGTTCTTGACTTACCAAATTTGATTGAAATTCAAACTGACTCATTCAAAGATTTCCTAGACCATGGTCTTAAGGAAGTGTTTGAAGATGTATTGCCGATTTCAAACTTCACAGACACAATGGAGTTGGAATTTGTTGGATATGAAATCAAGGAACCAAAATACACGCTAGAAGAGGCTCGTATCCACGATGCTAGCTACTCAGCACCAATTTTTGTAACCTTCCGCTTGATCAATAAAGAAACAGGCGAAATCAAAACTCAAGAAGTTTTCTTTGGTGATTTCCCAATCATGACAGAAATGGGTACTTTCATCATCAATGGTGGTGAACGTATCATCGTATCTCAGTTGGTCCGCTCGCCAGGTGTTTACTTTAACGATAAAGTTGATAAAAACGGTAAAGTGGGCTACGGTTCAACGGTTATCCCTAACCGTGGAGCTTGGTTGGAACTTGAAAGTGACTCAAAAGATATCGCCTATACTCGTATCGACCGTACTCGTAAGATTCCATTCACTACCTTGGTTCGTGCGCTTGGTTTCTCAGGTGATGATGAAATCTTTGATATCTTTGGTGACAGCGAATTGGTTCGCAACACTGTTGAAAAAGATATCCATAAGAACCCAATGGACTCTCGTACCGACGAAGCTTTGAAAGAAATTTACGAACGTCTTCGTCCAGGTGAGCCTAAGACTGCTGAAAGCTCACGTAGCTTGCTTGTGGCTCGTTTCTTTGACCCACGTCGTTATGACTTGGCAGCTGTCGGTCGTTACAAAATCAATAAAAAACTCAATGTTAAAACACGCTTGCTTAACCAAACTATTGCAGAGCCATTGGTAGATCCTGAAACTGGAGAAATCTTGGTAGAAGCTGGTACAATCATGACTCGTAGCGTGATTGAAAGTATTGAAAGCCATTTGGATGGCGACTTGAACAAGATTGTCTACATTCCAAATGATGCAGCCGTTGTGACTGAGCCAGTTGTTCTTCAAAAATTCAAGGTTGTTGCACCAACTGATCCAGACCGTGTTGTAACAATCATCGGTAATGCTAATCCAGATGACAAGGTTCGTATCGTCACTCCTGCAGATATCCTTGCTGAGATGAGTTACTTCCTCAACTTGGCTGAAGGACTTGGCCGTGTAGATGATATCGACCACCTTGGGAACCGTCGTATCCGTGCGGTTGGTGAATTGCTTGCCAACCAAGTACGTCTTGGACTTTCTCGTATGGAACGTAATGTCCGTGAACGTATGTCTGTTCAGGACAACGAAGTCTTGACACCGCAACAAATTATCAATATCCGTCCTGTAACAGCTGCGGTTAAAGAATTCTTTGGTTCATCACAGTTGTCACAGTTCATGGACCAACACAACCCACTTTCTGAGTTGTCTCACAAACGCCGTTTGTCAGCCTTAGGACCTGGTGGTTTGACACGTGACCGTGCTGGATATGAAGTACGTGACGTGCACTACACTCACTATGGTCGCATGTGTCCAATCGAGACACCTGAAGGCCCTAACATCGGTTTGATTAATAACTTGTCATCTTACGGACATTTGAACAAGTATGGTTTTGTTCAAACACCATACCGTAAAGTTGACCGTGAAACAGGTGTTGTTACGAACGAAATCGTTTGGTTGACAGCCGATGAAGAAGATGAATTTACTGTAGCACAGGCTAATTCTCGTCTGAATGAAGATGGAACATTTGCTGAGAAAGTTGTCATGGGTCGTCACCAAGGGGTCAACCAAGAGTATCCAGCTAATGTTGTTGACTACATGGACGTATCACCAAAACAGGTAGTTGCCGTTGCGACAGCATGTATTCCTTTCTTGGAAAACGATGACTCCAACCGTGCCCTCATGGGAGCCAACATGCAACGTCAGGCTGTGCCATTGATTAATCCAAAAGCACCTTACGTTGGTACTGGTATGGAATACCAAGCAGCCCACGATTCAGGAGCTGCTGTGATTGCTCAGTATGACGGCAAAGTTACCTATGCAGATGCTGACAAGGTAGAAGTTCGTCGTGAAGATGGTTCATTGGACGTTTACCACATCCAAAAATTCCGTCGTTCAAACTCAGGTACTGCATACAACCAACGCACTCTCGTAAAAGTTGGCGATGTCGTTGAAAAAGGCGATTTCATTGCTGACGGACCTTCTATGGAAAATGGAGAAATGGCGCTTGGACAAAACCCAATCGTTGCCTACATGACTTGGGAAGGTTACAACTTCGAGGATGCCGTTATCATGAGCGAACGCTTGGTCAAAGACGATGTCTACACATCTGTTCACCTTGAAGAATACGAATCAGAAACGCGCGATACAAAGCTTGGGCCTGAAGAAATTACTCGTGAAATTCCAAACGTTGGTGAAGATGCCCTTAAAGACCTTGACGAAATGGGTATTATCCGTATCGGTGCTGAGGTTAAAGAAGGTGATATCCTTGTAGGTAAAGTAACACCTAAGGGTGAGAAGGACCTTTCAGCTGAAGAACGTCTCTTGCACGCTATCTTCGGAGACAAATCTCGTGAAGTACGTGACACTTCTCTTCGTGTACCACACGGTGCCGATGGTGTCGTTCGTGATGTTAAGATTTTTACCCGTGCAAATGGAGATGAATTGCAATCAGGTGTTAATATGCTGGTTCGCGTCTACATCGCTCAAAAACGTAAGATCAAGGTCGGAGATAAGATGGCCGGACGTCACGGAAATAAAGGGGTTGTCTCTCGTATCGTTCCTGTAGAAGACATGCCTTACCTTCCAGATGGAACTCCAGTCGATATCATGTTGAACCCACTTGGGGTGCCATCACGTATGAATATCGGTCAGGTTATGGAGCTTCACCTTGGTATGGCTGCTCGTACTCTTGGTATTCATATCGCAACACCAGTCTTTGACGGAGCAAGTTCTGAAGACCTTTGGTCAACTGTTAAAGAAGCTGGTATGGATAGCGATGCCAAAACAATCCTTTACGATGGACGTACAGGTGAACCATTTGATAACCGTGTTTCTGTCGGAGTCATGTACATGATCAAACTCCACCACATGGTTGATGATAAATTGCACGCGCGTTCAGTCGGACCATACTCAACTGTTACCCAACAACCACTCGGGGGTAAAGCTCAGTTTGGTGGACAACGTTTCGGTGAGATGGAGGTTTGGGCTCTTGAAGCCTACGGTGCGTCAAATGTCCTTCAAGAAATCTTGACTTACAAGTCTGACGATATCAACGGACGTTTGAAAGCTTATGAAGCCATTACAAAAGGAAAACCAATTCCAAAACCAGGTGTTCCAGAATCCTTCCGAGTTCTTGTCAAAGAATTGCAATCACTTGGTCTTGATATGCGTGTCCTAGACGAAGATGACCAAGAAGTGGAACTTCGCGACTTGGATGAAGGAATGGACGAAGATGTCATCCACGTAGATGACCTTGAAAAAGCCCGCGAAAAAGCAGCTCAAGAGGCTAAAGCAGCTTTTGAAGCTGAAGAAGCTGAGAAAGCAACAAAAGCGGAAGAAACAGAAGAAGCTGCTGAAGAATAAGCAGTTCACTTAGAATAGAAAGGGAAGAAATAGTGGTTGATGTAAATCGTTTTAAAAGTATGCAAATCACCCTAGCTTCTCCAAGTAAAGTCCGTTCATGGTCTTATGGAGAAGTCAAAAAACCTGAAACAATCAATTACCGTACCTTGAAACCAGAACGTGAAGGACTCTTTGATGAAGTTATCTTTGGTCCTACAAAAGACTGGGAATGTGCTTGTGGTAAGTACAAACGCATTCGTTACAGAGGGATTGTTTGTGACCGTTGTGGGGTTGAAGTAACGCGTACAAAAGTTCGTCGTGAGCGTATGGGGCATATCGAATTGAAAGCTCCTGTATCTCACATCTGGTACTTCAAGGGGATTCCAAGCCGTATGGGCTTGACCCTTGATATGAGCCCTCGTGCCCTCGAGGAAGTTATCTACTTTGCGGCTTATGTGGTGATTGATCCCAAGGATACACCACTTGAGCACAAGTCTATCATGACAGAGCGCGAATACCGTGAGCGCTTGCGTGAGTATGGTTATGGATCATTCGTTGCCAAGATGGGTGCCGAAGCTATCCAAGACCTTCTAAAACAAGTAGATCTTGAAAAAGAAATTGCTGAACTCAAAGAAGAGTTGAAAACAGCTACTGGACAAAAACGTGTTAAAGCCATCCGTCGTTTGGATGTTTTGGATGCCTTTTACAAATCTGGAAACAAACCTGAATGGATGATTCTCAACATCCTTCCAGTTATTCCACCAGATCTTCGTCCAATGTTGCAGTTGGATGGTGGCCGTTTTGCCTCATCTGACTTGAACGATCTTTACCGCCGTGTTATCAACCGTAACAACCGTTTGGCTCGTTTGCTTGAGTTGAATGCACCAGGTATCATCGTTCAAAATGAGAAGCGTATGCTTCAAGAAGCGGTTGATGCTTTGATTGACAATGGTCGTCGTGGTCGTCCAATCACAGGACCAGGTAGCCGTCCACTGAAATCATTGAGCCACATGCTTAAAGGTAAACAAGGGCGCTTCCGTCAAAACTTGCTCGGTAAACGTGTTGACTTCTCAGGACGTTCCGTTATCGCCGTTGGTCCAACGCTTAAGATGTACCAATGTGGTGTGCCACGTGAAATGGCGATCGAGCTCTTTAAACCATTTGTGATGCGTGAAATCGTTGCACGTGATATCGTGCAAAACGTCAAAGCTGCTAAACGCTTGGTGGAACGCGGAGATGAGCGTATCTGGGATATCCTTGAAGAAGTAATCAAAGAACACCCAGTACTTTTGAACCGCGCACCGACCCTTCACCGTTTGGGTATCCAAGCCTTCGAGCCAGTCTTGATTGATGGTAAGGCCCTTCGCTTGCACCCACTTGTCTGTGAAGCCTACAATGCCGACTTTGACGGGGACCAAATGGCCATCCACGTACCGCTTTCAGAAGAAGCCCAAGCAGAAGCTCGTATCTTGATGCTCGCTGCTGAGCATATCTTGAACCCGAAAGATGGTAAACCAGTTGTTACTCCATCTCAGGACATGGTTTTGGGTAACTACTACTTGACCATGGAAGAAGCTGGTCGTGAAGGTGAAGGAATGGTCTTCAAAGACCGTGACGAGGCGGTTATGGCTTACCGTAATGGTTATGTTCACCTCCACTCACGTGTTGGTATCGCAACAGACAGCCTCAACAAGCCTTGGACAGAAGAGCAAAAACATAAGGTCTTGCTTACAACAGTTGGTAAAATCCTCTTCAACGACATCATGCCAGAGGGTCTACCATACTTGCAAGAACCAAACAATGCCAACTTGACAGAAGGCGTTCCAGCTAAATATTTCTTGCCACTTGGTGGAGATATCAAGGAAGCTATCAGCAATCTTGAGCTTAACCCTCCATTCAAGAAGAAAAACCTTGGAAATATCATCGCTGAAATCTTCAAACGTTTCCGTACGACAGAAACTTCTGCCCTACTTGACCGCATGAAGAACCTCGGTTACCACCACTCAACTCTTGCAGGATTGACAGTGGGTATTGCCGATATCCCAGTTGTTGATGACAAGGCTGAAATCATTGAAGAATCACACAAACGTGTAGAACAAATCACAAAACAATTCCGTCGTGGTATGATCACAGACGACGAGCGTTACAATGCTGTTACAGCTGAATGGCGTGCTGCTCGTGAAAAACTAGAGAAACGTTTGATTGCTAACCAAGATCCTAAGAACCCAATCGTTATGATGATGGACTCTGGAGCCCGTGGTAACATCTCAAACTTCTCACAGCTTGCCGGAATGCGTGGTCTGATGGCTGCTCCGAACGGACGTATCATGGAATTGCCAATCCTTTCAAATTTCCGCGAAGGTTTGTCAGTACTCGAAATGTTCTTCTCAACTCACGGTGCGCGTAAAGGTATGACCGATACGGCCCTTAAGACAGCCGACTCAGGTTACTTGACTCGTCGTTTGGTTGACGTTGCCCAAGACGTTATCATCCGTGAGGACGACTGTGGAACAGACCGTGGTCTCTTGATCCGTTCTATCGCAGAAGGAAAAGAGATGATCGAGTCACTCGAAGAACGTCTCAACGGTCGTTACACTAAGAAAACTGTTAAACATCCAGAAACTGGTGCAGTTATCATTGGTCCAAATGAGTTGATTACAGAAGACAAGGCGCGTGAAATTGTCAATGCTGGTGTGGAAGAAGTGACTATCCGCTCTGTATTTACATGTAACACTCGTCATGGTGTCTGCCGTCACTGTTACGGTATCAACTTGGCGACTGGTGATGCGGTTGAAGTTGGTGAAGCAGTTGGTACAATTGCTGCCCAATCTATCGGGGAACCTGGTACACAGCTTACAATGCGTACCTTCCACACGGGTGGGGTTGCCTCAAATACCGATATCACTCAGGGTCTTCCTCGTGTCCAAGAAATCTTTGAAGCCCGCAATCCTAAAGGGGAAGCGGTTATCACAGAGGTTAAAGGACAAGTTACTGCTATCGAAGAAGATGCTTCAACTCGTACTAAGAAAGTCTTTGTTAAGGGTGAAACTGGCGAAGGTGAATATGTCGTTCCATTTACAGCTCGTATGCGTGTAGAAGTTGGAGACCAAGTAGCGCGTGGTGCTGCTCTTACAGAAGGTTCTATCCAACCAAAACGCCTCCTTGCAGTTCGTGATGTCTTGTCAGTTGAAACTTACCTTCTCGGTGAAGTACAAAAAGTTTACCGTAGCCAAGGGGTAGAAATCGGTGACAAACACATCGAGGTAATGGTTCGTCAGATGATCCGTAAAGTCCGTGTCATGGATCCAGGTGACACAGATCTTCTCATGGGTACCCTCATGGATATCAATGACTTTACAGATGCTAACAAAGATGTCCTTATCGCAGGTGGAGTTCCAGCGACTGGTCGACCAGTCCTCATGGGAATTACCAAAGCCTCACTTGAAACCAACAGTTTCTTGTCAGCGGCTTCCTTCCAGGAAACAACTCGTGTCCTTACTGACGCGGCTATCCGTGGTAAGAAAGACCATCTCCTTGGACTTAAAGAAAATGTTATCATCGGTAAGATCATCCCAGCTGGTACTGGTATGGCCCGTTACCGTAACCTTGAACCACATGCTGTCAACGAAGAAGAATACCTTAATCCTCCAGTAGAGGAAGAAGGAAACGAAGAAACAACAGAAGTAGTTGTGGATACTGCCGTTGAAACTGTGGAAGAAACAGTAGAATAAAAGAGAATGAGAGAGCCTTCGGGTTCTCTTTCTCTTTTCTGAAAACTTTCTCCATTTTTTCATGAAATGTGGTAAAATAATACTCAATGAAAATCAAAGAGCAAACTAGGAAACTAGCCGCAGGTTGCTCAAAGCACTGCTTTGAGGTTGTGGATAGAACTGACGAAGTCAGTAACCATACCTACGGCAAGGCGACGTTGACGTGGTTTGAAGAGATTTTCGAAGAGTATAAAAGAAAGAAGCTGACAAAGGAGACAGGTATGGAACAAACATTTTTTATCATTAAACCAGACGGTGTAAAAAGAGGATTAGTGGGGGAGGTGTTGAAACGCATCGAACAACGTGGATTTACAATCGAAAAATTGGAGTTGCGTACAAAGGTTTCAGAAGAGTTGATTGACCAGCACTATCAGGACTTGGTTGGTCAAAGTTTTTACCCACCGATTCGTGAATTTATGACTTCAGGACCGGTTCTTGTAGGTATCATTTCTGGTCCCAAAGTAATTGAAACTTGGCGGACTATGATGGGTGCGACTCGTCCAGAAGAAGCTTTACCAGGAACGATTCGAGGTGATTTCGCAAAAGCTGCTAGTGAAAACCAAGCTATCCAAAATGTTGTACATGGTTCAGATTCAGAAGAGTCAGCTAAGCGAGAAATTGCTTTTTGGTTTGACGGAAAGTAGTAAAGGTTTGATGTAAGGGTTACTTGCATCAAACTTTTTTGCATTTTAGAGTAGAAAACTGACAGTTGAGAAATATTCTAGCAATGGGGAGGATTTCTAGCCTATAATAAGAGCAAGTAAGGGAGGAAGAATGATGGAAAAAATGAAAAAGCAAATTCGTATTTTGTTATTGCTGACAGTTTTTGGTATTAGTAGCTGTTCTTGTTTAAGTTTATCGACTTGGGCCTTGATGTTAAATCAAAACTGCTTCTATTATTTAGTTGGCATGTTGCTCCTTGCCAGTATTGGGGCAGGGATAAACTACTATAGTGGACAGCGAAATCAATCTTATTCAGTTTTTAAGGAAGACAAGCAACAATTCTTGTATAGTCTGTTGCTCTTAGTAAATATTTTGGGTTTAGCTTTAATTGTCATAGAACATATCCTTGCAGGAAATACATCTGTAGAAGGGTTTGTGGAAGCCTTTCTACCGAGTTTCTTTTTCTTATTTGGTATTGATTTGCTAGTCTTTTTACCGATTCAGAAGTATGTAAATGGATTGAAAAAGATTTTGGGAAAGAAGGAGATGTGTTTTATTAGTGGACTAGCTATTCTAGTCTTTCTCAGAAATCCTTGGATGCTATTATCTATGACATTTTATATTACCTTAGGAATGCTATTTCTAGGACTGTTGGTGCCAAAAGTCATTCGCTGGGAAGTTTCATTTTACAGCCATTTGATGAGAGATATCTTGTTAGTTGTCTTCTTGCTGTTTCTATTTTAAGAACAAAAGAAGAGATAGTTCAAGTTTTACAATTTATAATATGGAATTCACAGATAATATCTCGACAAAGAATAACTTTTTGGTATAATAGAAATATGTACACTAAAAATGAAGAAGAGTTACAGTCCTTAGGTGAACGTTTGGGCTATTTATTAGAAAAAAATGACGTCTTAATTCTAACTGGAGAACTTGGAGCAGGCAAAACGACCTTTACAAAAGGTCTTGCTAAAGGATTACAGATTACTCAGATGATTAAGAGTCCAACCTACACTATCGTAAGAGAGTATGAAGGTCGTCTTCCTCTTTATCATTTAGATGTTTATCGTATTGAGGGTGATGCTGATTCTATTGATTTGGATGAGTTTCTCTTTGGTGGTGGGGTGACCGTCATCGAGTGGGGGAATCTTTTAGGTGATGCTTTACCAGATACCTATTTAGAATTGGAAATTCGAAAAGAGGAAGACGGTCGCAGATTAAACTTCGAAGCCAAGGGTTTGCGTGCAGAAAAACTCTTAAAGGAGCTTCAACATGGAGTATGAGTTGCTCATTAGGGAAGCAGAAGTTGAAGATGCGGCTGAATTAGTATCATTTTTAAATCGTGTCAGTGTAGAAACAGATTTTACCAGTCTGGACAGTAATGGCATTTTGATGACAGATACTGAGATGGAGTTGTTTTTGGATAAACAGTCTCACTCGGAAAATCAAATCACTTTACTGGCCTTGCTGAATGATGAAATTGCTGGTCTTGTAAATATCACAGCTGATCAACGTAAGAGAGTTCGTCATATCGGTGATCTCTTCATTGTGATTGGTAAGAAGTATTGGAATAATGGGCTGGGAAGTTTGTTACTTGAAGAAGTAGTAGAATGGGCGCAGGCTAGTGGCATTCTTCGTCGACTTCAACTCACTGTCCAAACTCGTAATCAGGCTGCAGTTCATTTATATCAAAAGCATGGCTTTGTAATTGAAGGTATACAAGAGCGCGGTGCGTACATAGAAGAAGGGGAATTTATCGATGTTTACCTGATGGGTAGGCTGATAGATTAATAGAAATATGGTTAAAAAAATTATTGGAATGGTGCTAGTTTTTCTAGCAGTGACAGTTTTGGGTGTGGGTGTTTTTGCTTATACTATTTATCAACAAGGAACAGAAACTTTATCACGGACCTATAAAAAGATTGGGGAAGAAACCAATGTTATTGAGGCGACTGAACCCTTAACGATTCTTTTGATGGGGGTTGATACTGGAAACGTGGAACGAACTGACCCTTGGGAGGGGAATAGTGACTCTATGATTCTCTTAACGGTTAATCCGCATACGAAAAAAACAACGATGTTGAGTTTAGAGCGAGATATTTTGACAAAAATTCAGCAAAAAGATGGGCGGATTGAGGAAGAAAAACTAAATGCTGCTTATGCCAATGGTGGTGCAGAGTTGGCTATTTCAACTATTCAGAAGATGATGAACATCCATATTGACCGCTATATTATGGTCAATATGCACGGATTGCAACAATTAGTCGATGCAGTGGGTGGTATAACTGTCAATAACACGCTAGGTTTCCCGATTTCTATTAGTGACCAAGAGGAATTTAATACCATTTCTATTGGTGTTGGGCAACAAACTCTAAATGGAGATGAAGCTCTTGTTTATTCTCGCATGCGCTACCAGGACCCAGAAGGGGACTACGGACGTCAGAAACGTCAGCGTGAAGTTATTCAAAAGGTTGTTGAAAAAGTTCTTAGCTTGAATAGTGTTAGTCACTATCAATCTATCCTAAAAGCCCTAAGTACCAATATGCAGACTAATATTGATCTATCTGCGAAAAGTATTCCAAGCTTATTAGGTTACAAGGACTCGTTTAAAACGATTGAAACTCAACAATTACGAGGAGAAGATGCCGACTTGCAAGGGACATCTTATCAAATCGTAACTGCTAACCACTTGTTAGAAATCCAGAATCTTTTGAGAACCTCACTTGATAAACCGAAGGTGACAGAGTTAGAGACAAATGCAGTCTTATATGAAGATATTTTTGGAAACCAAAATGGTATCGGTTTGGGAACAGGTACGATTAATAATACAACAAATCAAGAAGATGTAGAATAATCTATTTTATAGTTAAAATCGTGGGACATTTCCTGCGATTTTTTCAAAAAAATACGAATAGATAGGTAGGAGGAAACATGAAAGCAGAAATCATTGCTGTTGGAACAGAGATTTTGACAGGACAGATTGTCAATACCAATGCCCAGTTTTTATCAGAAAAACTAGCTGAGATTGGGGTAGACGTATATTTTCAGACGGCTGTAGGAGATAATGAAGTTCGTCTCTTGTCTTTGCTTGAGATTGCCAGTCAACGTAGTAGTCTGGTGATTTTGACAGGTGGTTTGGGACCGACTGAGGACGATTTGACCAAACAAACTCTGGCTAAATTTTTAGGGAAAGAATTAGTCTTCGATCCTCAGGCGCAGGAGAAGTTGGATGTCTTTTTTGCTCAGAGACCAGACTATGCCCGAACACCGAATAACGAAAGACAAGCTCAAATTGTAGATGGAGCAACTCCACTGCCGAATGAAACAGGACTGGCTGTGGGAGGAATATTGGAAGTCGATGGAGTGACCTACGTTGTCCTTCCAGGTCCACCAAGTGAATTAAAACCCATGGTCTTAAACCAACTTCTACCCAAGTTGATGACAGGGAGCAAGCTGTATTCCCGAGTTCTTCGTTTCTTTGGAATTGGAGAAAGTCAGCTGGTTACGATTTTGGCTGATTTGATTGATAATCAAACAGATCCAACCTTAGCACCTTATGCCAAGACAGGAGAGGTAACCTTGCGTCTATCAACAAAGGCTAGCAGTCAAGAAGAGGCGAATCAAGCGCTGGATATCTTAGAAAACCAAATCTTGGATTATCAAACCTTTGAAGGACTTTCTTTACGAGACCTTTGTTATGGCTATGGGGAAGAAACTAGTTTAGCCAGCATTGTTGTAGAAGAACTAAAAAGGCAAGGGAAAACCATCACGGCTGCAGAGAGTTTGACGGCAGGGCTTTTCCAAGCCAGCGTAGCTGATTTTTCGGGTGCTTCAAGTATATTC
Source organism: Streptococcus mitis (assembly GCF_000722765.2). Lineage (NCBI taxonomy): Bacteria > Bacillati > Bacillota > Bacilli > Lactobacillales > Streptococcaceae > Streptococcus > Streptococcus mitis. Next base: position 1,706,048 of record NZ_CP028415.1, on the reverse strand, counting down.
AAGGGTGGTTTTGTAACCTATAGCTTGGAGGAAAAATCAAAGATGTTGGATATTCCTGTCAAGGATTTGGAAGAACAGGGTGTGGTGTCTGAATTTACAGCACAGAAGATGGCTGAGCAGGCACGAAGCAAGACCCAGTCTGATTTTGGCCTTAGTTTGACTGGAGTGGCAGGACCAGATAGCCTAGAAGGACATCCAGCTGGGACAGTCTTCATAGGCTTGGCTCAAGAGAATGAAACTGAAGTCATAAAGGTTAATATTGGAGGCAGAAGTCGAGCAGATGTACGTCACATTGCTGTTATGCATGCCTTTAACCTAGTTCGCAAGGCTTTATTAAGTGACTAACTTTTGATATAATAGTAGATAGGTCTGAGGACCATTAGAATGTAGGAGAATAGAATGGCGAAAAAACCAAAAAATTAGATGAAATTTCAAAAAAATTTGGGGCAGAACGTGAAAAAGCCTTGAATGACGCTCTTAAATTGATTGAGAAAGACTTTGGTAAAGGATCAATCATGCGTTTGGGTGAACGTGCGGAGCAAAAGGTGCAAGTGATGAGTTCAGGTTCTTTGGCTCTTGACATTGCCCTTGGTTCAGGTGGTTATCCTAAGGGACGTATCATTGAAATCTATGGGCCAGAGTCATCTGGTAAGACAACGGTTGCCCTTCATGCAGTTGCGCAAGCACAAAAAGAAGGTGGTATTGCAGCCTTTATCGATGCGGAACATGCCCTCGATCCAGCTTATGCTGCGGCCCTTGGGGTCAACATTGATGAGTTGCTCTTGTCTCAACCAGACTCAGGAGAGCAAGGTCTTGAGATTGCAGGAAAATTGATTGACTCAGGTGCTGTAGATCTTGTCGTAGTCGACTCAGTTGCGGCCCTTGTACCTCGTGCGGAAATTGATGGAGATATCGGTGATAGTCACGTTGGCTTGCAGGCTCGTATGATGAGCCAGGCTATGCGTAAACTTGGTGCTTCTATCAATAAAACCAAAACAATTGCCATCTTTATCAACCAATTGCGTGAAAAAGTTGGGGTCATGTTTGGAAATCCAGAAACAACTCCTGGTGGACGTGCTCTGAAATTCTACGCATCAGTCCGTTTGGATGTTCGTGGAAGCACACAAATCAAGGGAACTGGTGACCAAAAAGATACCAATGTTGGTAAGGAAACCAAGATTAAGGTCGTGAAAAATAAGGTGGCTCCACCATTTAAGGAAGCCTTCGTTGAAATCATGTATGGAGAAGGGATTTCTAAGACTGGTGAGCTTTTGAAGATCGCAAGCGATTTGGACATCATCAAAAAAGCAGGAGCTTGGTACTCTTACAAGGATGAGAAAATCGGGCAAGGTTCTGAAAATGCTAAGAAATACTTGGCAGATAACCCAGAAGTCTTTGATGAGATTGACCATCAAGTCCGTGTTCAATTTGGTTTGATTGATGGAGAAGAAGCTTCTGCAGAAGGTGTTGAAACTAAAAAAGAAGAAGCAACTCAAGTAGACTCTGTGAATGAAGAAGTAACTCTTGACCTAGGCGATGAGCTTGAAATCGAAATTGAAGAATAAGCTGTCAAAGTAGTGGAGAAATCCACTGCTTTTTCGATTCTTTGTTCAAGATTTCAGATTGCCTATAGTTTGCTGTTTCTTGTCGCTCATCTAGAAAGCTGATATAATAGCCTTATGAATAAAAAACGAACAGTGGACCTGATACATGGTCCTATTCTTCCCTCGCTCTTAAGCTTCGCCTTCCCAATCTTGCTATCAAATATTTTTCAACAGCTCTATAATACTGCTGATGTCTTGATTGTTGGGCGTTTTCTTGGTCAAGAATCCTTGGCTGCAGTAGGGGCGACAACGGCCATTTTTGATCTGATAATAGGCTTTACACTTGGTGTTGGCAATGGGATGGGGATTGTCATTGCTCGCCATTATGGGGCTCGAAATTTCACTAAAATCAAGGAGGCAGTAGCAGCCACTTGGATACTAGGTGCCCTTTTGAGTATTGTAGTGATGCTGCTTGGCTTTCTTGGTTTGTATCCTCTCTTGCAATACCTAGATACTCCTGCAGAAATTCTTCCTCAATCTTATCAATATATTTCTATGATTGTGACCTGTGTCGGTGTCAGCTTTGCCTATAATCTTTTTGCAGGCTTGTTGCGGTCTATTGGGGACAGTCTTGCTGCCCTTGGTTTTTTGATTTTCTCTGCCTTGGTTAATGTGGTTCTGGATCTCTATTTTATTACGCAATTGCATCTTGGAGTTCAATCCGCGGGACTTGCCACCATCATTTCGCAGGGCTTATCAGCGGTTCTTTGCTTTTATTATATTCGTAAGAGCGTTCCAGAACTGCTCCCTCAGCTCAAACATTTCAAATGGGATAAGGCCCTGTACGCGGATCTCTTAGAGCAAGGTTTGGCTATGGGCTTGATGAGTTCGATTGTGTCTATCGGTAGTGTGATTTTACAATCTTCTGTTAATACCTTTGGAGCTGTGATCATTAGCGCCCAGACGGCAGCTCGACGCATCATGGCCTTTGCCCTTCTTCCAATGACTGCTATTTCTGCTTCTATGACGACCTTTGCTTCGCAGAATCTTGGTGCCAAGCGACCAGACCGCATTGTTCAAGGACTTCGAATTGGCAGTCGTTTGAGTATGTCTTGGGCAGTTTTTGTTTGTGTCTTCCTCTTTTTTGCCAGTCCTAGCTTAGTTTCCTTCTTGGCCAGTTCGACGGATGGATACCTGGTAGAAAACGGTAGTCTCTACCTGCAAATCAGCTCAGCCTTTTATCCCATTTTGAGCCTCTTGTTGATTTATCGCAATTGTTTGCAGGGCTTGGGGCAAAAAATCCTTCCTCTGGTTTCTAGCTTTATCGAACTAATCGGGAAAATCGCTTTTGTGGTTTTGATTATCCCTTGGGCAGGATATAAGGGAGTTATCCTTTGCGAACCCTTAATCTGGGTTGCCATGACCATTCAACTGTATTTCTCACTGTTTCGTCATCCCTTGATAAAAGAAGGCAAGGAAATCTTGGCAACTAAGGTACCATCATAGCTCGATTTGCTGAATAAAATCCATTTCCTTTAGTGAAAATCGAAAAAACTTGTGTTATAATAAGAAAGATTAAAATGTGAAAAAAGGAGATTCTAATGGGACGTAAATGGGCCAATATCGTAGCCAAGAAAACGGCTAAAGATGGAGCTAACTCTAAAGTATATGCAAAATTTGGTGTAGAAATCTATGTAGCAGCTAAAAAAGGTGATCCGGATCCAGAATCAAACTCAGCCTTGAAATTCGTTATCGACCGTGCTAAACAAGCTCAAGTACCAAAACACGTTATCGATAAAGCTTTGGATAAGGCTAAAGGAAATACAGACGAAACCTTTACAGAAGGACGTTACGAAGGTTTTGGACCAAATGGTTCTATGTTGATCGTGGATACTTTGACTTCAAACGTTAACCGTACAGCGGCTAATGTCCGTGCAGCTTTTGGTAAAAATGGCGGAAATATGGGTGCTTCAGGTTCGGTTTCATACCTCTTTGATAACAAGGGTGTTATTGTATTTGCAGGTGAAGATGCGGACGCAGTCTTTGAGCAATTGCTTGAAGCAGATGTGGATGTGGACGATGTAGAAGCAGAAGAAGGAACAATCACAGTTTACACAGCTCCAACTGACCTTCACAAGGCTATCGTTGCCCTTCGTGAGTCAGGTATTGAAGAATTCCAAGTGACTGAATTGGAAATGATTCCTCAGTCAGAAGTGGAATTGTCAGGCGATGACCTTGAAACCTTTGAAAAACTTTACAGCGTTCTTGAAGACGATGAAGATGTACAAAAGATTTATACGAACGTAGACGGGTTCTGATTTAACCTAGAGAACATGATCCTAAGTGATAAGCTCACTTGGGATTTTTTGAATAAAGAAAATAGTTCTCTAGGAAACTTTTTCTTGACATCTTTTTTCAAAGTGGTAAAATAGTTCTCATGAAAACTTATTGGTTCTCTAGAGAACTATTTATGTGTAAAAAGGAGCAATCATGGATAAGCCAATGTTAGCTTTTAAACGTTTTGGTCATCAGGTTCACCTTATGGTGCAAAAGGAAGCCAAACGTTGTGGTATTGAATTTATGGGTGGACCACAGGGTCAGGTTGTACGTTTTTTGGATAGCCGTGAGAAAAACCAAAACTTGGTCTTGATTAAAGATATCGAGCAGGAACTCAATATTACCAAGTCTGTGGCGAGTAACCTGGTCAAACGCATGGTGCAAAATGGTTTGGTGGAATTGGAGGCGAGTCCTGTCGATAAGCGGGCTAAGTTTGTTCGTCTGACGGACAAATCGCGTTCTCAAATGAAGCAGGTTAAAGCCTTCTTTGAACGCATTGACAACCAGTTGATGGCAGACATTGATGAAGATGAATTACTGATTTTTGAGAAAGTCCTTAATCAACTACAGGAAAATATCAAGAGAATAGGAGGAGATAATGAAGAAATTAGCTAAACGAATTAGTAGCAAAGAATGGGGGATGATTTTACTAGCCATTCTCTTTACCTGCTTTTCAGTCTACCTAGAGTTGGAAGTTCCGACCTATATCTCGAAAATTACGGATTTGCTAGGAAGTCAAGGAACCAACTTGGATGAGTTATGGCAACCAGCAGGTATGATGGTCGGAATGTCCTTTTTTGCCTTCTTGTCCGCAGTTGCAGTTGGATTTTTTGCATCCAGAGTGGCTGCTTCCTATACTAGTAGGCTGAGAAGTGATATTTTTAATCGAGTTTTGGATTACTCGCAGACAGAGATTAAGAAATTCTCTATTCCCAGTCTCTTGACGCGTACTACCAATGACATTACTCAAGTTCAAATGTTGATTACCATGGGCTTGCAAGTGGTAACGCGTGGTCCGATTATGGCTATCTGGGCTATCGGGAAGATTTTAGGCCATTCAGAATACTGGCTCTGGGCCGTTCTTGTAGCAGTGATTGTCAATGTTTTGATGACGACAGTCTTGATGACGCTAGCCTTTCCAAAACAGTCCTTGATTCAAAGTCTGACTGATAAACTGAACAGTATCACTCGTGAGAGTTTAACAGGTATTCGTGTTGTTCGCGCCTACAATGCTGAAGAATACCAAAATGAAAAATTTGCAGCAGCAAATGATGAATTGACACGCTTGAACTTGTTTGTCAACCGTCTTATGGCTATTTTGAACCCTATCATGATGGGGATTTCAAGTGGTTTGAGTGTGGCGATTTACTGGATTGGGGCCTATGTGATTAACGACGCTGCTCCGATAGCGCGTCTGCCTCTCTTTAGTGACATGATTGTTTTCATGTCTTATGCTATGCAGGTTGTCATGGGCTTCCTTCTTATGGGGGCGCTCTTCATCGTTCTTCCTCGCACCATGATCTCTGCTAAGCGGATTAATCAAGTTTTAGATTTGCATTCTTCTATCCAAAAACCTGCTCAAGTGCAGCTGGCTGATGAAAACCTCAAAGGTCAGGTCGAGTTTAAGGATGTGACCTTCCGCTATGCGGCAAATTCGGAGGCAGTTATCGAGCATGTTAGCTTTAGAGCAGAAGCGGGTCAAACAGTGGCCTTTATTGGGTCAACGGGTTCAGGTAAATCAACTCTGGTCAATCTGATTCCACGTTTCTATGACGTATCAGCAGGAGAAATTCTGGTGGACGGTGTCAATGTTCAAGACTATGCTCTAGAAGATTTGCGCAACAAGGTTGGTTATATTCCACAAAAAGCTGTTCTCTTTTCAGGTGATGTCAAAGACAATCTAGACTTTGGACAAAGTCAAGAAACACCACTTAGTGAACAAGCTATGTGGCAAGCCTTAGAATTGGCCCAGTCTAAGAACTTTATCGAAGACAAGGAAGCGGGCTTGGCGTCAGAAGTAGCCCAAGGAGGAACTAACTTCTCAGGTGGACAAAGACAGCGTCTGGCCATTGCGCGTGCCTTGGCTCGGAAGCCAGAAATTCTCATCTTTGATGACTCCTTCTCAGCCTTGGACTACAAGACAGACCGTGTCCTACGCCAAGAGCTAGCAGAGAAAACAAAATCTATGACCAAGCTTATCGTCGCACAGCGTATTTCAACGATTATGGATGCAGATTTGATTTTGGTCTTGGATCAAGGTAAAGTCGTGGGACAAGGCACCCACAAGGAACTTCTAGCTAATAACGAAGTTTATCAAGAAATTGCCTATTCACAACTATCGAAGGAGGAATTGGAACATGGAAAATAAAAAAATGTCTCTATGGAAACAGAGTAAACCCTATCTTGCAGGTCTCCAGTTTGCCCTTCTGATCGCCTTTCTAGCAACAATCTTATCCAATATCATTACTGTATATGGTCCAACTCGTATCAAGGAAATGACCAATATTATTGCTAGTGGTCTGGGAACAAGTGTGGATGTCGCTGCGGTTGCAGCTATTGGTGGTTTTTTGGCCGTTATATATGTAATCGGGCTTCTATCAAATTATTTGCAGGCCTTTCTGTTTACAACAGCCATTCAACGTTTTTCAGAACGTTTGAGAAGAGCGATTGCAGAGAAAATTAATCGTCTTCCATTGGGGTATTTTGATGGACATTCTCAAGGGGATACCTTATCTCGTGTGACCAATGACGTTGACACGGCAGCCCAGTCTCTCAATCAAAGTCTGGGAACAGTTCTTTCATCCACTTTACTGGTCGTGGCAGTCTTGGTGACCATGTTTGGGATGAACTGGATTTTAGCCTTGGTGACGGTTGTGTCAACTCTTATCGGTTTTGCTTTCGTGTCTGTCTTTATGGGCAAATCTCAGAGCTTCTTTAAGAGTCAGCAACAGGATTTGGCAGCTGTCAATGGCTATGTAGAGGAAATGTACTCTGGCCATAATGTGGTGACCAGTTACAATGCTATCGAGAGCACGAAAGAAGAATTTGCAACATTAAACCATCGTCTATATGATAGTATCTGGAAATCTCAGTTTATTTCAGGGATTATGATGCCGATTATGATGTTTATTGGGAACTTTAGCTATGCCCTAGTGATTATCGTTGGTGCAGCCTTGGCCTTGAATGGGCAGATTAGTATTGGGATTATCGTTGCCTTTATGGCCTACGTTCGTATCTTTTCTCAGCCTCTTTCACAAATCGCTCAAGGGATTAGCAGTCTTCAGCAGGCTAGCGCAGCCATGGGGCGTGTCTTCGAATTCTTAGTTGAAGAGGAGATGGAAGATGAATCCCATAAAGAAAGACAATTGAGCGATATGAAAGGTCAAGTAGTCTTTGAACGAGTTTCCTTTGGTTACACACCAGAGCGAACTATTATCCATGACTTTTCTGCGACAGCTCATGCAGGTCAAAAGGTTGCCATTGTCGGACCGACCGGAGCTGGTAAGACAACCATTGTCAATCTTTTGATGAAGTTCTATGAGTTTGATAAGGGAAGTATCCGCATTGATGGTGTAGATACCAAGGAGATGAAGCGTTCGGAAGTACACGATGCCTTTTCAATGGTCTTGCAGGACACTTGGCTCTTTGAAGGCACTATCCGAGATAATCTCATCTATAACCAAAAGGGTATTAGTGATGAGCATGTGATTGAAGCCAGCAAGGCTGTGGGGATTCACCACTTTATCATGACCCTACCAGATGGTTATGATACCATCTTGGACGATATAGTGACCTTGTCTGTCGGGCAAAAACAACTCTTGACCATTGCTCGTGCTTTGCTGAAAGATGCACCACTCTTGATTTTGGATGAGGCGACTTCTTCTGTTGATACCCGTACAGAGGAATTGATTCAGAAAGCCATGGATCGTTTGATGGAGGGCAGAACTTCCTTTGTCATCGCCCACCGCTTGTCAACCATCCGTAATGCTGATCTTATTCTGGTTATGAAAGATGGAAATATCATTGAGCAAGGAAATCATGATGAGCTGATGGCGCAAGCTGGTTTCTACGCTGACCTCTACAACAGTCAGTTTACAGAAGACGAAGCAGAAGAATAAACCCAAAGAAGGCTTGACGGCCTTCTTTTTCTGCACTATACTAGAAGACAAGTGCTTCCCTGTAAGCAAAATTTGAGTAAGTGATGAGAAAATATATGAAAAATTATCAAGAATGGTATGACTACATTGCTGCTAACATTGAAAATAGGCCCTTTCTTCTGAGCTTGTTAAGAACTTTCAATCGATTCATGGTAGTAGTTATGCCTATAGTATATCTGACCTTGTTAACCACTATCTATTTCCGAGAAGGATTTGGGAAACAGGTCTTGATGTATGTGTTTATCCCTGCATCAGGTTTTGTGATTTTGTCCTTTCTTCGTAAGAAAATCAATGCTCCTAGGCCTTATGAAGTTTGGGAAATTATCCCGCTACTTGACAGAGATAGTCCTGGTCAGTCTATGCCCAGTCGTCATGTCTTTTCAGCAACCATTATCTCCATGGCTTGCTTGCATGCTAGTCTAACTATGGGGATGATTTGTTTGACCTTATCAGCCCTCCTCGGTCTAGTGAGAGTCTTAGGTGGAGTGCATTTTCCTAAGGATGTTCTAGTTGGTTATATTTGTGCCCTTGTGTGGGGTGTGATTTTCTTTCTATGTTGACCTGTAAGTTAAGGGAGTTCCACAACCACTTACGAGTCTAAAGTAACCACTTGCTTTTTTGCTCTTGTTTTCTTATTTTAGCTTTGATATAGTAGAGTCAGAAAGGAGATGGAATGAAGTTACGAATCGAAATTGACAGCAATTTAGAGGAAACTGAAATTATCATCAAGGCAGCGACTTTGACAGATGAGATTGCGGATTTACAGCGCCTCTTGCAAGAGTCCAAGTCTCCGAGGTTGATTTTTTACAAGGGAACAGGTGAATATTATCTGGACTTATCGGAAATTCTCTTCTTTGAGACAGAAGGGAGCAAGATTTACGCCCATACCCAGAAAGATGCCTACGAGGTTCGGCTTAAACTCTATGAGTTAGAGGCTATCCTTCCTCGCTATTTTAGTCGGGTATCCAAGTCGACTATTGCAAATATCCGTCAGGTTTACTCGGTGGACAAGTCCTTTTCAGGAACGGGCACCATTTCCTTTTATCAGACCCACAAGGAGGTTCATGTCTCACGACATTACCAATCCCTCCTAAAAGAAAATCTAAGAAACATGAGGTAAGAACATGAAAAAGAAAGCATTTGGTATTGTGTTGATTATTTTTGCGGCTTTAATATTATTACAAGGGAATTTTGGAATCCCTTCATTCGGTGGGCAAATTTGGCCCTTGCTTGGTATTGCATTTTTTGCCTATCAATCAGTTGGAGCTTTGTTGCGTCGTCACTTAACTTCAGCCTCTTTTACAGCTCTAGTAGCCTTAATGATTGCTAACCACTTTTATGGCATTTTACCAATTCCCAATCAGTCATTGTTCTGGGCAAGTATTTTAATCGTAATGGGTGTCAGCGCAATCACTCATTCTAACAGAACTTGGAATGGGAAAAAATGGTGGTATGATGGTAAAAAGACCATTCTAACAGATAAGGAAGTTGCTTTTGGAAGTGGGACTTTCTACAAGCAAGAGCAAGAATTGGTAGAAGATCAAGTAGAAGTTGGTTTTGGCAATGCCAAGATATATTATGACAATGCAGAGATTTTAGGAGATACCGCAACCCTGAAAGTGGAAGTCGGTTTTGGGAATGCAGTTATCTATGTTCCTCAACATTGGGGAGTTGATTTAAAGGTAGAAACTTTCTGTGGTGTAGCCAAGGCAGATACTCCTCTAGCGCCAACCAGCAAAACCTTGATTATCCGTGGAGATGTGGCTTTTGGGAAGTTGGGGATTGTCTACGTTAAATAAAAAAATCTTCCAATTCTCTTGCAAAAATGAAGAAAGTGTGATAACATAGTACGGTATGTGGTGCTAGCACATCCGCTATATTAGATCTAATAGGAGGAAAACACAATGGCTAAAGTATGTTACTTTACAGGTCGTAAGACTGTATCAGGAAACAACCGTTCACACGCGATGAACCAAACAAAACGTGCCGTAAAACCAAACCTTCAAAAAGTTACTGTTCTTATCGATGGTAAACCTAAAAAAGTTTGGGCTTCAGCTCGTGCTTTGAAATCAGGTAAAGTTGAACGCGTTTAATAATAAAAGTAAGGAGACCTCAGGGTCTTTTTTCTTTTACTGTAGGTATAAAATCATCTGAAAAATAGAGTAAATATCCGCTGATACAGTATTCTGCTTTTACACTTGGGCTGAAATATGATAAAATAGAGTATCAACTAGTTGAGGTAAAAAGGATGACTGTAAAAATTAATACAAAAGATGGTCAAATCGAACTAACAGATGAAGTGATTGCAACCGTCGTAGGTGGAGCAGCAACTGAGATTTTTGGTGTGGTCGGTATGGCTAGTAAAAATGCCCTCAAAGATAATTTTCAAGCCCTTCTAGGTAAGGAAAATTATTCCAAAGGTGTCGTCGTAAAGGCGGCCGAAGATGGCAGTATTGCAGTTGATGTATATACCGTGTTGAGCTACGGAACAAAGATTAGCGAAGTGTCAAAAAACATTCAAGAGCGTGTTCGTTTTAGCTTGGAAAACCAGCTTGGAATTACTGCTCAGACTGTAAATGTCTACATTCAAAATATCAAAGTTGTAGGAGAATAACTGTGTCAAAAATTACTACTAGCTTATTTCAAGAAATGGTGCAGGCTGCATCAACTCGCTTGAATAAGCAAGCTGAATATGTCAATTCATTAAACGTCTTTCCAGTTCCAGATGGAGATACTGGAACAAACATGGGAATGACCATTGAAAATGGAGCTAAAGAAGTTGCAGACAAGCCAGCTTCTACTGTTGGAGAGGTAGCGAGCATTCTTGCCAAAGGTCTTTTGATGGGTGCGCGTGGGAACTCAGGAGTTATTACGTCTCAGCTTTTCCGTGGATTTTCACAAGCTATCAAGGATAAAGACGAGTTAACAGGTCAAGACTTGGCCCTTGCCTTCCAATCAGGTGTAGAAGTTGCTTATAAGGCAGTGATGAAGCCAGTTGAAGGAACGATTTTGACAGTTTCTCGTGGGGCTGCTATCGGTGCTAAGAAAAAGGCTGAGCAGACAGATGATGCTGTTGAAGTCATGCGCGCAGCCTTGGAAGGTGCTAAAACAGCTCTAGCTAAAACGCCAGATATGCTTCCAGTATTGAAAGAAGTTGGCGTTGTGGATTCAGGTGGTCAAGGACTAGTCTTCATCTATGAAGGTTTCCTTTCAGCTCTTACTGGTGAATATATTGCATCTGAGGACTTTGTAGCGACTCCTGCCAACATGAGTGAGATGATCAATGCAGAGCATCATAAGTCTGTGGCTGGTCACGTAGCGACTGAGGACATTACCTTTGGTTATTGTACTGAAATCATGGTTGCTCTTAAGCAAGGTCCAACCTATGCCAAAGATTTTGACTATGACGAGTTCCGTAACTACTTGAATGAACTTGGGGATTCTCTCCTTGTTGTCAATGATGATGAAATTGTCAAAGTCCATGTCCATACAGAAGATCCAGGACTTGTTATGCAAGAAGGTCTTAAATATGGTAGCTTGGTCAAGGTAAAAGTTGACAATATGCGGAATCAACACGAAGCGCAGGTTGAAAAAGAAGCTGCCCAAGTTAGCAAACCAGCTGAAGAAAAAGAGTATGCTTTGATTGCTGTAGTGGCTGGTAAAGGTCTAGCAGATATCTTCCGTTCTCAAGGTGTAGATTATGTTATCGAAGGCGGTCAAACTATGAACCCTTCAACAGAAGACTTTATCAAGGCTGTTGAACAGGTCAACGCTCGTAACATTATCTTCCTGCCAAACAACAAAAATATCTTCATGGCAGCTCAATCTGCAGCAGAAGTTTTGGAGCAACCAGCAGTAGTGGTGGAATCTCGTACTTTGCCACAAGGTTTGACAAGTCTTCTCGCCTTTGATCCAAGCAAGTCCATCGAAGAAAATCAAGAGCGTATGACTGCTGCTCTTAGCGATGTCGTTAGTGGAAGCGTCACAACAGCTGTGCGTGATACAACCATTGATGGCTTAGAAATCCATGAAAATGATAATCTTGGTATGGTGGATGGGAAAATCCTCGTGTCAAACCCTGATATGCACCAAACTTTGACAGAAACCTTGAAACATATGTTGGATGAATATAGTGAAATCGTAACCTTCTATGTCGGTGAAGACGGAAGCGAAGAACTTGCCAATGAAATTGCCCAAGAAATCGCAGAAGAATTCGAAGATGTTGAAGTCGAGATTCACCAAGGCCAACAACCAGTTTACCCATACCTATTTAGTGTGGAATAAGATTAATGAAGGACTGAGAAATCAGTTCTTTTTTCTTTTTTAGTAAATGAAACCGATATCTTTTTTATAAAAACAAAAATAACATTCATAAATAAACGTTAAAATAGAAAATTCAGAAAATTTCTTCTTTTCTCTTGAAAAATTTTGAAAAAATGGTATGATAGTAACAAGTTATTTTTAAGAGAAGAGAAAGGGGAACAATGGAGAAAATCAGTTTAGAATCTCCTAAGACGGGGTCGGACCTAGTTTTGGAAACACTTCGTGATTTAGGAATTGATACCATCTTTGGTTATCCTGGTGGTGCAGTCTTGCCTTTGTATGATGCGATATATAATTTTAAAGGCATTCGCCACATTCTAGGACGCCATGAGCAAGGTTGTTTGCATGAAGCTGAAGGTTATGCCAAATCAACTGGAAAGTTGGGTGTTGCCGTCGTCACTAGTGGACCAGGAGCAACAAATGCCATTACAGGGATTGCAGATGCCATGAGCGATAGCGTTCCCCTTTTGGTCTTTACAGGTCAAGTGGCGCGAGCAGGGATTGGGAAGGATGCCTTTCAGGAGGCAGACATCGTGGGAATTACCATGCCAATCACTAAATACAATTACCAAGTTCGTGAGACAGCTGATATTCCGCGTATCATTACGGAAGCTGTCCATATCGCAACTACAGGCCGTCCAGGGCCGGTCGTCATTGACCTACCTAAAGACGTATCTGCTTTAGAAACCGACTTCATCTATTCACCAGAAGTGAACCTACCAAGCTATCAGCCAACTCTTGAGCCAAATGATATGCAAATCAAGAAAATCTTGAAGCAATTATCCAAGGCTAAAAAGCCAGTCTTGCTAGCTGGTGGTGGAATTAGTTATGCTGAAGCCGCTGCAGAATTAAATGAATTTGCAGAGCGCTATCAAATTCCGGTGGTCACCAGTCTTTTAGGGCAAGGTACGATTGCAACGACTCATCCACTCTTTCTTGGAATGGGAGGCATGCACGGATCTTTCGCAGCTAATATTGCCATGACAGAAGCTGATTTTATGATTAGTATTGGTTGCCGTTTTGATGACCGCTTGACGGGGAATCCTAAGACTTTTGCTAAGAATGCAAAGGTTGCTCACATTGATATTGACCCAGCTGAGATTGGTAAGATTATCAGTGCAGATATTCCAGTAGTTGGAGATGCTAAGAAAGCCTTGCAAATGTTACTAGCAGAACCGACAGTTCAT
>NZ_CP028415.1:0-187500 GCF_000722765.2 Streptococcus mitis | reverse complement strand
GCTCTCCCAGCTGAGCTAAGGCCCCACAAGACCTCTCAAGACTAAAACAAAGACCAAATGCGCAGTTCCTTATCCTTAGAAGGGAGGTGATCCAGCCGCACCTTCCGATACGGCTACCTTGTTACGACTTCACCCCAATCATCTATCCCACCTTAGGCGGCTGGCTCCTTACGGTTACCTCACCGACTTCGGGTGTTACAAACTCTCGTGGTGTGACGGGCGGTGTGTACAAGGCCCGGGAACGTATTCACCGCGGCGTGCTGATCCGCGATTACTAGCGATTCCGACTTCATGTAGGCGAGTTGCAGCCTACAATCCGAACTGAGACTGGCTTTAAGAGATTAGCTTGCCGTCACCGGCTTGCGACTCGTTGTACCAGCCATTGTAGCACGTGTGTAGCCCAGGTCATAAGGGGCATGATGATTTGACGTCATCTCCACCTTCCTCCGGTTTATTACCGGCAGTCTCGCTAGAGTGCCCAACTGAATGATGGCAACTAACAATAGGGGTTGCGCTCGTTGCGGGACTTAACCCAACATCTCACGACACGAGCTGACGACAACCATGCACCACCTGTCACCTCTGTCCCGAAGGAAAGCTCTATCTCTAGAGCGGTCAGAGGGATGTCAAGACCTGGTAAGGTTCTTCGCGTTGCTTCGAATTAAACCACATGCTCCACCGCTTGTGCGGGCCCCCGTCAATTCCTTTGAGTTTCAACCTTGCGGTCGTACTCCCCAGGCGGAGTGCTTAATGCGTTAGCTACGGCACTAAACCCCGGAAAGGGTCTAACACCTAGCACTCATCGTTTACGGCGTGGACTACCAGGGTATCTAATCCTGTTTGCTCCCCACGCTTTCGAGCCTCAGCGTCAGTTACAAGCCAGAGAGCCGCTTTCGCCACCGGTGTTCCTCCATATATCTACGCATTTCACCGCTACACATGGAATTCCACTCTCCCCTCTTGCACTCAAGTTAAACAGTTTCCAAAGCGTACTATGGTTAAGCCACAGCCTTTAACTTCAGACTTATCTAACCGCCTGCGCTCGCTTTACGCCCAATAAATCCGGACAACGCTCGGGACCTACGTATTACCGCGGCTGCTGGCACGTAGTTAGCCGTCCCTTTCTGGTAAGATACCGTCACAGTGTGAACTTTCCACTCTCACACTCGTTCTTCTCTTACAACAGAGCTTTACGATCCGAAAACCTTCTTCACTCACGCGGCGTTGCTCGGTCAGACTTCCGTCCATTGCCGAAGATTCCCTACTGCTGCCTCCCGTAGGAGTCTGGGCCGTGTCTCAGTCCCAGTGTGGCCGATCACCCTCTCAGGTCGGCTATGTATCGTTGCCTTGGTGAGCCGTTACCCCACCAACTAGCTAATACAACGCAGGTCCATCTGGTAGTGATGCAATTGCACCTTTTAAGTAAATGTCATGCAACATCTACTCTTATGCGGTATTAGCTATCGTTTCCAATAGTTATCCCCCGCTACCAGGCAGGTTACCTACGCGTTACTCACCCGTTCGCAACTCATCCAGAGAAGCAAGCTCCTCCTTCAGCGTTCTACTTGCATGTATTAGGCACGCCGCCAGCGTTCGTCCTGAGCCAGGATCAAACTCTCATTAAAAGTTTGAGTTCTCACTCATTTCTGTCACTGACAGATTTATTGTTTTTTCATTGTTCAGTACTATAACCTTAGTTATAGCGCCCTGCACATTGGTTCGTCTTGTTCAGTTTTCAAAGGTCTTTGTCACTTACTTCTCTCAAGCGACAACTATATTAGTATATCACAGCTGCTTTTTCTTGTCAACACTTTTTTGAAACTTTTTTAAAACTTTTTTCATCAAGTGTTCTAACCGCAACATACCATAGTCCGTACGGGATTCGAACCCGTGTTACCGCCGTGAAAAGGCGGTGTCTTAACCCCTTGACCAACGGACCTGAGTTGTTATTTTCAACTCTTACTATTATACCCACTTTTCATACTTTGTCAACTACTTTTTTAATCTTTTTTCAAGTTAAGTAAAAAGAGCCAGAATTGTACTGACTCTTCTATTGATTATTAAATTTAGAAGCACGTTCTTCTCCCCACCAATAGGGGATTAGTTCTGCGACTTTAACTGTTTTTCTTATATTATAGTCCATCATGAATTCTGCATCTTTATTTTCAGCGTTCAACTCTAAGAGGAATTCTCTGCAAGCGCCACAAGGCATACCCGAACTTCCACCATAAGGTGGTTTATCTCGAAAGGCTAATACTTTCTTAACCTTAGTTTGTCCTGAAAATTGGTACATATTGAAGAGGGCCGCCCGTTCTGCACAGAGATGGAATACACCACAGGTTCCCTCCATACAGAATCCTGTAAATATTTGTCCATCTTCTGCTTCTACTGCGGCAACGACATGATTAGCATAAACAAAATCAGATACTTCATGTGGATTATACAATTTCTGTGCTTCTTCGTACATCTTTTCCCAGATGTCCATTATTGCATTCTCCTTATTTAGAGATTTCTTTTAGCATGTTTTCAATATGCTGAATTGATTTTTCACGTCCAAGCAAGAAGATCGTATCTGGTAATTCTGGTCCATGCATTTCACCTGAAACAGCAATACGAATTGGCATGAAGAGATTTTTCCCTTTGATACCTGTTTCTTTTTGAACAGCTTTGATTTGTGGGAAGATATTTTCTGTTACAAATTCATCATCTGTCATCGCTTCAAGTTTTGCTTTGAAGGCTTCAAGAACTGTTGGGACTGTTTCGCCCGCCATAACTTCGCGCTCTGCTTCGGTCAATTCTGGGAAATCTGAGAAGAAGAGATCTGTCAATGGAATAATTTCATCAACTGATTTCATTTGTGGTTTATAGAGCTCAACTAGTTTTTCAGCTTTGTCAGTTAAACGGCCTGCTTCCTCTAAGAATGGTTTTGCCATTTCAAAGATAGTTTCTAGGTCTGCATTCTTGATATAATCATTGCTCATCCAGTCGAGTTTCTTCTGGTCAAAGGCTGCTGGTGACTTGCTCAGGCGGTTTTCATCGAAAAGTTTAATGAGTTCTTCACGAGAGAAGATTTCATCTTCTCCACCTGGGTTCCAACCAAGAAGAGCAATAAAGTTAAAGACTGCTTCTGGTAAATAGCCTTTTTTACGGTAGTCTTCGATAAACTGAAGAGTGTTGGTATCGCGTTTAGACAATTTTTTCCCAGTTTCAGAGTTGATAATCAAGGTCATGTGACCGAACTCTGGAGCTTCCCAACCAAGTGCTTCATAAACCATGAGCTGTTTTGGTGTATTAGCAATGTGGTCGTCTCCACGGATTACGTGAGAAATTTGCATATCATGGTCATCGATGACAACGGCAAAGTTGTATGTTGGGTAACCGTCTTTCTTTTGGATAACCCAGTCACCGCCGATATTGCCTCCTTCAAATTCGATATCACCTTTGACCATATCATGCCACTTGTAGATACCTGACTCATTGACAGCCAAACGAACAGTTGGAATGATCCCTGCTGCTTCACGTTCTGCGATGTAAGCTGCTTTTTCCTCTTGACTCATACCAAGGTATTCGTTGATGTAGCGTGGTGTTTCACCAGCTGCTTCTTGGCGTTCGCGTTCAGCTGCCAACTCTTCCTCTGTAACGTAAGATTTGTAAGCTTTTCCTTCATCTAACAGTTGATCGATGTATTTTTGATACAAGTCCAAACGCTCAGACTGACGGTAGTTTTCATGTGTTTCTGGGCTTTCATCCCAATCCATGCCTAACCAACGAAGATTTTCAAGCTGTGAACGTTCACCATCTTCGACATGACGTTTACGGTCAGTATCTTCGATACGGATAATAAAAGTTCCACCGTGATGACGTGCGTAAAGGTAGTTGAACAATGCTGTACGGGCATTTCCGATGTGTAGTAGTCCTGTTGGACTTGGTGCGTAACGTACGCGAATATCTTTTGACATAGTTTCTCCTATAAAGTCTTTAGGCGTCTGCCTTTTTGCTCTCTATATTATATCACAAGTCTTGGCTGAGTCCAATTTCTATGGATAAAGAGACTAAAAAGAGTGGAAAAACCACTCTTTTCTTCTATTATAGACGTGCGTTAAGTTCTTTACTCAATTCTTCAAATCCTGGTTTTCCAAGAAGGGCAAACATGTTACGTTTGTAAGCTTCAACACCTGGTTGGTCAAATGGGTTGATGGCATTCAAGTAACCAGAAAGGGCGATAGCCAATTCGAAGAAGTAGATAGTGTAACCAAGAGTGAAGGCATCTTGCTCTGGAAGGGTCACGTACATGTTTGGTACGTCACCATCTGTGTGGGCAAGAAGAACACCATCAGTCGCTTTTTTGTTTACAAAGTCAACGTCTTTTCCTTGAAGGTAACCAAGTCCATCAAGGTCTTCTTCCAAGCTAGGGATAATCACGTTTTTACGAGGTTTGTCAACACGGACAACTGTTTCAAACATGATACGAGTTCCTTCTTGGATAAATTGACCAAGTGAGTGCAAGTCAGTTGAGAAGTTGGCTGAAGTTGGGTAGATACCTTTTTGGTCTTTTCCTTCTGATTCACCAGCCAATTGTTTCCACCATTCTGAGAAGTATTGAAGTGATGGCTCATAGTTTACCAAGATTTCAGTTGCATAGCCTTTACGGTAAAGGATGTTACGAACTGCTGCGTATTGGTAAGCTTCGTTTTCAGAGATTTTATCTGAAGTGTAGTCTTTGCGAGCTGCATTCGCACCTTCCATAAGGGATTTGATGTCAGCTCCTGATGCTGCGATTGGAAGCAAACCAACAGCTGTCAATACTGAGAAACGTCCACCGATATCATCTGGAACAACAAATGTTTCCCAACCGTTAGCGTCTGCTTCAACCTTAACAGCACCTTTTTGGCGGTCAGTTGTTGCGTAGATACGTTTGTTTGCTTCTTCTTGACCGTATTTCTTAACCAAAAGTTCTTTGAAGACACGGAAAGCAATCGCTGGTTCAGTTGTTGTACCTGATTTAGAAATCACGTTTACTGAGAAGTCTTTGTCTGCAACATACTCTACCAAGTCAGCAAGGTAAGTAGATGAGATTGAGTTTCCAGCGTAAAGGATTTGTGGAGCTTTGCGCTCTTCTTTTGTTTGCAAGTTTGCAAAGTGGTGGTTCAAGAAGTCGATCGCTGCTTTAGCACCAAGGTAAGATCCACCGATACCGATTACAACCAAAACATCGCTGTCTGATTTGATTTGCTCAGCAGCTTTCAAGATGCGGTCAAATTCTTCGCGGTCGTAGTTTTCAGGAAGGTCCAACCATCCCAAGAAGTCGCTACCAGCACCAGTTCCTTTACGGATCAATTCATCTGCTGCTGTTACTTGTGATTGCATGTATTCCACTTCATGTGGTGCAACAAATTTGTCTAAAACTTTTGAATAATCAAATTTAATATGTGACATGTTATTCCTCCAATATTTCTTCTTTTCTATCATAACGCTTACTTTCGTTTTTTCAAGTTTTTTTGTCGAATTTCTCCAATTATTATCAGAATTCAAACGTTTGCGTAAAAATGCCGCATCCAAAAAATTTTGAAAAATAAAAGAAAGAACGACCAGATATACCAGTCGTTACAGTTCATTCAATAAATACTCAAATAATTCTAAATTTCCATCTTCTTCATTAACCAGAAACTCTGGATGCCACTGCAAACCGATAATGCGGTGCTCATCGATAGACTCAATCGCTTCGATGGTTTGGTCTCTTGGATCAATAGCAGTTACACGGAAATTAGGTGCCAAATCTTTAATACTTTGACGATGGACGGAGTTGACCTGACTTTCTTTTCCAAATAGCTTGGCCACCACGCTCCCCTCCACTGTCTCAATAGAGTGAGATGTTCCGAAAGGTAGTCCTTGCCAGTGACCTTCGATTTCTTGATTGAGGGTTCCGCCGAAGGCAACATTGACAAGTTGGACACCGCGACAGATTGCCATAATTGGTTTATTCTGACGGAGAGCTTCCTTCAAGAGTGCCAGTTCAAATTCATCACGGACCAGGTTGTAATCATCACTCTCGATGTTTTTTTCTCTCCATAAAACTGAGGATGAACATTTTGACCGCCTGTCAAAATGAGTTTGTCAATCATTTCCACATAATCGCGTACAACTGACTCATCACCAACAGGAATGACTAAAGGGAGACCACCGACTTGACGAATGCTCTCTGCGAATCTACAAGATACAGATGAATGAATGTTTTTGCCTTCTGCGTCTACGGGACATAGATTTGCAGCAACTCCTACAACCGTTCTAGTCATGATGTCTCTCCTTTCGAATGTTAATACTCTTCGAAAATCTCTTCAAACCACGTCAGCGTCGCCTTACCGTAGGTATGGTTACTGACTTCGTCAGTTCTATCCACAACCTCAAAGCAGTGCTTTGAGCAACCTGCGGCTAGCTTCCTAGTTTGCTCTTTGATTTTCATTGAGTATAACGATAGTCCTATCATATCACTCAAAATGACTTTCGTCTAATATGTTTTTTTAAAGGCCGTGATAAATATTTTTTATGGACAAGAAAAAGCTGCCCAAGAGGACAACTTTTTTCTTATTCAAAGACAAATTGATTGTGATAAAGTTCTGAGTAGAATCCACCTAGTTTCAATAGTTCATGGTGGTTACCGCGTTCAATGACTTCTCCATCTTTAAGGACAATAATCTGGTCAGCATTGAGGATGGTCTTCAAACGGTGGGCAATGACGAAACTGGTTCTGTCTGCTACAACCGCTTCCATGGCATGCTGAATCTTGCTTTCTGTCACCGTATCTACGTTTGAAGTCGCTTCATCGAGAATGAGAACTTCTGGATCTGTCATCAGGGTTCGAGCGATAGAAATCAATTGCTTTTGCCCAGTTGAGAAGATGCTCTGGTCATCATCGATAAGAGTATCGTATTTATCAGGCAAACTTTCAATATAGTCATGAATGTGGGTTGCCTTGGCTGCTGCCTCAACCATTTCTTGACTGGCATCTGGCACACCGAAACGGATATTGTCTCGAATGGTTCCGCTAAACAAGACCGAATCTTGCAAGACAATTCCTACCTTACTTCTGAGACTATCTAAATCATAGTCACGAATATCTTTGCCATCAAAATAAATACCACCAGCATCAACATCATAAAAGCGATTGATGAGGTTCATAATAGTGGTTTTTCCTGACCCTGTCGGACCCACAACTGCAGTCATCTGACCTTTCGGAGCGGAAATGCTGACATCTTTCAGAATAGGTTTATCAGGCAAGTATGAAAAATCAATATGACTGATTTCAACACCTTCTTGCAACTTAGTGAAGATTGGAGCCTTTTCAGGTCGGATTTCTTCCTCTGCATCGAACATTTCCTGAATCCGTTCAGCCCCTGTAAAGGCTAACTGAAGGCTTCCCCAACTAGCTGCAACTTGAATAATAGGCTGGTAGTACTGCTGAGAAAATTGAGCGAACATAACAATCAGACCCAAAGCTGTACTTGTTTCAATAGTCTTATCATTTAATAGGACAGCCGAACCCGCAAAGATGACAATAGCTGTATTAACCAGACTCATCCCATTCATGACAGGGAAAAGAATTCCTGAGAACATTCTTCCTTTAAAGGTTGCCTTGCGCACGCGCTCATTTTGTTCAAGAAATCCTGCCATCATATCCTCTTGAATTCCTTGCACAATTACAGCTTTTTGGCCTGAGATACTCTCATCCATATAGGCGTTGAGCTTTCCTACCTCTTTCTGCTGGAGGTTGGTGTATTTGCGTGCCATTTTCACAATGAAAATCAGCATAAGGAAGGCCACTGGTGTGCTGGCAATGGTGATGAGCGCCAGCGTCACATTTCTCGAAAACATGACAAGAATCAGACCAATGTATAAAACAATATTGCTCATGACCTGAATCAAGCTCTCGTTAAAGGCTTGGAGGATATTATCCAAATCACTGGTAAAACGAGACAGGATATCGCCATCTTGTCGGCGGTCAAAGAAAGAAACTGTCAAGCGAGCAAGCTTACCGAAGAGGCCTTTACGCATCTCGTTGGTCGACTCTGCAATCACGCGCGTCATGAGACACATGTATATCACACTAGAGATAAATAGAACCAAAACCAGCAGGCCAAGATTAACCATGATTCCTGATAGACTTTGCCAAACAAGTTCTGGGTTGCCATTTTGATAAGCTTGAACTAAATTGGCTAGCTCTGTTACCGCTTGTCCAGAAAAGACTGGAAAGAGGGCTTGAGCAAGAGTCGCCAGAACAATCATCAGGATGACAACTACAAATGATAGCTTATATACTTTAAAATAATTCCAAAAAAATTGAACTGTCTTCATTTTACTCCTCCTTTCCTTTCTGTGTTTCATAGATTTCACGGTAAACGGCATTATTGGCAACCAAGTCTGCATGCGTACCTTGACCAATCAATCGTCCTTGATCCAGTACCAAGATCTTGTCTGCATGGACAACCGAGCTAATCTTTTGAGCGATGATAATGGTTGTTGTTCCCTTCAAGTCCTTATTCAAAGCTTCTTGAACCAGGCGCTCTGACTTTGCATCCAAGGCTGAGGTCGAATCGTCAAAAACCAGAATACGTGGATTGCTGACAATTCCACGAGCAATCGACATCCTTTGTTTTTGCCCACCAGAGAAATTGGTTCCCCGTTCCTCAACTGGACTTTCAAAGCTTTTCTCCATACGATGAATGAATTCGCTGGCTTGGGCAATATTGGCTGCGCGCTCCATTTCAAATAAAGTGGCATCTACCTTACCCTGTCTTAGATTATCTGCAATCGTTCCACTAAAGAGAATGGCACGTTGGAGAACGATAGAAACAGTTTTACGCAGGGTTCCTTCACTCACTTCTCGAATATCCTTGCCTCCGATTTTGATGGCCCCTTCCTGTGGGTCAAAGAGACGTGGAATCAATTGAGCCAAGGTTGATTTTCCTGCACCAGTCGCTCCAACTACACCAACCATTTGACCAGGTTCTATAGTAAAGCTCACATCTTTCAGCATCGGTTCTTTATCCATTGGATAGGTAAAGGTCACATTTTCAAAGCTAAGACTTCCGACCAACTCTTCATCTGGGACATCCTTGAAGGTCATAGCTGGCTCTGCATCAAGAATTTCTCGGATACGACGCATGGAAATCATGGCACGACTGACAGAATTTCCCAAAAATCCAACCATAACAATGGTAAAGATAATCTGGCTTAGGTAATTGACAAAGGAAGCAATGGAACCAACAACCGACGGATCCGACTGAACCATCCCTGCAACTAGCCAAATAGATAGGAAGACTGCTCCGTAACCGACCAACATCATAAAAGGTTCCACTACTGAAAAGGCATAACCGATGTAAAGGTTTTGACCAAGAAGTTCATCTGAAACCTCCGTAAACTTAGCAAACTGCTCTTTTTCTTGGACAAAGGACTTGACCACACGAACGCCACGCAAATTTTCCTTGGCAATGGCATTGATGCGTTCAAGAAGGGTTTGAAACTTGGCAAAACGAGGCCCCATCATTCCCATCATGACAGCAGTCAAACCAAAAATCAAGACTACCATGAGAACAATCACCCACCACAGAGAAGGTAAGGTTTGAACCGCCAGGATAAACGAACCGATGAACAAGAGGGGAAGTCTGAAAAGAATTTGGAAGGCCATCATGACCACGTTCTGAATCTGGTTGATATCATTTGTCATGCGAACGACTAGATTTCCCGCATTAAATTGTTCAATATTAGCATAAGAAAAGGTTTGGATTTTACGGAAGGCATTCTCCCGAAGGTCAGATGAAACTCCTTGGGCAATATAGGCTGCAAGGACAACATTGAGCCCACCAGCAACCAGACCGACCAGGGCCACACCGATCAACCAAGCCCCGATACTATAAATAGCTTCATATTTCCCAGCAAGGAGGGCGTCTAAGACTTCCTGCAGATAACGCGGTTGCAAAAGTGAACTAGCAACCATCAAGCCTGTCATCAGGAGCGAAGCCAAGGCCTGCCACTTGTAGGTTTTTATTTTCTGAATCAGCATACTTTCTCCTTAAAAAATAGACAAAAGGGAGCGACAATGTGTCAGCTCCTTCTCATTCTGTTTGTGTGATGTTATTCTAGCAAAAAAGTGGGGGATTGTCAAAGAAGTCTCCTTGATATAGCTAGAATGACAAGTAATTCATTCTTTATAATTTTTGTTTTAACTCGACCAAGACATTCATAGCCTGCATAGGTGTCATATTGTAAATATCCAGTTTAGCTAATTCTGCTAGGATAGGATGTTCTTCTGCCGTATCAAAGAGTGAAATCTGTTCAGTGACAGCACTTGTTTGCCTCATAGGAACTGGACTTCCTGTACCTTGATTCTCTAACTGAGTCAAAATCTTATCTGCCCTTGCTAAAAGGTCTGCTGGTAAGCCAGCAATCTTGGCAACATGGATACCATAGGATTTATCAGCTGGACCTGGTTCAATCTTGTGAAGGAAGGTAACCTGCCCATCCTGCTCCAAAGTTGCCACGTGGACATTGACCAAGTGTTCCAAGCTAGACTCCAGACTAGTCAACTCATGGTAGTGGGTCGCAAAGAGGGTCTTGGCTCCGATGTGCTCATGGATGTATTCGATGATGGACTGAGCAAGAGCCATCCCGTCATAAGTTGCAGTTCCCCGTCCCAATTCATCAAAGAGAATGAGAGAGTTCTTGGTCGCATGCGAAATGGCATTGTTTGCCTCCATCATCTCCACCATAAAGGTTGATTGACCTGAAACCAAGTCATCTGCTGCTCCAATGCGGGTAAAAATCGCATCAAAAATCGGTAAATAGGCGCTTTCTGCTGGCACATAAGAACCCAACTGAGCCATAACCGCCGTCATGGCTAACTGACGCATGTAGGTTGACTTCCCACTCATGTTGGGCCCTGTAATCAGTTGAATACTGGTATCTTCTGCCATCTGAATCGTATTGGGAATATAGGTCTGAGCCCCCATGACTTTTTCAATGACAGCATGGCGCCCTTTCTGGATATCGATTTGTGAATCGTCACCAAACTCAGGTCGAATCAAATGCTGGGTTTCAGCCACAACCGCCAGACTTTGCAAGACATCAACTGTTGCAATACCTTGGGCTAGAGTTTGTAAACGCTGGATGTACTTGCTGACCTCTTCACGAATGCGCATAAAAATTTCGTACTCTAGGTTAGCTGACTTCTCACGCGCCTCCAGCATATCGCCCTCGATACGGGCTAATTCTTCCGTTCCAAAACGTTCTGAGTTTTTCAGCGTCGACTTGCGGAAAAAGTGGGCTGGCACATTCCCCAGTTGAGAATTGGTCACATGGAAATAGTAGCCATCCTTTTTATTGTAGTCAATCTTGAGCGTACTGATACCAGAGTTTTCTCGCTCCTTTGCTTCAATCTCAGCAATCCAGCTAGTCCCTTCTCTGAGCACGCGACGGTACTTGTCTAAAGTCTCATCAAATCCAGTTCGGATAATTCCCCCATCTGTAATCACATGAGGGGCTTCAGGAGCAATCGCTGCGCTAATCAAACTCTCTAACTCAGGGATTCCATCCAGTTGTTCGATGAGATAAGCTAGAGCAGGTTGCTCCATTCCTTCTAAAATCGCACGAATTCTTGGCACACTAGACAAGGTAGTCGCCAACTGCAAGAGATCCTTGGGATTGGTTTTGCCAAAAGAAACACGACTAGCCAAGCGCTCAATGTCATAAACACCCTTGAGACTGTCTGTCAAATCACTGCGCTCAAAGAAGTGGTCAAGAAAGACCTGCACCACCTCTTGACGTTGGACGATTCGCTCCTTATCAATCAAGGGGCGATGAATCCAAGAACGCAAAAGACGCATCCCCATAGCCGTCTTGGTTTCATCCAAAAGCCAGAAAAGACTGCCTTGCTTCTTGCCTGAACGGGCATTTTCAACCAAATCCAGACTAGCCTTGGTCGCATAATCCATCTGCAAGAAATCTTTGATTTCATAGCGGATAACAGGCTTGAGGTGGTTCAATTCCCTCATCTGGGTTCGATGGACATACTGGAGCAACTTACTAGATGCCGCTTGCTCCACAGCTACTAATCGTGAATCCAGTAAATGAAGGTCTTCAAAGCCTTCTTTTTCATAGGAAAGTACCAGATTCATCTGACGACTAAGGATTTGTTCTTCTTCCTCAGACAAGTCATAACCCAACACCACTTCGCGCGCCTTGAGATTGCGGATTTCTCCACAAACCAGCGTGAAATCCAAAAGGCCTGTCACATAAAAGTCACCCGTCACTAGATCCATGTAAGCTAGGCCAAATTGATTGCCCTCACGATCTATTGCAACCAAGAAGTTGTTCTGACTATCTGGCTTACTACTATCAACCACTGTCCCTGGCGTAATAACCTGAACAACTTCTCGTTTCACAACCCCAACTGCTTGTTTAGGATCTTCCATCTGCTCTGCGATAGCCACCTTATAACCCTGCTCAATCAAGACATCAATGTACTGTTGGGCAGAATGATAGGGAACACCCGCCATAGGAATCGGATTGTCGGCATTCTTGTTGCGACTCGTTAAGGAAATTTCCAGAATCTGCGCAGCATTGACCGCATCCTCATAAAATAATTCATAAAAATCACCCATCCGAAAGAGCAAAAACGCATCTGGATATTGCTTTTTAATATCCACATACTGTTGCATGCCGGGTGATAGCTTTTCTGTCGCCATTTTCCGTCTCTCCTTGTCAAAAATAAGTCTTGAGAGTAACTCCCAAGACCTTACTTATCTTTCATCAAATCTAGCAAACGATCTTCCATGAGTTTGGCAACGTGCTGGTCTCGACAAATGACCAATAAGGTATTGGCACCAGCAACTGTTCCTAAAATCCATTCATCCTTGTTTGCATCTACAATATTTGCCAAAACAGAGGCTTCTCCCAATTTGGTATGAAGCACCAAGGTAAACTCTGCTCTTGCAACACCTTCTAAATGATGAGACAAAAATTCCACCAAATCAATCTTTTCTGTCTCATTTGCTAGTACATAATACACCATATCATTTTTCTTGACCTTGGTCAAGCCGATTTCGCGCAAATCACGAGACAGGGTTGTCTGCGTCACAAAAACATTGTGCGCCTCCAACCGATCTTGAATTTCTTTTTGTGTACTTAATTTCTCCTCAGTAATCATTTTTTTTATTAACTGATGACGATCTCTTTTTCTCATAAAATCCTCTTATGTGAATATTTATAACTAATTTTATAACTATATTATACCAAAAAAATAGGAGATTTCAAAAATTTTTTCTTCTTTCTTTAAAATTGTGATAAAATAGTAGAAAAGTCCAAAAAGGAGCTCTTAATGAATACAAAAGAATTGATTGCTAGCGAGTTGGCTAGCGTTATTGATAGCCTGGACCAAGAGGCTATTTTAAATTTACTGGAAACCCCTAAAAACTCAGAAATGGGAGACATCGCTTTCCCTGCTTTTTCTCTTGCCAAAGTCGAACGTAAAGCGCCTCAAATGATTGCGGCTGAACTGGCTGAAAAGATTAACAGTCAAGCCTTTGAAAAGGTTGTCGCAACAGGACCTTACGTCAACTTTTTCCTTGATAAATCTGCCATTTCTGCTCAAGTATTGCAAGCTGTTATCACTGAAAAAGAACACTATGCTGACCAAAACATTGGTAAACAAGAAAATGTTGTTATCGATATGTCTAGTCCCAATATCGCTAAACCATTTTCTATCGGTCACCTGCGCTCAACTGTTATCGGAGATAGCTTGTCACATATTTTCCAAAAAATCGGTTATCAAACGGTCAAGGTCAACCACTTGGGAGACTGGGGTAAACAGTTTGGGATGTTGATTGTTGCCTATAAAAAATGGGGCGACGAAGAAGCTGTAAAAGCTCATCCAATTGATGAACTCCTTAAACTCTATGTCCGCATCAACGCTGAAGCTGAAAATGACCCTAGATTAGATGAAGAAGCGCGCGAATGGTTCCGTAAACTTGAAAACGGAGACGAGGAAGCTCTCGCACTTTGGCAATGGTTCCGTGATGAAAGTTTAGTGGAATTTAATCGCCTTTACAATGAACTGAAGGTTGAATTTGACAGCTACAATGGAGAAGCCTTCTACAACGATAAGATGGATGCAGTTGTAGACATTCTTTCTGAAAAAGGCCTTCTTGTTGAGTCAGAAGGGGCCCAAGTTGTGAATCTTGAGAAATACGGAATTGAGCATCCAGCCCTCATCAAGAAATCTGATGGTGCAACTCTCTACATCACACGTGACTTGGCTGCAGCCCTTTACCGTAAAAACGAATACCAATTTGCTAAATCTATCTACGTTGTTGGTCAAGAACAATCTGCCCACTTTAAACAGCTCAAAGCTGTCTTGAAAGAAATGGGCTACTACTGGAGTGAAGACATTACTCATGTTCCTTTTGGTTTGGTTACAAAAGAAGGGAAAAAACTCTCTACTCGTAAAGGGAATGTCATCTTGCTAGAGCCTACTGTTGCAGAGGCTGTTAGTCGTGCCAAGGCCCAAATCGAGGCTAAAAATCCTGAACTAGAAAACAAAGACCAGGTAGCACATGCTGTTGGGGTTGGAGCCATTAAATTCTATGACCTCAAAACCGACCGTACAAATGGATACGACTTCGACTTAGAGGCTATGGTATCCTTTGAGGGGGAAACTGGTCCTTATGTACAATATGCCTATGCTCGTATCCAATCGATCTTACGTAAAGCAGACTTCAAACCAGAAACAGTGGCTAATTACAGCTTAAATGATGCTGAAAGCTGGGAAATCATTAAACTCATCCAAGACTTCCCACGTATTATCAACCGTGCGGCGGATAACTTTGAACCTTCTATCATTGCTAAATTTGCAATTAGCCTGGCTCAAGCCTTCAACAAGTACTATGCACATACACGTATCCTAGACGAAAATCCTGAGCGCGACAGCCGTCTAGCCCTTAGCTACGCAACAGTAGTCGTTCTCAAAGAAGCCCTTCGTTTGCTTGGAGTAGAAGCGCCAGAGAAGATGTAAATCGCTAAAGTTACTTGATTGCGGAGCAATCTAAGTAACTAACGCCAAATCCTATTTGGACTTTGGCTAGGCGCTTCACTAGTTTTAGGACATAAATATGATCGATTTATGTCCTAAAACGTCGTAATCTTCAAGTTATTGGAACTAAAGTTCCTAGTCTCTTGACGGCAATCGCTATATGGCGAATTGCCTAAACGCTTCACTAGTAAAGAAACATAAATATTATCGATTTATGTTTCTTTACGTCGTAACTAGAGACACTTGCCTAAACGATTTACTAATTTATCAAACCAAATAATATCGATTTGCTTAGGTTCATGTCGTAATCTTTTAATCACTTTATTGTAAAGCAATCTAAGTAACTAACGCCAAATCCTATCAGAGATTTGGCTAACCGCTTCACTAGTCATGTTCTCTAAATATAATCGATTTAGAGAACATGACGTCGTAATTATGGTGATTTGGTTAGGCTCATGTCGTAATATTTTAAATTACTTGATTGCAAAATAATCTAAGTAACTTACACTAAAGCCTATACGGATTTTGGTTTAGAGATCTATCAAAAATCTTCTCAAGTTTTGCTGGCTTGTTCTGCTATTTTAGGTTCACTAAATCGATTTATTCACTACTACTTCTTCACTATCCAAGGAGATATTCTATGAGCCAATATGCTTATATCCTCGTTGTGATTAGTTTGGTTTTCCTTTTTCTGCTTAATAAGTACGAGAAGGAGAGACTGCAAAGACTCTACCAAGAACAACTTTTAAAGGATGAAACATTTAGGGCTGACATCAAAGAGAAAATTCAAACGACTGAAAATATCAATGATGTCATTGCTTACATCAATAAAACTTATCATCTGGGAATGTTGCTATCAAAAGACATTACAGATCAATTGAAATAAACCGAGCTATTCTTTAAGGAATATCAAAACCGAGTCTAAGAGTTTAATACTTAGGCTCGGTTTTTGTATATTTTTCAAGTAACAAAGCAACCACTCCCCAGCAATGCAAGTGCAAAATCCCCTAGAATGTGATAAAATAAAAAGAGAACTCTATCAAGGAGGAAAACATGGAAAAACAAACCGTCGCCGTCTTGGGGCCTGGTTCTTGGGGAACTGCCCTTTCACAAGTCTTAAATGACAATGGACACGAGGTACGTATTTGGGGAAATCTTCCCGAACAAATCAATGAAATTAATACCTATCATACTAACAAGCACTACTTTAAAGATGTCGTTCTAGATGAAAATATCATTGCCTACACCGACTTATCAGAGGCACTGAAAGATGTAGATGCGATTTTGTTTGTTGTCCCAACAAAAGTGACACGACTTGTTGCACAACAAGTTGCACAAACCCTAGACCATAAGGCTATCATCATGCACGCTTCAAAGGGATTAGAACCCGATAGCCATAAACGATTATCAACCATCCTTGAAGAAGAAATTCCTGAACATCTCCGCAGTGATATTGTCGTTGTTTCAGGACCTAGTCATGCGGAAGAGACCATTGTGCGTGACCTGACTTTAATCACTGCTGCTTCTAAAGACTTACAAACAGCTCAATACGTTCAAGAACTCTTTAGTAATCACTACTTCCGACTTTATACCAATACGGATGTTATCGGGGTTGAAACTGCTGGCGCTCTTAAAAACATTATCGCTGTCGGTGCTGGAGCCTTACATGGTTTAGGATTTGGTGACAACGCTAAGGCAGCCATCATCGCTCGAGGCTTGGCAGAAATTACCCGCCTAGGGGTAGCACTCGGGGCCAGTCCATTGACCTATAGCGGCTTATCTGGTGTGGGAGATTTGATCGTAACGGGAACCTCCATCCACTCTCGTAACTGGAGAGCTGGAGATGCTCTTGGTCGTGGAGAATCTCTAGCTGATATTGAAGCCAATATGGGCATGGTGATTGAAGGAATTTCAACGACTCGAGCAGCCTATGAACTAGCGCAAGAACTTGGAGTCTATATGCCGATTACACAAGCCATTTACCAAGTTATTTACCACGGAACTAATATCAAAGATGCCATTTATGACATCATGAACAATGAATTTAAAGCAGAAAATGAGTGGTCTTAACCCTCTAGAGAAAGGATTCTTATGACATCAAAAGTTAGAAAGGCAGTCATCCCTGCCGCTGGACTCGGGACTCGATTTTTACCAGCAACCAAAGCACTTGCTAAAGAAATGTTGCCAATTGTGGACAAACCAACTATCCAATTTATTGTAGAAGAAGCTCTTAAATCAGGTATTGAAGATATTCTGGTTGTCACTGGTAAATCAAAACGTTCTATTGAAGACCACTTTGACTCAAACTTTGAGCTTGAGTACAACCTCAAAGAAAAAGGCAAACATGACTTACTAAAATTGGTAGACGAAACAACTGGCATTCGCCTTCACTTTATCCGTCAAAGCCATCCTCGTGGTCTTGGCGATGCTGTCTTACAAGCAAAAGCTTTTGTAGGAAATGAGCCCTTCGTTGTCATGCTTGGTGACGACCTAATGGATATCACAGATGACCATGCTGTCCCTTTGACAAAACAATTGATGAACGATTACGAGACGACTCACGCATCAACAATTGCTGTTATGCCTGTCCCTCATGAAGACGTTTCAGCATATGGAGTTATAGCTCCTCAAGGTGAAGGGATTAATGGTCTCTACAGCGTTGAAACTTTCGTTGAAAAACCAGCTCCAGAAGATGCTCCAAGTGATTTGGCAATCATCGGCCGCTATCTGCTCACACCAGAAATTTTTGATATCCTCGAAAATCAAGCTCCTGGCGCTGGAAATGAAATCCAGCTTACCGATGCGATTGATACCCTTAATAAAACGCAACGTGTTTTCGCTCGCGAATTTACAGGAGCTCGTTACGACGTTGGAGATAAATTCGGCTTTATGAAAACATCTATTGACTACGCCCTCAAGCACCCACAAGTCAAAGATGACTTGAAAGATTACCTCATCCAACTGGGAAAAGAATTAGCTGAGAAGGAATAACATAAAAAGATAAGGTTCAAAAATGCCTTATCTTTTTTCATTACACAACTATTATTATAAGCTCTCACAACCCCATTCCCTTGTAGAGAAGCAAGACTGCAAGTCCTACGAACAACACTAACGCTACCAGTCTCTGACTAGCACTATACATCCGTCTTTCTCCTCGAACTGGAAAGATAATTGCTAGAAATGCTCCACCAACTGCTCCCCCGATATGACCTGCTAGGCTGATTCCTGGAATCAGAACACTTCCAATAATGTTAACCACAAAAAGTGTCAGATAAGATTGGCCTAGCTGCTGGATATAGGGGTTCCGAGTAGCATAGCGAAGAACAATAATCGCAGCAAATAGCCCATAGAGAGAAGTCGAAGCTCCTGCTGCTAAGGATTTTGGACTAAATACAAAAACAAAGAGATTACCCATCATTCCTGATAAAAAATAGAGAAAGAAAAACTTCTTGGACCCAAAAATCTCCTCTACTTGCCTACCAAGATAATAGAGCGAAAGCATATTAACAATGAAATGCTCCCACCCAATATGAACAAAAATAGCCGAAAAGAGACGCCAAATTTGCTCAGGAAAGAGGCGAATGGCAGGCCCGTACATGGCTCCAAATCGAAATAGGGTATCTGCCCTGTCAAAGTTTCCTCCTGTGGTCGCCAACATTAGTAGAAATACCAAGGCCGTCACTAAGAGAAAGAAACTCGTCACAGGATAACGTCTGTCAAAGATTTCCTTCATCAATCAGAACCTCCTGAACAGGAATATCATGCTTTTCAGGGATAAAGTCCTGAATTTGACAAGGATAGATCGTACTCAAAGTATGACCAGAAAAATGTTTCAGATAGCGATCATAATAACCTCCACCGTATCCAATCCGATGTCCTTCCGTCGTAAAAGCCAGACCAGGAACATGAATCAAATCAATCTGAGAGGCATCCACTACTTCCAAATCTCCCTGTGGTTCCAGTAATCCAAAGGAAGTTTTTACCAACTGCTGTGGATCATAGACCACAAAGTCCATGCGCCCCTTGGGATAGGTTTTAGGTATCAGAACCTTCTTGCCGTCCTTCAGCGCCTGCTCAATCAATCTCTGAGTTTGAAACTCATGAGGAAAAGAGAGATAGGTTGCAATGACCTTGGCTTCTTGGTAGAAGGGGTGTTGTAAAAGTCGCTCGGTTAAAGCTTGGTCGATAAACTGTTTTTGCTCTAAAGGTAAAGCCTTCATTTCTTGCAAGACTTGCTTACGTAATTCCGATTTCATAGACAAGTCCTCTACTCTGCTGCCTTCTTTTTCAGGAAACTAGAGACCGCGTCCACTCCAATAGCTAAGGCTTCTTCCTTAGGACTCATCTGAGGGTGATGAAGGGCGTAGGGACTATCGATACCTAGCCAAAACATAACGCCATCAACCTTTGAAAGGAGATAACCAAAGTCCTCACCTGTCATAGCAGGTTCGATATCAATCAGCTCGATTCCGTCTTTTTCTGCAAAGAAGTCCATCAGTTCACGCGCCAAAGCTGGATTGTTCTCAACAGGCAGATAACCACCTTGCTTGAGTTCCACTTCGACTTCCATATCGAAGGCAGCTGCAACTCCTTCTGCAACTGTTTTGACCCGCTTTTGCACCAAGAGACTCATGTCCTGTGTCAAGGCCCGAATAGTTCCATGCAAAAAGGCTGTATCTGTGATGACATTGTTGGTGGTTCCGGCTTGGAAAAGACCAAAGGTCACCACTGCTCCCTCGATTGGGTTGACATTGCGACTGACAACTGACTGCACCTGGGTCACAAAGTAACTAGCCGCCACCAAAGCGTCATTAGCTTCATGTGGAAAGGCTGCGTGTCCACCTTTTCCTTTGAAACGGATCTTCACCTCGCAAGTTCCTGCAAAGAGTGTATGAGTATTAGTCGCAATCTGTCCAACCTTCAAATCTGGCCGAACATGAAGACCATAAAACTGGTCTGGCAACCAGTCTCCAAAAGCACCATCCTCATACATGAGCATGCCACCGGCTTCATTTTCTTCAGCAGGTTGAAACAGAAAGAGCAGGTTGTTCTTTGGTTGCTCCTCAAGGGCTCGCTCAAGACAGCCCAAGGCAATCGTCATGTGGAAATCATGGCCACAAGCGTGCATACGACCTTGGTGTTGAGAAGCGAACGGAAGTCCTGTTTGTTCGACGATAGGCAGACCGTCAATATCTGTTCGCCAACTAATGGTCCGCTCTGGCTGACTTCCCTGCAAATAAACCAAAATACCTGTCCGCCAAGTACGAACTTGAACAAATTCCTTACCTTCAATCAATTTCTCAATCACATCTAGCAGATAAGCCTGAGTCTTGAACTCCTCCAAGCCAATCTCTGGAATCTGGTGCAAATCTCGTCTAGTCTGAATCAAATCTAACATCTATCTATCCTCCGATATAGCAGAAAGAGGCTGGAAGAAGAGTTCCGCCTCTTTATTACTTTTACAATTATAAGGTACGAAGCGCATCCTCTAGCGCTGTTTTTTGTTGGGTTTGGGCATCAATCTCTTTGATGATACGAGCTGGAACACCTGCTACCACCACGTTTTCTGGGACATCTTGGGTAACAATAGCTCCTGCTGCGACAACTGAACCACTACCGATTTGGACTCCTTCGATAACCACTGCATTAGCACCGATAAGAACATTGTCTCCAACACGGACTGGTTCTGCGCTAGCTGGCTCAATCACACCTGCCAAAACTGCACCTGCACCAACGTGGCTGTTTTTCCCAACGATAGCACGGCCACCAAGGATAGCCCCCATGTCAATCATGGTTCCTGCACCGATCTCAGCACCGATATTGATAACAGCTCCCATCATGATAACAGCATTGTCACCAATTTCAACTTGGTCACGGATAATAGCACCTGGCTCGATACGAGCGTTGATCTCACGTTTATCTAGCAAGGGAACTGCAGAATTGCGAGCATCTTGCTCAACAACATAGTCTTGATTTTCTACCAAACCATCGAGAAGCGGAACCACATCTTTCCAGTCTCCAAATAGGACATTCCCTAGTTTGACAACAGATCCAGGTACAGCAGTTGCGAGTTGTCCCTCAAAAGTTACTTTAACACTGGTTTTCTTTTCAGCATTGGCGATAAATTGGATAATTTCTTGTGCGTTCATTTTTGTAGCAGTCATAAGCGCCTCCTAGTTCATTTTAATGATACCTATTCTACCAAAAAAGGCCTCAAATTTGAAGCCTTTTTGTTTGTTTTTAGGTATGATTTTTAGGGATGTGAGATAAAACGTGCTGTCGGTAAAGGTAAGCCCCTACCGATACAACCTAAAAACACTCTTCACAACTATCTCCCCGTGTTTTATTGACTATTCTAGTATAGCACACTTTTAGAATTAAGAAAAGACTTTTTATCTACTTTCTTTCGCTTCTTCTATCGATAGGAAAATCATAGGTAAAATAATCAAGGCCATAGCTAGAAGGAGTGACCAATCCACCACTAAACCTAAAAACAAAACACTCAAGAGAGCAGAAGAGAGAGGTTCACTGGCACTAATAACGGAAACCACCAAGGGAGAAACCAAGGACACAGCCTTCATGGAAATGAAAAAGGCAAAAGCCGTCCCAAAGAAAGCGATAATGAGACAAATCAAGATACTCCAAATATCAAGAGTAAAGGAAAGCTGATAAACCGGCGAGAGGACATTGCTAAATAAACCTGCCAAAATCATCCCCCACCCAACCGTGGGTACAAAACCGTATCTCTTAGCGAAAGGCTGAGGTAAGATAACATTAAACATGACCCCCATGGCACTCAGCAAACCCGTCACAAGTGCTAGCGGTGTCATGGATAATTGAGAGAGATCTCCCTTTGTCGCCATCAGGCAAACACCCAACATGGCAACCAAAACATAAAAAATAGCGCTTTTTGACGCTCGTTTTTGATAAACCAAGCGGTTGTAAAAGAGGATAAAGACAGGGCTAATAAACTGTAAAATAGTTGCTGTCGCTGCATTTGAGTATTCTACGCAGAGATAGAAAAAATACTGAACTGAAAAAATCCCCAAAACAGCATAGGCTAAAAAGGGCAGGTAATTTTTCTTATCTCGCCAAATATCTAGCACTTGCGATTTTAATTGCATCGCAGACCAAATGAGTACAAGACTCCCTGCTAGTGTCAAACGCATAGAGGTAATCCAGCCAGAGGACACTTGATAATGAGTAAAGAAATACTCTCCTAGAATCCCACAAATTCCCCAGATTAAGCCGGATAGGAGTGAATAAATGGTTCCTTTAACAATCTTTTTCTGATACTGATTCATACCTTTATTGTAACACGAAAGGAAAAAAGAAAAAAGTGGCAATCAATACCACTTTCCTATCTTCTACTATTTGATTGTGTTGATGATGAACTTGATGTACTGCTAGAACTACTACTTGAGCTACTACTTGAACTTGGTGTAGATGAGAAACTACCAATAATACTTGACCAAGCATTTTGGTAATCTGCTTCACTTCCTCCAATGGCAAAGTGATAGCTTGTTGTAGGAGCTCCCGCCTTATTAGCCCAATAGCTCGTTACAGTAGAACCTGAAAGATCAACTGTTTTTCCATTAACAGATACTTTGCCTGGCTTCTCTCCTGTAGATCTGAGGACCTGAGATTGGGTCACACTAGAATCAAGATTAAAGCGTTCATTGCCCCAAACACCAGGCTCGGCCTGTTGGATAGCATTGACCAAGTAGGCCATATATTTGGCATTTCGATAATGCCCAGCCCCCTTAGCCATTGGGCGGTTGTCGTCATGCCCTAGCCAACCACCTAGAGTCAATCTTGGTGTTGACAGCATGAGCCACATATTTTCATCTTCATTGGTTGTCCCAGTCTTACCAATCCAGTCTGCACGAGCTAAACTTGAATTGATAGAAGCCAAATCCGTTTGGAAACTTGAAGTGATCCGAGATGAAATCACCTCACGAAGCAAACTCTGCATGATTGTTGCTGTTGCCTTCGAGTACACTTGAACTGGTTTGTCTTGGAATTCATAGATTACTCTACCATCAGATGATTCAATCTTAGAAATCACATGTTTCTGATGGTAGATACCGTTATTAGCAATTGTTTGATAACCATTGGTATGCTGGGCGACTGTGACTTCAATCCCACCACCCATAGGCAGACTTTCGATACCGTACTCCGGAATCTCGTAACCCATTTTCTCCATGTAACCCTTGACATCTACACCCTTCTCACGTAGCATTCGATAGGTCCAATAGGCTGGGATATTCCATGAATAGTTCAAGGCTTCTCCCAAGGTCATCATGCCTGTACCTGGACTGTTTACATACATGATAGGATTTCCATTAGAGAATTTTGTCGGATAATTGGACAAGATACTAGCGCTACCCATCAAACCTTGGTCAATGGCAATACCGTAGGCCAACAAAGGCTTGGTTGTAGAGGCTGGCGAACGCTTGGTGTCGAAGGCGTGATTGTTTTGGTTAGTCTGGTAATTACGACCACCAACAAAGCCTAGAACAGCCCCTGTTTTATTGTCCATCAAAACATTCCCTACTTCAGGCTGACCAGTCGCATCATCTACCAAATGACCGTAGTTAGCAACTGCATTTTGCATGGCGTTATGGATTTTTTTATTGATCGTTGTAGTGATTTTATAGCCACCGTTACTTAGTTCCTGCTCCGCTCGCTCATGATAAGCCTTTTGAATCGACTCGTTTTTCAACTCTTGGCTAGAGACATTGTCCTGTTGAACTAAATAATCATACATACGGTCGGTCGCTTCAGCCATAGCTGTAAAGTAGAGATAATCCCTCGAAACAGCATTGACAGTTCCTGATGGCAAGAAATCTTGTTTGAGATTATAATCCTTGTACTGGTCGTATTCTTCCTGAGTCAGAGAACCCGTACGGTACATGTTATAGAGAACATCCTTGGCCCGCTTCAAACCAAGTTCTAAGTCTTCATCACTCTTTAACTCTCCAGTATTTTCATAAGGAGAATAAGTAATCGGACTCTGTGGCAAACCTGCTAGGAAGGCAGCTTGGGGAATACTCAGCTTGTTGGCATCGATACCGAAAATCCCTTCAGCAGCTTGCTGGGCACCTGCAATATTCTGTCCTTTATGATTTCGACCAAAAGGAGCAACATTGAGATAGGTGGTCAAGATTTCATCCTTGCTCATGTTGCGTTCCAAGGCAAGGGCATCAACAATTTCTGTAGCCTTACGAGCCAAAGTCGGAGCATCTCCAACCACTTGTTGTTTGATTAACTGTTGGGTCAAGGTCGAGCCCCCACTAGACGAGCCCAAACCTGCAAAAGTTCCCAAAGTCGCCCGAATCACAGCTTTTGGCACAACCCCTTTATGTTCAAGAAAATGTTCGTCCTCAGTAGCAATGATAGCCTTTTTGAGATTGTCCGATATTTCCTCAGATGAAACAGAAGTCCTCAGTAGATCACTCTCGATAGAAGCAATGACACTCCCATCTGCGTAAACAATTTCTGAGATGGAAGAAATATTTTTAACTTGCTTGACCAAGTCCTCCGATTGGGGAACCTTGGCCTTGTCAAACAAAGCAACCCCATAACCAAGAGCCACACCAGCACCAAAAAGCCCACCGATAAAGCCTAGAATAAAGAGCGTATTCACAATCCCCTTGATAGCGGCTAAAATGCTACCTAGGATAGGCAGAACTTTCCCACCTGTCCCATCCGACTTCTTCTCTTTTGAGACTTTCTCTGATTTTCTATGATTTATTTTTGATTTTACTAGCTGGAAAAATTCCAGCATTTTTCGTTTTAATTCATTTAATTGATTTTGCATGGATTTCCTCACTCTATCTATTATACCATAAAAGGTAAACTTTCAATAAAATGCCACTTTCTTCCCTATTCTACTAGGCTATTGCCCAAGTTTGTGATACAATAGTTAGAAACAATAATTTTAAAAAGGAGAAAAGACACATGCACATTTTTGATGAGCTAAAAGAGCGTGGTTTGATTTTTCAAACGACTGATGAAGAAGCTTTGCGTAAAGCCCTAGAAGAAGGTCAAGTTTCTTATTATACTGGCTACGATCCAACTGCTGACAGCCTTCACCTAGGCCACCTTGTCGCAATCTTGACAAGTCGTCGCTTGCAACTAGCAGGTCACAAACCTTATGCGCTCGTTGGCGGTGCTACAGGTCTCATCGGAGATCCGTCCTTCAAAGATGCTGAGCGTAGTCTCCAAACAAAAGACACAGTAGATGGCTGGGTCAAGTCTATCCAAGGACAACTTTCTCGTTTTCTTGACTTTGAAAATGGTGAAAACAAGGCTGTCATGGTCAACAACTACGACTGGTTTGGCAGCATCAGCTTCATTGATTTCCTCCGTGATATCGGAAAATACTTTACTGTCAACTACATGATGAGTAAGGAATCTGTTAAAAAACGGATCGAAACAGGGATTTCCTACACTGAGTTTGCTTACCAAATCATGCAAGGGTACGATTTCTTCGTCCTTAACCAAGACCACAACGTAACGCTTCAAATCGGTGGTTCTGACCAGTGGGGAAATATGACAGCTGGTACTGAATTGCTTCGTCGTAAGGCTGACAAGACAGGCCACGTTATCACAGTTCCGCTTATCACAGATGCAACTGGTAAGAAATTTGGTAAATCAGAAGGAAATGCCGTCTGGCTCAATCCTGAAAAGACTTCTCCATACGAAATGTACCAATTCTGGATGAACGTTATGGATGCTGACGCTGTTCGCTTCTTGAAGATCTTTACTTTCTTGTCACTTGATGAGATTGAAGACATCCGTAAACAATTTGAAGCGGCTCCACATGAACGCTTGGCTCAAAAAATTCTCGCTCGTGAAGTCGTAACACTTGTTCACGGCGAAGAAGCTTACAAAGAAGCCCTCAACATCACTGAGCAACTCTTTGCAGGAAACATCAAAAACCTTTCTGTTAAAGAGCTCAAACAAGGACTTCGTGGCGTGCCAAACTACCAAGTTCAAGCAGATGAAAACCACAATATCGTAGAACTTCTCGTGTCATCTGGTGTGGTTAACTCAAAACGCCAAGCCCGTGAAGACGTCCAAAACGGAGCTATCTACGTCAACGGCGACCGCATCCAAGACCTTGACTATGTCTTGAGTGACGCAGATAAGTTAGAGAACGAACTGACTGTTATCCGTCGTGGAAAGAAAAAATACTTTGTTTTGACTTATTAAACTGTTCAACATTTACCTATAAAAAAGGAGTTAACCTCGAGAAAGGTAACTCCTTTTTGCTGTTAATAGTCCCCACCTATCCCTTAATAGACAGGCTACGCAGTACAATACGTAAGGTTGTTAGATTATGCAAGATAGAGAGATTTGAAGGACTGAGCCAATTAAATAAGCCAAAACCAATCAAACTACTATTTACGACAACGGTATCTTGAATATTCTTATTGATGAGTATTTGCAAAGATGATGATAGCGAATCCAACTCTTGGAAGAAATCCAAGCGATTATCTAACAATAAGATATCGCTCATCTGCTTAGAAATATCTGCACTCTCATTCATCACCACACCTATATCTGATAGGGTTAGAGCCGCTGAGTCATTCAATCCATCTCCAACCATCAAAATAGTGTGACCTGCTTTCTGCAGTTCCTCTACTAACTCAAATTTCCCATCAGGTTTCAAGTCTGTATAGACCTGATCAAAGGGCAAGTCTTTGACTAATTCCTCTGTTCTAACCAAGG
Source organism: Streptococcus mitis (assembly GCF_000722765.2). Lineage (NCBI taxonomy): Bacteria > Bacillati > Bacillota > Bacilli > Lactobacillales > Streptococcaceae > Streptococcus > Streptococcus mitis. The sequence continues at coordinate 160,682 of NZ_CP028415.1, read as the reverse complement.
TGTCCCCTGTTGCCAGAATCAATTTTTTCCCTTGTGCCTTAAGTTTCTCCAAGGCTGCTTTTGCTTCTTTTCTCAAAGGAGTATGGATGCAGAACATTCCAATCAATTCATTCTGATAAGCCAAGAATAAGAGATTGTAGTGGCTCTTATACTCTTCAATTAGATCATTTTGTTCCGAACTAATATGAATCTGCTCGTCTTGCATCAAGACATAATTCCCAATAAGAACTGGTTGGCCATCAATATGTGACTTAATTCCCTTACTTGCGATATATTGGAGTTTCCCATGCATTTCCTCATGTTCAATCCCCTCTATCTCAGCTTGCTTGACAATGGCATTAGCAATAGGATGATAAATGTGTTCCTCAAGACAGGCACTGATTCTGAGAATATCTTCCTCGCTATAATCCCCAAAAGGTAACACCTTTTCAACTATAGGATAGCTAGTTGTGATTGTTCCTGTCTTATCAAACAAGAAAGTATCAACTTCCAGATATTTCTCTAGAACATCTCCATCCTTAATCACCATTTCACGGTTCAACCCCTCCTTGATAGCTGTCAAATAAGCTACAGGAGTAGAGATTTTCAAAGCGCAGGAGAAATCGACCAATAGGAATGAAATAGCCTTAGAAAAAGAACCTGTTAATAAGTAAGTCAGACCAGCCCCCAAGAAATTATATTTGACGACCTTATCCGCCATTTTGATGAAATAGCGTTGTTTCGTTTTCTTGTTTTCTTCAGATTTCTTCATCAACTCAATCAGCTGTAAAATACGGCTATTCATCTGATTATCGGTTACACGAATGCGTAGCTCCCCAGTCTCCAAGACTGTGTTTGCACAAACCGAATCAAACTCTCTTTTTTCAACAGGAAAACTCTCTCCCGTCAAGGAACTTTCGTTGACCATACCTAAACCTGAAACTACTTGTCCATCAAACAGAATTTCATTTCCTTGAGATAGGACCAAGACATCTCCTATTTGAACATCGGAACTCTTGATACTAACGACCGTATCGCCCTGTACCAAGAATACATCGCTCTCTTTTGCAAGAAGGCTTTGTTCTAAATCTGTTGCAGTTTTTTTCAAGGACCACTGATCTAAATGATTCCCCAAATCGAGCATAAACATGATGTTGCTGGCAGTCTTGGATTGGTTCATAAACAAAGACAATAAAATAGCCGAACAGTCCAAGACTTCCATCGTTAGTTCCTTACGCGCTAGTGTTTGATAGGCTTCTTTAACATATCCAAAAGCCTGATAACAGGTCCATATATAGCGAATAGGAGACGGCACAAGACTACGAAAAAGCACACGCTTAATCGCTGCACCTGAAACGATAGAATAGGCACTTTCTTCTCTACGAACAGGAAGAGTCATCAACTCCGAAACTTTCCCTTTATCGATTTTTTTTAAAAAGGCTTCTGCATTGTCTAATACAGAGAAGCCTTCTTTTATACGTAGAGTAAAGTGCTGTTGATCCATGTAAAACTGGATAGACTCAATTCCCTTCTCATCCCTCGCCAAGGAACGAAGATAGTCTTGAATATCCAAGGTAAGTGAAAAAGAAGATGATAGTCGGATATGTTGATATCCTCTATATAGCACTTTAAAAGACATATTATTCTCCTATAAGGCTATCTAATTGCTCTTCTTTTTTCTCTTGCTCGTACAAATATTTGGCATCTTGCAAGACATCGTCTCCATGTTGCTTCACAACAGAAACAGATGCATCTAGCTCGTCTTTTAACTTATAAGCCTTAGCCAAAGCTTTAGAATAACCTTTTTTAGCTTCCTTACTTGCTAAGATTTTCAAACCAAGGGTACCAAATGCGACACCACCTAAAAATAGTGAAGATTTTTTCGCAACTTTTGCAACGCTTAATACTTCTTTTAACATATTTATTTCCTCCTTATCATTATTATATAGCAATTTCGATATAAAAGCAATTTCATTCTATAAATTGGAGAATTAGTTTTATTTCTACTGAATCTCCCATCTACTTATTCCTAAAGTTGCTTTCATTTGCCTCTTTTGATACACTTAAACTATGAATACAAATCTCAAACCCAAACTTCAGCGTTTTGCTTCTGCGACGGCCTTTGCCTGTCCTATCTGTCAAGAAAATCTGACTCTGGTAGAGACTAGTTTCAAGTGCTACAATCGCCATTCTTTTGACTTGGCTAAATTCGGCTATGTCAATCTAGCCCCTCAAATCAAGCAATCTGCCAACTACGACAAGGAAAATTTTCAAAACCGCCGACAAATCCTAGAAGCTGGATTTTATCAAGCTATTCTAGAGGTCGTCTCTGATTTACTTTCAAACTCAAAAAATGCCAAAACAATTTTAGATATCGGTTGTGGCGAAGGATTCTATTCTCGCAAGCTTCAAAAAAGGCATCCTGACAAAACCTTCTATGCCTTTGACATCTCCAAAGATTCAGTCCAAATCGCTGCCAAGAGCGAACCCAACTGGGCAGTCAATTGGTTCGTTGGTGACTTAGCTCGTCTTCCTATAAAAGACGCTAGCATGGATATCTTACTTGATATCTTTTCACCTGCCAACTATGGAGAATTTCGTCGCGTTTTATCCAAAGACGGCATCTTGATAAAGGTTATTCCAACTAAAAATCACCTCAAGGAAATCCGTCAGAAGGTACAAGACCAGCTGACAAACAAGGATTATTCCAACCAAGATATCAAAAATCATTTCCAAGAACACTTTACCATCCTATCTAGTCAAACTGCCTCTCTGACCAAAACTATCACAGCAGATCAGCTCCAAGCACTACTCAGCATGACGCCCCTACTCTTTCACGTTGACCAGACTAAGATTGACTGGAGCCAACTGACTGAGATTACTATTGAGGCTGAGATTCTGGTTGGGAAAGTACTATAATTGACACAAAAAACCGCATTTCAAGAAGATCTGCGGTTTTAAATTTCAATTTTTAAACTATCTATCCGAAAAATTTAGGAAATTTACCAATTCTGAGTTCTAATCTTTATTTTCGATTCGAGATAACAAACTTATCAATAAACAGTAAGTGATATAAGGCCAGTACCAAACCCCATAAACTACCACGAAAAGAGATTTCTTGATGATTGAGAGGAAACAAATCGTGGTTACCTATATAGAGGCAGGTCAAAATGATAAATAAAATCCAAAATAAACCCTACATTCTTAAAATAACTTAGTACATAAATGATAATGCTGTCGCCGCCATCAATATTGCAAGAACTATTTTCCAAATTTTTTTATTTTTTCCAAAAATCTTATCAGGTAACAAGCTTATTACAAGAAAGGCAATAAACAACACCAATTTTGTATATATCATAAAAACACCTTCTTTCCTACAATTATATTATAATACTTGATGTAAACGGATGCAAGAAATATGAGGTAATCAACTGCGAAGAAACAAAAGGATGAAAGACAGTAAAAACCAGCATTTCTAAACCTTCACTGTATCTAGAATTTATCTATTTTTAGACAAGATTGTTCCAAATCCATAGTATTCAAAAAAAGCGAATTTCAATCGAAATTCGCTTTATAGGAAAATGTATTAGTATAAACTTGTATCTTAGTTCAAGTGCCAGATATCTTCGTTGTACTGAGCGATTGTACGGTCAGATGAGAAGAATCCTGCTTTAGAAATATTAACGATGACTTTATCCAACCATGCGTCACGGTCTTCGTAGTCAGCAAGCATTTGCTCTTTGACTTTGATGTAGTCTTCCAAGTCAAGAAGAGTCATGAACCAGTCTTTGTTGATCAATTCATTGTAAAGACGTTCCAAGCGCTCTTTGTTTCCAGCTGCAAGAACTGCATCGCTAACGATGAAGTCAACCAATGGCTTGATAGCTTTACGAGCGTAGAATTCGCTTGATTTGTAAGCTGCTTTTGCGTAAAGATCGATAACAGTTTCTGAATCTTCACCGAAGATGTAGATGTTTTCTTCGCCAACCAACTCAGCGATTTCCACGTTAGCACCGTCCATAGTACCAAGAGTCAAAGCTCCGTTCAACATGAATTTCATGTTACCAGTACCTGAAGCTTCTTTAGAAGCAAGTGAGATTTGTTCTGAGATATCACATGCTGGGATAAGGAAGCTTGCTGCAGTAACGTTGTAGTTTTCAACCATAACTACTTGCAAGTGTGGAGCTACTGCTGGATCGTTAGCAATAACTTCTGACATGCAAAGGATCAAGTGGATGATGTCTTGAGCGATTGTGTAGGCTGGAGCTGCTTTACCACCAAAGAAGATTGTGATTGGGCGAGCAGGGATGTTCCCAGCTTTGATGTCAAGGTATTTGTGGATTACGTACAAAGCGTTCATTTGTTGGCGTTTGTACTCGTGAAGACGTTTGATTTGGATATCAAAGATAGAGTTTGGATTGATTTCCACACCTTGGTGTTCTTTCAAGTGACGAGCCAATTTACGTTTGTTGTGAGCCTTGATGCTTTCCAATTTTTCTTTGACAGCTGCTTTGTCTTCGTAAGACAAAAGTTTTTCAAGCTCATCCGCTTCATGGTGCCAACCTTCTCCAAGAATCTCATCCAAGTAGTGAGACAAGCTTGGGTTAGCATGCATAAGCCAACGACGGAAAGTGATACCGTTTGTTTTGTTGTTGAATTTTTCTGGGTAAAGGTCGTAGAAGGCTTTCAATTCAGAGTTCTTCAAGATTTCAGTGTGAAGTGCTGCTACCCCGTTAACACTGTATCCGTAGTGGATATCCATGTGTGCCATGTGAACACGTCCGCTCTCATCGATGATTTGGACAGCTGGATCTTTCACTTCTGCTTTCACGCGACGGTCCAATTCTTCTATGATTGGTACCAAGTGAGGAACCACTTCTTGCAAGAATTCAAGAGGCCATTTTTCAAGGGCTTCAGCAAGGATTGTGTGGTTAGTGTAGGCAGTCATGCTACGAACGATTGAGATTGCTTCGTCAAGTTCGATACCACGAGCAGTCAAAAGACGGATCAATTCAGGGATAACCATTGATGGGTGAGTATCGTTGATTTGGACAACTGCGTAGTCAGCAAGGTCATGCAAGTTGCTTCCTTTTTCGATTGCTTCTTCGATAATCAATTGCGCACCGTTTGAAACCATGAAGTATTGTTGGAAGATACGGAGCAATTCACCTTGACGGTCACTATCATCTGGGTAAAGGAAAAGAGTCAAGTTGCGAGCGATATCTGTCTTGTCAAAGTTGATACCGTCTTTAATGATTGAAGAATCAACTGAATCCAAGTCAAACAAACGCAAGCGGTTCTTCGTTTCTGTCTTGTAACCAGGTACATCGATATCGTAAAGAGTTGATGTCAATGTGAAGTGAGCAAATGGTACTTGGTAGCTGCGACTTGAGCGAACCAACCAGTTTTGCTCTGTCAACCATGCATTTGGAATTGTTTCTTGTTGGTTGTTTTTAAGAACTTGTTGGAATAGACCAAAGTGGTAGTTAAGACCAACACCGTCACCGTTCAAACCAAGAGTAGCAATTGAGTCGATAAAGCAGGCAGCCAAACGTCCCAAACCACCATTCCCAAGAGATGGTTCCAATTCAACTTCTTCAACTTCGATCAAATCTTTACCTGCAGCTGCAAGTTCTTTTTTGACATCGTCGTAAAGACCAAGGTTGATCAAGTTGTTTGACAAAAGTTTACCAATCAAGAACTCAGCTGAGATGTAGTAAACCTTTTTCTTACCAGTGTTAACTGGTTTTTTGCTACTTGCAAGCTTGCTGTAGTTAAGAAGAGCAAGGTAAAGCTCTTCATTGCTACATTCTGCAATGGTTTTATTGTAACGATTTTGTACAAATTCTTGTAGTGATAACATGTTTAAGGTGTCTCCTGATATTGTATTATTTCTTTAATTCTATCAAATTTTCATTGATTCGGCGATAGATTGTTGTCAAGTCAAGCAAGCCTTCCTCGACAGCTGGTGTCAATTGATCTTCAGTCATACGCCAAGACCAGTTTCCACCAAGGGTAGATGGGAAGTTCATACGAGCTATCTCATCCAATTCTAGCAAATCTTGCATAGTTGCAATTACCATGAAGCTAACTGATGAAAAGACTGTACGAAGCATAGCATGTGGCACTGTTTCGTATTCTTTACGGTTCGTGTAGCGAGCCATGTATTCACGAGTCGCATCATCGATTTCGTTACGGTACCAACCAAGGACCGTATTGTTGTCGTGTGTTCCTGTGTACATAACTGAATTAGCAGGTGCCAAGTGTGGGCTATCGATACTTTCGTCTTCTGGATTGAAAGCAAATTGAAGAATCTTCATTCCTGGGAAGCCAGTACGTTCACGCAATTCGATAACTTCGTCTGTCATGAAACCAAGATCTTCTGCGATGATGTTTAGCTCACCAAGCTCTTCCTTAACGGCTGCAAAAAGCTTGTAGCCAGGACCTTTCACCCACTCACCAGGTGCTGCTGTATCAGAACCAGCAGGGATTTCCCAGTAAGATTCGAAACCACGGAAGTGGTCGATACGAACGATGTCGTAGATTCTGAAGCTTTCACGCAAGCGCTCAATCCACCATTTGTAGCCATCTTTGTCCATTGCTTCCCAGTCATAGATTGGGTTACCCCAAAGCTGACCAGTTGCAGAAAATTCATCTGGTGGGCATCCTGCGATGCAAGTAGCCTTACCATTGACATCTGTCTTGAAGAGATGTGGATTTGCCCACATATCGCTTGAATCTTCCGCTACGTAGATTGGCATGTCTCCAACGATTTCGATGTGGTTGTCGTTAGCGTAAGCTTTCAATTTCAACCATTGTTGGAAGAAGAAGTATTGAGTCACACGGTGGTAAACCAACTTATCTGCCAATTGTTCACGGTAGCTTTCAAGTGCTGAAGCTTTACGAGCACGAGCATCTGCATCTGGCCATTCAGTCCAAGCAAGATTGTCAAAATGCTCTTTAATAGCCATATACTCTGCAAAGAGTTCAAGCCATGATTGGTTGTCTTGAGCAAATTTCTCAAAATCTTTAACATCTCCTACTTCCAAGAAACGTTTTACCGCTTTTTCTAAAAGAGGACGACGTGCATAGTAGATTTTCGCATAATCAACTTCAGACGCATCGCTACCAAAGTCAACCCCTTCAAGGTCACTTGCTTGCAACAAGCCCTGTTCCACCAAGATATCTAAATCGATAAAATGAGTGTTTCCTGCAAAGGCTGAGAAAGATTGGTAAGGAGAGTCTCCGTAACTAGTTGTTCCTAGTGGAAGGATTTGCCAGTAACGTTGTTTTGTGCGAACCAAGAAATCAACGAAGTCGTAAGCACTTTTACCAAATGATCCGATTCCGTATGCTCCTGGAAGAGAAGAAATGTGCATCAACACACCACTTTGACGTTTTTTCATAATAAGCACCTCATGTGTTTATAGTTAGATATTACATTTTTACGAACGCAAACGTTTGCGTTACTATCAGTATATCTCATTTTTTTGATAAATGCAAGCGGTTTTAAAAAACTTTTTTGATTATTTTTTAAAAAGTTTTTCTTCTTACTCGTATATATATTCTTCTAGAGGTAAATAAAATAGGAATAAGGGTTTCACTTATCTTATTAACTGGAAAGAAACTAGTAAATCCTTTTGATTTCCATTTGTAATTTAGGCAATCGTTTTCTCAACTTTTTTTAAAAATTTAAAATAAAAACGATTTTTGACTTTTCTACTATTATATGACGAGGAAGCGTTTACTTTTTTTGCAATTTTTTTAAAAATTTTTACGAAAAACACTTGCAACCGCTTTCCGATTGTGCTATACTAGTGCCATAAAGGAAAACGTTTGCGTTTCCTCATTATAAAATTTGTTATTCTTTAGGAGGAATACACTATGTCATCTAAATTCATGAAGAGCGCTGCTGTGCTTGGAACTGCTACACTTGCTAGCTTGCTTTTGGTAGCTTGTGGAAGCAAAACTGCTGATAAACCTGCTGATTCTGGTTCATCTGAAGCGAAAGAACTCACTCTTTACGTTGAAGACCAATATAAAGCCTTTGCTGAATCAGCTGCAAAAGCTTACGAAAAAGAAGCTGGCGTAAAAGTTACCATCAAAACAGGAGACCAAATGGGTGGGCTTGACAAACTTTCTCTAGATAACCAATCAGGTCAAGCTGCTGACGTTATGATGGCTCCATACGACCGTGTAGGTAGCCTTGGTACTGACGGACAACTTTCAGAAGTTAAATTGAGCGACGGTGCTAAAACAGATGATAAAACTAAATCTCTTGTAACGGCTGCTGATGGTAAAGTTTACGGTGCTCCTGCTGTTATCGAGTCACTTGTTATGTACTACAACAAAGACTTGGTAAAAGAAGCTCCAAAAACTTTTGCTGACTTAGAAAACCTTGCTAAAGATAGCAAATATGCCTTCGCTGGTGAAGATGGAAAAACTTCTGCTTTCCTAGCTGACTGGACAAACTTCTACTATGCATACGGACTTCTTGCTGGTAACGGTGCTTACGTATTCGGACAAAACGGTAAAGACGCTAAAGATATCGGTCTTGCAAACGACGGTTCTATCGCAGGTATCAACTACGCTAAATCTTGGTATGAAAAATGGCCTAAAGGTATGCAAGATACTGAAGGTGCTGGCAACTTAATCCAAACTCAATTCCAAGAAGGTAAAACAGCTGCTATCATCGACGGACCTTGGAAAGCTCAAGCCTTTAAAGATGCTAAAGTAAACTACGGTGTTGCAACTATCCCAACTCTTCCAAATGGAAAAGAATATGCTGCATTCGGTGGTGGTAAAGCTTGGATCATCCCATCAAGCACTAAGAACCTTGAAGGTGCTCAAAAATTTGTAGACTTCCTAGTTTCAACTGAAGAACAAAAAGCCTTCTACGATACAACTAACGAAATCCCAGCTAACACTGAAGCTCGTACATATGCTGAAGGTAAAAATGATGAGTTGACAACAGCTGTTATCAAACAGTTCAAGAACGCTCAACCAATGCCAAACATCTCTCAAATGTCTGCAGTTTGGGATCCAGCGAAAACTATGCTCTTTGATGCTGTAAGTGGTAAAAAAGATGCGAAAACAGCTGCTAACGACGCTGTAACATTGATCAAAGAAACAATCAAACAAAAATTTGGTGAATAAAAAATTTGTTCAAGGGGGGTGGAAATCAAATCCCCCTTTGAATTTATCAATCAAAAACATATATAGTTTAGGTTTTAATTAGAAACCAGTATCCTATGAAAGGAGTTATTATGGAAAAGCAACAACCTAGTAAAGCAGCTCTGCTGTCTATCATTCCTGGGTTAGGACAGATTTACAATAAACAAAAAGCCAAAGGTTTTATCTTCCTTGGTGTAACCATCGTATTCGTCCTTTACTTCCTAGCACTTGCAGCCCCTGAATTGAGCAATCTCATCACTCTTGGTGACAAACCAGGTCGTGATAATTCCCTCTTTATGCTGATTCGTGGTGCCTTCCATTTAATCTTTGTAGTTGTTTATGTACTCTTTTATTTCGCAAATATCAAAGATGCACATACAACTGCCAAACACATTAACAATGGCATACCAGTAGCACTTACCTTTAAAGAAATGGTCAAAGGGATCTATGAAAATGGCTTCCCTTACCTCTTAATCATTCCATCTTATGTTGCCATGACTTTTGCGATTATCTTCCCAGTTATCGTAACCTTGATGATCGCCTTTACCAACTATGACTTCCAGCACTTGCCACCAAACAAATTGTTGGACTGGGTTGGTTTGACCAACTTTACGAACATCTGGAGTTTGAGTACCTTCCGTTCTGCCTTTGGTGCCGTTCTTTCTTGGACTATCATCTGGGCTTTGGCTGCCTCAACTTTACAGATCGTCATCGGTATCTTCACAGCTATCATTGCTAACCAACCATTTATCAAAGGAAAACGTATCTTCGGTGTTATTTTCCTTCTTCCTTGGGCTGTTCCAGCCTTCATCACTATCTTGACATTCTCAAACATGTTTAACGATAGTGTCGGAGCTATCAACACTCAAGTATTGCCAATCTTGGCTAAATTCCTTCCTTTCCTCGATGGGGCTCTTATTCCTTGGAAAACAGACCCAACTTGGACTAAGATTGCCTTGATTATGATGCAAGGTTGGCTTGGATTCCCATACATCTACGTTTTGACCTTGGGTATCTTACAATCTATTCCTAACGACCTTTACGAAGCAGCTTATATTGACGGTGCCAATGCTTGGCAAAAATTCCGCAACATCACTTTCCCAATGATCTTGGCTGTTGCGGCACCTACTTTGATTAGCCAATACACCTTCAACTTTAACAACTTCTCTATCATGTACCTCTTCAATGGTGGAGGACCTGGTAGTGTCGGTGGTGGAGCTGGTTCAACCGATATCTTGATCTCATGGATCTACCGTTTGACAACAGGTACATCTCCTCAATACTCAATGGCGGCAGCTGTTACCTTGATTATCTCTATCATTGTCATCTCAATCTCTATGATCGCATTCAAGAAACTACACGCATTTGATATGGAGGACGTCTAAGATGAATAACTCAATTAAACTCAAACGTAGACTGACTCAAACCCTTACTTACCTCTACTTGATTGGTCTATCAATCGTGATTATCTATCCACTGTTGATTACCATCATGTCAGCCTTTAAAGCAGGTAACGTCGCAGCCTTTAAACTCGATACTAACATCGACTTCAATTTTGATAACTTTAAAGGACTCTTTACTGAAACTCTATACGGTACTTGGTATCTCAATACCTTGATTATCGCCTTGGTTACCATGGCGGTTCAAACAAGTATCATCGTACTTGCTGGTTATGCCTACAGCCGTTACAACTTCTTGGCTCGTAAACAAAGTTTGGTCTTCTTCTTGATTATCCAAATGGTGCCAACCATGGCCGCTTTGACAGCCTTCTTCGTTATGGCACTTATGTTGAACGCCCTTAACCACAGCTGGTTCCTCATCTTCCTTTATGTTGGTGGAGGTATTCCGATGAATGCTTGGCTCATGAAAGGTTACTTCGATACAGTGCCAATGTCTCTAGACGAATCTGCAAAACTAGACGGTGCAGGACACTTCCGCCGCTTCTGGCAAATTGTTCTTCCACTGGTTCGCCCAATGGTTGCCGTACAAGCTCTCTGGGCCTTCATGGGACCTTTCGGGGACTACATCCTCTCTAGTTTCTTGCTTCGTGAGAAAGAATACTTTACTGTTGCCGTTGGTCTCCAAACCTTCGTCAACAATGCGAAGAACTTGAAGATTGCTTACTTCTCAGCAGGCGCTATCCTCATCGCCCTTCCAATCTGTATTCTCTTCTTCTTCCTACAAAAGAACTTTGTTTCAGGACTTACAAGTGGTGGCGACAAGGGATAATTTATCCCCGCCACCCTTTTTCATTTTATACTCTTCGAAAATCTCTTCAAACCACGTCAGCTTTATCTGCAACCTCAAAGCTATGCTTTGAGCAACCTGCGGCTAGCTTCCTAGTTTGCTCTTTGATTTTCATTGAGTATTAGCGATTGCTACTGTAAATAATATCCTTATAGCAAGCAATTTGTCTCCTAGACTTGAAATAAAGCACATTTCTCTATATAATAATACTCATATAGAAAACACCTTTTAGAAAGATACAAATGCTTCCATATCCATTTTCATATTTTTCAAGTATTTGGGGATTTCGTAAGCCCCTGTCCAAACGTTTCGGGCTCAACTGGTTTCAACTGCTCTTTACCAGTATCTTCCTTATCAGCTTGTCTATGGTACCCATTGCCATCCAAAACAGCTCACAAGATACTTATCCGCTAGAAACCTTTATCGATAATGTCTATGAACCATTGACAGATGAGGTTGTCCAGGATCTCTCTGAACATGCTGCAATTGTTGATGGCAAATTAACTTATACAGGAACAGCTAGTCAAGCGCCTTCTATTGTGATTGGTCCAAGTCAAAGCAAGGAATTACCTAAGGACTTGCAACTGCATTTCGATACGAATGAGCTAATTATCAGTAAGGAAAGTAAAGAGCTGACCCGTATCTCTTACAGAGCGATTGATACCGAGAGTTTCAAAAATAAAGACAGTTTGACCCAAGCCATTTCTAAAGACTGGTACCAGCAGAATCGTGTCTATATCAGTCTCTTTCTAGTTCTCGGTGCCAGCTTCCTCTTTGGTTTGAATTTCTTTATCGTCTCTCTGGGAGCGAGTCTTCTCCTTTATATCACTAAGAAATCACGCCTCTTTTCATTTAGGACCTTTAAAGAGTGCTACCATTTTATCTTGAACTGTTTAGGATTACCAACTCTGATTATACTTATTTTGGGATTATTTGGCCAAAATATGACAACCCTCATTACTGTACAAAACATTCTTTTTGTTCTGTATCTGGTCACTATCTTTTATAAAACGCATTTCCGTGATCCAGATTACCATAAATAGGAGATTTTTATGCCCGTTACGATTAAAGACGTGGCCAAGGCTGCTGGTGTTTCGCCTTCAACCGTAACCCGTGTTATTCAAAATAAATCAACCATTAGCGACGAAACGAAAAAACGTGTTCGCAAGGCTATGAAGGAGCTCAATTACCACCCCAACCTCAACGCTCGTAGTTTGGTAAGCAGTTATACCCAAGTTATCGGCTTGGTCCTTCCTGACGACTCAGACGCCTTCTATCAAAATCCTTTCTTCCCATCTGTCCTCCGTGGTATCGCCCAAGTCGCTTCTGAAAACCACTATGCTATTCAGATTGCAACAGGTAAAGATGAAAAAGAGAGACTTAAAGCGATTTCACAGATGGTTTACGGTAAACGTGTGGATGGTTTGATTTTCCTTTATGCCGAAGAGGAAGATCCCTTGGTCAAACTAGTTGCTGATGAGCAGTTCCCCTTCCTCATCCTAGGAAAATCTATTTCACCCTTTATCCCTCTTGTCGATAATGACAATGTCCAAGCTGGTTTTGATGCAACCGAATATTTCATCAAAAAAGGATGCAAACGAATTGCCTTTATCGGAGGTTCTAAGAAACTCTTCGTTACACAAGACCGTCTAACTGGTTACGAATCCGCACTCAAGCAATACAAACTGCCTCTTGATGGCAATCTGACCTACTTTGCAAATGAATTTCTAGAGGAAAAAGGATATCAGTTTAGCCAACTCCTCTTTCAGCATGACCCACAGATTGATGCGATCATCACAACCGATAGCCTCCTAGCTGAGGGGGTCTGTGACTATATCGCTAAGCACCAACTGAATGTCCCTGTTCTCAGTTTCGACTCAGTCAATCCTAAACTCAACTTGGCGGCCTATGTTGATATCAATAGCTTAGAACTTGGTCGTGTTTCCCTTGAAACTATCCTCCAGATCATTAACGATGCTAAAAGCAATAAACAAATTTGTTACCGTCAATTAATCGCCCACAAAATTATCGAAAAATAAAAACCAGCTCGAGCTGGTTTTTTTGGTTACTAATTTTCTGTTTCAACGAATCGTCCCAGAATATGAACATTCTCCGATACAGAGACAAAGGCGGTTGGATCCACCTGTTTCATAATCTGTTTAAATTCATTAAACTCTGCACGTGTAATGACAGTAATTAAAACTGCCTTTCTTTCGTGATTATAGGTTCCTTCTGCATCGTGGATCATGGTTGCTCCGCGGTTCAATTTTTTATGGATTTTTTCAATTACCTTGTCTGGATGATTGGTCACAATCATGGCCTGCATGCGTTTTTGCTTGGTAAAGACAGCGTCTGTCACACGGCTAGAGACAAAGATAGTAATCATAGAGTAGAGAGCGTATTTCCAACCAAAGGTCAAACCTGCTATCAGCATAATAGTCCCATTTACCAAGAAAGAAATACTACCAACATTCTTACCCGTTTTCTTGCGAATGGTCAGGCTGACGATATCCGTCCCACCACTGGAGATATTGTTGCGAAGAGCAAAGCCAATCCCCAAGCCCATGACAACACCCCCAAAAAGGGCATTGATAATGGGATCCTCCGTCAAGGTCGCCACAGGGACAAACTGGATAAAGAAGGAACTCATGGAAACCGTGATAAAGGTAAAGACGGTGAACTTATGGCCAATCTGATACCAAGCCAAGACCATCAAAGGAAAATTAATGGCGTAAAAGGTCAGCGAAATCGGGATATGAAAACCAAACCAGTGATTACTCAAGGCAGAGATAATCTGTGCCAGACCTGTCGCACCACTCGAATACACATGCCCTGGTTGGAAAAAGAAATTGACCGCTACTGCTGATAAAAAACCATAGACTAGAGAGGCCGAAATCTTCTCATCATATTTTTCGCGAGAGATGCTTTGTAAGACACGTAAAATTTTTATCTGATGAGCAAAGCGGCGCAGATAATAGCGCCACCGCTTAATTCGTTTTGCTTGTTTCATCTTCTTCTACTTGTAAGCTGAGTTCCTCTAGTTGTTTGAGAGCTACTGTTGAAGGAGCTTGTGTCATTGGGTCAGTTGCCTTGTTGTTCTTAGGGAAGGCAATAACTTCACGGATATTTTCTTCTCCTGCTAAGAGCATGACAAATCGGTCAAGCCCGATAGCCAAGCCACCATGTGGTGGGAAACCATAGTCCATGGCCTCAAGAAGGAAACCAAACTGGTCATTTGCTTCTTCGGCTGAGAAACCAAGAGCCTTGAACATGCGTTCTTGAAGGTCTTTTTGATTGATACGAAGGCTACCACCACCAAGCTCATAACCGTTCAAGACGATATCGTAAGCAATAGCACGAACCTTAGCCAAATCACCTTCTAATTCGTGAGCAGTCTCTTCCTGTGGAAGTGTGAATGGATGGTGGGCGCTCATGTAACGACCTTCTTCTTCAGACCATTCAAACATTGGCCAGTCAACCACCCAAAGGAAATTGAATTTATCGGTATCAATCAAGTCAAGCTCTTTGGCAATACGTCCACGAAGGGCACCAAGCGTTGCATTGGCTACCTCAAGCGTATCTGCCACAAAGAGAACGAGGTCCTTATCTTCAAGAGCAAGCGCTGTTGTCAATTCTGCTTGGATGCCTGTCAAGAACTTGGCAACTGGTCCGTTTAATTCTCCATCAACCACCTTGATCCAAGCAAGACCTTTGGCACCATATTGTTTGGCTACTTCCGTCATCTTGTCGATGTCTTTACGTGAATAGTTGTCCGCAGCGCCTTTGACTACAATTGCTTTTACAGCAGGTGCTTCTGAAAAGACTTTGAAGTCTACACCTTTGACCACTGCTGTCAAGTCCTGAAGCAACATGTCAAAACGAGTATCTGGCTTATCAGAACCGTAAAGAGCCATAGCATCGTCGTACTTCATACGAGGGAATGGTAGCGTTACTTCGATGCCCTTGGTTTCTTTCATGACGCGCGCAATCAAGCCTTCTGTGATATCTTGGATTTCTTGCTCAGTAAGGAAAGACGTTTCCAAGTCGACCTGAGTAAACTCAGGCTGGCGGTCACCACGCAAGTCCTCGTCACGGAAACATTTAACAATTTGATAGTAACGGTCAAAACCAGCATTCATCAACAATTGCTTAGTGATTTGTGGACTTTGAGGAAGAGCATAGAAATGCCCTTTATTGACACGAGATGGTACCAAATAGTCACGCGCACCTTCTGGCGTTGACTTAGAAAGGAATGGTGTCTCCACGTCGATAAACTCCAACTCATCCAAGTAGTTGCGAATAGAGTGGGTCACCTTAGCACGAAGTTTAAGATTTTCCAACATTTCTGGACGACGAAGGTCAAGGTAACGGTAACGCAAACGTGTATCGTCATTGGCCTCAATGCCATCCTTAATCTCAAATGGTGTTGTCTTAGCTGTATTAAGCACTGTCAGAGCTGTCACGTTTAACTCAACTGCACCAGTTGGCAACTTATCATTGGCTTGCTCACGCGCAGCGACCTGTCCAGTCACCTCGATAACAAATTCGCTACGAAGGCTTTCAGCTGTTGCCATGACCTCTGCAGATACTTTTTCAGGGTTGATAACCAACTGCATAATTCCTTCACGGTCACGAAGGTCGATAAAGATCAAACCACCAAGGTCACGACGACGGCCTACCCATCCTTTCAAGGTCATTTCTTGTCCGATGTGTTCCTCACGAACACGACCAGCATACATACTACGTTTCATTGTTTCTCTCCTCTTTTATTCTGTTACTATTTTACCATAAAAGCGCAGGCTCTTCATGAAAATCAGCAGAAAAGTTTGCCAGTCTTTAAAAATCAAGTGAAGACTCTAAAAATTAACGTCCATACAAAAATCCGATGAACTTCACCGGACTCTTTTATTTTGAATTTTTGCCTGCTTTACGCTTTTCAGCGATTTCAGCTGCCTTTCGAGGCAAGACAATTTCCGTTGTATAAGCTGTCCCAAAGCGCAAGACACCTGCAATAGGGGCAAAGACAACTGCTAGATAGTTGTAGAAGAAATCGCCCTTAAAGGCATAAGCTAGCGCTCCAATGATGAAAAATAGAACGACTGCTTGAATCACTGCTAATAAAATTACTCGTTTCATGTGACCTCCTGACTCTATTATAGCATGAGAATCATCAAAAAGCTGACTAAATTATTCAAAGCGTGGAGAGAAATACTGTAGACCAGACCTTTTCTGCTAATATAAGCCAAGCCTAAACTAAAACCAAGGCTAAAATAGACAAAAAATTGTTGCACATCACCTGGGAAATGAATCAAGGCAAACAGAAGACTAGATACCAGAAGGAAAATCAGAGTTTGTTTGCTATTGTCCTGCTTAGGAAAGAGGTAGCGTGCCAACATCCCTCTAAAGATAAGTTCTTCCGTCAAAGGAGCAAAAATAACGACCGCAAAGAATGAGAAAAGTGGTTGAGACAAGGTCAAGTCTATCGCTATTTGCTGATTTACTGAAGGATCATTTGGCAAGAAAAACTGGACAACCAGAGATAAGAACCAAACCAAGGCAGGAAGCCAAATAAATCGGTTGAAGCCACTCTTCTCAATACGAACAGGACCTTTCTGATACCATTTGTAAATGCCGTACACATAAACTCCAGCCAAGGCCACATAGAGCAAGGTCACAGCATAGGGGGAAGCTCCTAAGGCAAGCGAAGTAGTCGCGAGCCCTTGAATAAAGCCATAGCCAAAGAAAAAGGATAGAACAGCTAGAAGAAACCAGCCAAGGTTTTTAAGTAGTTTCATAGATAACTCCTATTTGAAATAGCGTTTTACCATAGGTAACTGCATCACATTAATATAAATATGGATGGCTCCTACAAGCAAGAAGGCTAGTAACTGAATCTCTCCTGTCAGTAAGGAAAAGAGAGCAATCAAAAAGTAGAGACCTGGCAAGACATACTGATTTAGTTGGAATAAAATCCGAAAACTCTGTTCCAAATTAGCCTGGCGCTCCCCTTCATCGTAAGAATTGATAAAGTCCATGACATCCTTTGGTGTAGAGAAAAATGCCAAATCAAACTGACGAACAATCGCAATGGTCTTAAAAAGATATTTTTGAGCATTTAAAACTAACACTAATCCCAAAAAGGAAAGGGATAAGGTTATATGGCTTATATCGAGTACAATTACTTCACTTCCTGAAATGAAGAGAGCCAATAAAATCGCTACGCTTGCACTATTAAAAGCAATAGTTCCAAACTCGAGATTCCGATACATCTGCACATAATAGGTTTCATTCAGATCATCATCCATTTCCTCTTGATACAAGGAGTGAAATTTTCTGCTTTTCTTTAGGAAATTGAAAGTCAAAAAAATGCTAATGAAACCTAACAGTAAACAAATAGCTGATATCCATGGTATCAAGATTTTTACATCTAAAACAATTCCGTGAAATTCGGCACCAGCCTTAAACATATCTACAAACATGTACAAGAAAACTCCCAAGACAAAAGGAATTAAAAATAACAAGCCATGTTTCTTTTTCATATTCATTCTCCTTTTTCACTTGCTAGATTTTTGGATTTCTTTTCAATCCAGTCAACGACTGGGATGAGGGCAAAGTAGGCCCAAATAAATTGGTCACTGTAATAGAGATCAAACCATCCTAGATTTGCTCCAATTAGTAGACACACGCTGACTAATATAGCTATGGCAACTACATAATAGATCACTTTATACTTGTTCATCATTTTTCTCCTTTTTCTTCAACCGATTGAAAATGGACACGAGGGATAAATTAAGCCAAAACAAATACTTACTTTCAACAAAATAGAACCAACCTAGTAATGTTCCAATCATAGCAAAAGCATTCACAATGAGGGCAAGAACACTCATGTAATAAATCACTTTAAACTTATTCATCACTCGTCCTCCTCCAAACGAAATACCGATTCGACTGTTTCGTTGAAAATTTGAGATATTTTCAGGGCAATGATAATGGACGGGGTGTATTCGTCCCGTTCTAATAGACTGATGGTCTGCCTGGAAACCCCTGCTAGCTTAGCTAGTTCGGTTTGATTGAGACCATCACGAGCCCGAAGCTCTTTTAGACGGTTTTTTAGTTGCATGTTACACACCTACTCTCCGTCAAATTCAACGGCTTGGATATCCTCAATACGTTGCAACTTGAATTTTTCTTTCCCATTTTTATCAACATGACGTAGTTTGACCCATTCCTCATCAACATCCACAACTTCCCATAAAGATGTTCCAAACACTTGTCCAACGATTGTTGGATTTTTCCCAATTAATTCTTGCAATAATCTTGACATATCTATATTTCCTTTCTCTTTTCTTTCGATTACCTTTAACCTCTTCTCTAACCTCTTGATTTTTTTAGATTGACTACTATAAATCAAGACGAGAAAAGGGAAAAAAATCCATACCCACATGTGGCGCCCTCCTATTTCTTTATTTCTTAACTTGCTTACATTGTAACACATCTTTTTCTTTTTGACAAGTATATTTGTCAAAAAGTTTATGATTTTTGTCATTTTGTAAAAGAAAAAGGTCAGGAATAAATAAGATCCTGACCAGTGTTAAATACTATTAAAAGCCTAATTTTTCAAAGATTTCTGAGAAGTTTTGACTGATTGTCTCAAGTGACACTTGCACTTCTTCTCGGGTTTGGTTGTTCTTGACCGTCACTTGTCCGCTTTCGACTTCGCTCTCTCCTAGGGTGATGAGGGTCTTAGCCGCAAAAACATCGGCTGACTTGAACTGAGCTTTGAGCTTACGGTTGAGGTAATCACGCTCTGCTTTGAAACCTTGTTGGCGAAGAGCTTGTACTAATTCCAAGGCCTTGACATTTGCTCCATCACCCAAGACTGCTATATAGACATCTAGGGCGTTTTCGATAGGGAGGGCCACACCTTGCTTTTCAAGAATGAGAAGCAGGCGCTCTACACCAAGTCCAAAACCAAATCCAGCAGTTTCAGGGCCTCCAAAGTAAGAAACCAAACCATCGTAACGACCACCCGCACAGACTGTCAGGTCATTGCCCTCAATCTCAGTAATAAACTCGAAAATAGTGTGATTGTAGTAGTCCAGACCACGCACCATATTGGTATCGATGATATAGTCTACTCCAAGATTTTCCAACATCTGACGCACAGCATCAAAATGAGCTTGACTTTCTTCATCAAGGAAGTCCAAGATAGAAGGTGCATTCTCTACTGCTACCTTGTCTTCTTTTTCTTTAGAGTCCAAGACACGAAGAGGATTTTCCTCCAAACGACGTTGGCTATCCTTAGACAAGGTCTCCTTGAGCGGTGTCAAATAGTCAATTAAGGCTTGACGATAGGCCGCACGGCTCTCAGGATTCCCCAAAGTGTTGAGGTGCAATTTGACATCTTGGATGCCGATTTCTTTCAAGAAATGGGCTGCCATCGCGATGGTTTCCACATCGGTAGCTGGATTGCTAGAGCCAAAACACTCAACACCAATCTGGTGGAACTGGCGCAAACGCCCTGCCTGTGGACGCTCATAACGGAACATAGGGCCCATGTAGTAGAACTTGCTCGGCTTTTGCACTTCTGGGGCGAAGAGTTTATTTTCCACATAGGAACGGACAACGGGCGCAGTTCCTTCTGGACGGAGGGTAATATGACGGTCACCCTTGTCATAGAAATCGTACATTTCCTTGGTTACGATATCCGTTGTATCTCCGACAGAGCGGCTGATAACCTCGTAATGCTCAAAAATAGGCGTGCGCACTTCTGCATAGTTGTAGCGCTTGAAAATCTCACGGGCAAAGCCCTCAACGTACTGCCATTTGGCAGATTCAGCAGGTAAAATATCCTGCGTTCCTTTTGGTTTTTGTAATTTCATAAGGAATCCTCTTTAAACTTAATAGTCTTATTTTACCATAAATAGAGGGATTAAAACAGTGAGAAAAAATTAGGATTTATACTCAATGAAAATCAAAGAGCAAACTAGGAAACTAGCCGCAGGCTGTACTTGAGTACGGCAAGGCGACGTTGACGTGGTTTGAAGAGATTTTCGAAGAGTATTAGATATCATTTTTGAGATTAAGACCTGTCAAAAGAATAGCCAGCAAAGAAAGGACAACAAATAAAATCCAAGTCAACTGTATATTCCATACAGCTACAAGTGAAAAACAGGCTGTACCAAGAGGTACTGATAAGGTGAACAATAAACCCAAAAAATTACTGGTACGAGCTAGAACCTCTGGAGCTAGATTTTTCAGGAGCATGGCATTAATCTTTGGTGGAACTTTACCAGACACATAGAGAGTTAAAAAGAGAAATAGCAAACCAAGCACGACTTGATTGAATAAGTTAGCCAGACCAACTAGACTGACTCCTAATGTCACCCACATCATCAATCTAGGCAAGGACTGCTTCCCAAAATAATCATTTCCCGTAAGGCTACTGATGATAATTGCTAATAAAACACAGACTTGCTCGATAAATAGTGCCTCTGTGTAAGAAAAATTCAAGAGAGAATGGCTCAAAAAGAAGATGTTATAAACGCTTCCTAGAGCGCCACCCAAGGCATTGATAAGCAAGACAGCAAAGATCATGAAACCAAAGTTTTTCTGTCCACTTTTAAGAAAAACGAGGCGTAAATTTCGGTAAATTGTTAGGAACTGCTCTTTAATAGAAAGCTTCTCATTTTTTAGGATTTCACCGTCATCAGATGAAATTGACAGGCTTAATTTGCTTTTTCCTAAAAAGAGAACAAAGGCTGATACGAGGAAAAAACAGGCATTGATTCCCGCAACGATAGAAAAATTGTTGACCGATAAACCTAAGAGCCATACTCCAAAAGCTTGACCACCAATAGCTGAAATATAGGTGATGAACTGTGAAAAAGAATAAGCCTCCATCAGATCATCTTCAGCTACTTTTTCCTTAATGAGAGGCATGCGCAAACCACCAGCAAAATCACTGATGACATCACTAATGACATTGATTAAACACAGGCTGGAAAAGGCAAAGAGA
This sequence comes from Streptococcus mitis, assembly GCF_000722765.2. NCBI lineage: Bacteria > Bacillati > Bacillota > Bacilli > Lactobacillales > Streptococcaceae > Streptococcus > Streptococcus mitis. Next base: position 139,264 of record NZ_CP028415.1, on the reverse strand, counting down.
CTAGCTTGCTGAACAACTAGGGCTGCTAGAAAAAATAAAACCGCCTGAAACAAACCGCTATAGACCATCCATTTGACCTTGTCCCTCGTGTAATCTGCCCGAATCCCTACAAAAACTGTAAAGAGAGTCGGAAGAAGCATGACAATATTCGCCATAGCAACCGCAAAAGAGGCTTGTGGCAAGGTCGATGCATAGACGATAAAGACCAGATTGAAAATCGAAGCACCAAAAGCATTGAAGAAGCGTGACAAAGTCAAGAGACGATAAGCTTGATTTCTGAACAATAGTTTCATAGGTAATCTCCCTTCTTGTTATAATACCTATATGAAGTATGACTACAGTATATCACTTAGAAATTGAAAGGGAAAACTTTTGAATATATGCAACACATAAAATAAGCAAAAAAACGATAGAACTTCTTTGATAACCTGAGAGAGGGCAAGAGTTCTATCGCTTCAAATTTCAAATTTTTTTCTTGGTTTGCAAATATTCAACAATCGATCGTATTTCTGTAGTATTCAGCAGATTTATTACAGCCAAGCATCTCAAAAATATGGACAGCATCTTCCATCTTTTTCTGGCCTTCCTTGACTCTACCTTGCTTGCTATCAAGGAGGCCTTCAGCCCACAAATAGACAATTCGGAAATAGGTTTCATTTTCATTGTAGAAATGCTCTTCGATAACACGTTTAAAATAAGAGGCATTGGTAAATTCTTCACACTCAATGCTGGCTAAAAAACCATTCAATAGTATAGTGTGAAAAAGGTTTCGATTGCCAGACATTTCCATTAGAAAATCAGATTTACGTACCATTTCTCGTACATATCTAGTAAAAAGAGAAACAGATAAAAAAGCAGAACTGACTGAAAATAAATTGAGTTCATAGATCCCCCAGATCTCGGTAGAAAACAGATAGTCATGAAGGACTTTCCCTTCCTCTGCCGTTAACTCTACCCTTTCATCCATACTCTTCATATAAGACTTGATAAGAATGGCATTTAAAATATGTTTCTGTTTGTTTTGAGAATAGGCATGCTTTTGATACTCCCTGCGATACAAGTCCTCAAGCGGAGCTATATTCTTTGGATCCAAGACATCTATGATTTCTTTTCTCAACTCAGAATCTGTATCATACTGAAAACCTCTCGCCAGAAAGAGGATCTCCTCCACACTGGCAGATATATTTTCCAGGGCAAATAAAAACTTTTCCACCGAAAGCTCACTCTGACCAGTTTCAAAGCGAGATAACATAGACGGCGAAAATTGTCCCCCAGTTGCTTGTCTCAGCGAGATATTTCTTGACTCTCGTAATTGTCTAAAGACTTTTCCAATCTGCTCCATAGGCTTCCCCTTGATTCAGTATTTTCTTCATTTTATCATATTTTTCAGAAAATTCATCAAAAACTTGCCAAATTGTCAGAATTATGAGAAAATAGAGGATATTTATCATGTGGAGGGACTGTTATGAGAGACGATATCAAAATCAATGACCGTGCTTTGGCCTTACAAGACCAAATTATCGAAAAACTAGAGAAGGTTTTTGATACAGATGTGGAATTGGATGTTTACAATCTAGGGCTGATTTATGAAATTAATCTAGACGAAACAGGCCTCTGTAAGATTGTCATGACCTTCACCGATACTGCCTGCGATTGCGCCGAAAGCCTGCCTATCGAAATCGTGGCAGGTCTGAAACAAATCGATGGTATCGAAGATGTCAAGGTTGAAGTTACCTGGTCGCCTGCTTGGAAAATCACACGAATCAGTCGCTACGGCCGCATTGCCCTTGGACTGCCACCTCGTTAAGCAGGTAAATTACTTTTGAAGATGAAAAAAAGCAAGCCGAAGTTGGCTTGCTTTTTAAGTTTATTTTTTACCTGACTTGTCCATATTCCAGAAGTCTGTCACGGCTCCGCGTGAAGCAGATGATACGATATGGGCATATTTACCGAGGACACCACGGCTGTAAAGTGGTGGCAAGGTTGTTTCTGCCTTGCGTTTTTCAAGTTCTTCTTCGGATACGGCCATGGAAATTTCTTTGGTATCTTGGTCAACCGTAACGATATCGCCTGTACGAAGGTAGGCAATTGGTCCACCATCCTGAGCTTCAGGAGCGATATGTCCAACAACCAGACCATAAGTACCACCAGAGAAACGACCATCTGTCAAGAGGGCCACCTTGTCTCCTTGACCTTTACCAACGATCATTGATGAAAGTGACAGCATCTCAGGCATACCAGGACCACCTTTAGGTCCAACGAAACGAACAACGACTACATCGCCATCAACGATTTCATCTGTCAAAACAGCCTGGATAGCATCTTCTTCTGAGTCAAAGACCTTAGCTGGACCAACGTGACGACGCACTTTAACACCTGATACCTTGGCAACCGCACCGTCTGGTGCAAGGTTCCCGTTCAAGATGATAAGCGGACCATCCGCACGTTTTGGATTTTCAAGTGGCATAATAACTTTTTGACCTGGAGTGAGGTCTGCAAAATCAGCCAAGTTCTCAGCGACAGTCTTACCAGTACATGTGATGCGATCTCCATGAAGGAAACCATTTGCCAAGAGGTATCTCATAACCGCAGGCACACCACCAACTTCATAGAGATCTTGGAAGACATACTGACCAGATGGTTTCAAGTCAGCCAAGTGAGGCACACGTTCTTGAATTGTATTGAAGTCCTCAAGTGACAAGTCAACATTGGCAGCATGGGCAATGGCAAGTAAGTGAAGAGTGGCATTTGTAGAACCACCGAGAGCCATAGTTACAGTGATAGCATCTTCAAAGGCTTCACGAGTCAAGATATCTGATGGTTTGAGACCAAGTTTCAGCATCTTAACAACAGCACGTCCTGCTGCTTCGATATCTTCTTTCTTATCAGCTGATTCAGCTGGGTGAGATGAAGATCCTGGTAAACTCATACCGAGAACTTCGATAGCAGTCGCCATGGTATTAGCAGTATACATACCACCACAGCCACCAGGTCCAGGGCAGGCATTACATTCAAGACGTTTCACGTCCTCAGCTGTCATATCACCGTGGTTCCATTTCCCGATCCCCTCAAAGACAGAAACCAAGTCGATGTCTTTGCCATCAAGATTTCCCGGTGCAATGGTTCCACCATATGCGAAAATAGCTGGAATATCCATATTAGCAATAGCAATCATAGAACCCGGCATGTTCTTATCACAGCCACCGATAGCAACAAAGGCATCCACATTGTGGCCTCCCATAGCTGCCTCGATTGAGTCCGCAATAATATCACGAGATGTCAAAGAGAAACGCATACCAGGCGTTCCCATGGCAATCCCGTCCGCTACAGTGATAGTCCCAAACTGCACAGGCCAAGCACCTGCTGATTTTACACCTTCTTTAGCCAATTTCCCAAAATCATGCAAGTGAATGTTACATGGTGTATTTTCCGCCCAAGTCGAAATTACCCCAACAATCGGTGTTTCAAAGTCCTTATCTGTCATACCAGTCGCACGAAGCATGGCACGGTTTGGTGATTTTACCATGCTGTCATAAATGCTACTGCGGTGACGTTTATCTAATTCAGTCATTTGTTCCCTCCCATTTCAGTTTTTACTATTATAGCACATTTTAAAAGCAATGAACAGAAGAAAATTCTTGAATTTTCAGAAAATTTCGATTAATTCAGTTAATGGCCTTTTAATTTTTTCATCTTTTTTTGTCAAGTAACTTTACTTTACAAAAAAAATGTGTTATCCTAGTATGGTTGATGAAAATCAGTAGATTGAATCGAATTTAAATACCTAAAGGAGAAATCAAAATGGCAGTACCTGCACGTCGCACTTCAAAAGCGAAGAAAAACAAACGTCGTACACACTACAAAGTAACAGCTCCATCTGTAAACTTTGACGAAACTACTGGAGATTACTCACGTTCTCACCGTGTATCACTTAAAGGATACTACAAAGGACGTAAAATCGCTAAAGCTGCATCAGCTGAATAATAGAAGGGAGATACCATGCGCGTAAATATTACACTTGAACACAAAGAATCTGGTGAACGCTTGTACCTTACTTCTAAAAACAAACGTAACACTCCAGACCGTCTTCAATTGAAGAAATACTCACCAAAACTTCGCAAACACGTTGTGTTTACAGAAGTTAAGTAAGGGTTCAATACGAATCAATACAGAAGAAAAACGCATAATATGCGTTTTTTTCTTTTTGTTAATTTCAGTACATTGCAATAAAAATCATTCGAATGACTATATTTTTGACTACATTTTTTGTGAAATAAATACAAAATTTCGGATATATAATAAAAGCTCTCTAATAAATTGATTAGAGGGCTTTTATTGTCTTGTTTTCTAGCATCTGTTCCCTGTCGACATTACTCTTAATAAGTCTTTCTTCAAAAACACTTCAGATTTTTCCAAAAATCTCCTCTAAACTGTTCTTTATCTCTTTATGGACATAATCATTTAATGGAGTATTTTTACTAATATTTCTTGAGAATAAAAGATTTGAGAAAGCACTCTCATGAGTAGAAATATCTTTAGGAACTCTATTTAACAAATTATAACTTTGTATTATTTCATCATATGCTCCTTCATAATTCTTAAATGAATCACTATGAGATACTTCGACTAAATTTTTATCTCCTGAATATGCTACGTGATAATATCCTATCCACGGATTACTTTCATCATCTTTGTAAGTGATAAGTAATTTGTACGGCATATCTTGAAACTTTGAAAAACATCTATAAATTTTAGGAAAGTTATATTTCACCATTTCCAGATAACTCACTTCAGCGAAATTAAAAAATGTTTCAACTATTTCTATTTTTCTTTCCGTAGAATATAAGTTCATTGTTAAGCCATTTGATTCTGAATATTCTCTATCACGACCAGGTATGATAGAACTCCTATAATCCACACCAGAGTGTAGTAAAACAGATAACAGTTTATTTAAACTAAACAGCTCTACTCCTTCAGAAGTAGTATATCTTGCAACCTCAGGACAATCTTGAAGAATTTCATCTATCCTTTTTCTAACATTTTCACTCATTAAAGATATTTCATCAATATCTTTGAGCCAAGGTAATTTATTTTTTATTTCTTTCAAAAGTTCACATAAAATATAATTACTTGCAGGTAATGATTTCTTTTCTAAAATAGTTTTTAGATTGTTTTTAATAATATCTATTGCTATTTTTCTACCACTATCTCCTATAAGGCCTGATAATTCTAAGTTTGTACTACGCTGAACCATTCGAGTCGTTTTTAAAAAGATAGTAGCCTGATATTCTTGACTCGCTTGACTCAACAATTCAGCGCTGACAATTTTTACGTCTGGAACATCTTTGTCCACGATATCAAACCAATAATAAAGGGTGTTTTCTACCATACCTCCAGCAATTCCTATTTTAGATTTCAATTTATGATTTTCCGTGATAAATGGTTCAAATTGCTCTGATATAGGGGAGAAATAGTTTTCTACTATAAATTTATAGGTTTTGTGAATCTCTGATAATATTCTTTCTACATTATCTTCCTTAGAGAAATCTGTAATCCCATCACTACTCAATGAATCATTTTTAGAGTTAACACATTCAACATAGAGAGGCAAGTTATGTTGTAGAACAAAATCTAAAAATTTATCCTGTTCTTCAATGGTTGAAAATAATCCAGATATAAAAATGACTACTTCCCGCCATTCTTCATTATGGATAAGTTTTTCGAGAAGTGCTGTATCTGATGAAACTATTAGGTTATTTGTAATATAGTATGCAGCACAAAACTCCTTAAATAGCTTATGAGAAAAAGTAATTCTATCTGAAGTACAAAAAATTCCAAAATTTATAAAATAATCAATTAGATTTCTTTTATTTGGTGTAGAAACTAGATAAGCACTTATTATTTTATCTACTTCACTGTATGTAAAACTAGATTGATTAAAATTCTCATAAGAAAATTTGCCAAAAAGATTTAATGTTTCATGCAGGGATAATTCTGAATAACTATTTTTGTAGCGATAATTCTTTTCGAAATACTCTGTAAAAATTTGGGTTCTATTAAGTAACTCTTTATTCTGTCTATCAGTCAGAATAGTCTTACCAATTTTATACAATAAAGGATTCCTAAACAGTTCAAGATACGCTTTAGAAAGCTTGCTATACCCCCAAAGTCTAATTAAACCACTTTGAATTATACTATCGGAAAGGGTTGTTAGAAAGAAACTCTTTTCTTCTCCAAGCTCATGCCTATATCGATTATCTCGTGTTGTGAAAAAGAAAAAATTTTGATTATATTGTATCATTAATTGATTTGCTTCAGAAAAAAATTTCAATCTCTTCCTCTCATCCACAATATCATCAATGCCGTCGAAGAACAATGCCAATTGATTATTAACGAATAGCTGATTAATGGCTTGTTTAGAGTTTCCTTCACAGAACGGCTCCATTTTCGATTGAATAATCTCGAATAATGTTCCTAAACTATCCCCATACTCTATTAATGGAACATAAACAGGAATTAGTTGATAATCAGAATATTTTGCACATAATTGATTTATAAGTTTAAAGGTTTCAAAAGTTTTTCCAAATCCTGCTTCTCCAATTAATACAACTTTATGATGTTGTAAAAGGATATCTAATGAATCTCTCTCTTTACCCCCTTCTGTATCTTGAAATAGATAACGTTCAAAATAGTCGGACTGAACAAATGAATCACCTGATGTTGTTAATAGGGTTTCAATATAGGAGCGTGTTCTAAAATTTCCACTTACAATCTGTTTTAATAATAAATTATTATCATCTACTATATCTGTTAAGTACTGCAACTGCCTTTCTATACCATCAACAATTTCCTTAATAGTCCGACATAGTACCTGTGATTCCGCGGTGCTTATTTTATTAAGTTGTTTAAATATGATTTCAAAATATTTTTGAATAATCTTCTTTAACTCAATATTATATAATTTATACTTAGGGTATTTTTCAACAAACAAATTCATGTAAAAATCTACTGATTGATTTATTGTTTTCGATTGTAAAACATCTTGGTTAAGAAAATTTTTTATTATTTTTTCAAGAACATTCTGTTCAATTAAAAATCTATCAAAATCTAGATAATATTCCCTGTCTCCATATTGCTTTAATATTAACACTTCAACTTCGTTCTTTAGCCTTTTTATAACGAATCTTAATTTTATTTTACCTATAAGTCCATTAAAGTAATTTCCTAGTTGCTCTACTAATAGATTTTCCATTAATGACAAAATAACTACCATATACGAAATCCTTTCATATTTAATTATAACATAAGGATAAAATTCTCTTCTCGTTTAATTCATATTTAAAATGTCATCTAGATTACATTCAAGTACATCACATAATTTTTCTCATTTTACTGCACTCTACTTAACCGATATCATCATTTTTCATCTGTATTATACATGTTCTGTAATACATCGAAATCCAAAAACACCTCGTACAATCTATACGAGATGTTTTCATTCTTACCCTACTCCCTAAATCTCTTTCAACTTTTCGAGATAGGCGGTTAATTCTGCTTGGGCTTCTGGTGTTGTGCCTACTAGCTGGCTGCGCATGTGTGCGAGTCTGGCTTCGACTTCTCCAATCTCTTTATCAATCTCTGCGAGCTGGTCGGCGAGGTCGGCTAGGGGAACAACTGGTTCTTCCTCAAAGGTATCGACATAGCGTGGAATGTTGAGGTTGTAGTCATTTTCGACAATCTCTTCAAAGCTGGCTAGATGGGCAAACTTCTCGACATTCTCGCGTTTTTGATAGGTCTCTAAAATCTTGGCAATATGATCTTCGGTCATATTGTTTTGATTTTTCCCTTTTTCAAACTCTTTTGAGGCATCGATAAAGAAGACATCCTTATTGGTGCGATTCTTTTTAAGGATAATAATGGTTGTCGGAATAGAGGTGTTGTAGAAGATATTTGCCGGCAAGCCGATAACTGTATCAATAGCGCCTTCTTCTAGCAGATGCTGGCGAATCTTTTGCTCGGCTGCTCCTCGGAAGAGAACTCCGTGAGGGAGGACGATGGCCATAACTCCATTATGCTTGAGGTGGTAAAAACCGTGAAGAAGGAAGGCAAAATCTGCTTTTGACTTAGGTGCCAGAACCCCATAACTTGAAAAACGAGGATCTTGCAGGAAGCCACTATCTGCTGACCACTTCAGTGAATAAGGTGGATTCATCAAAACCCCATCAAAGTCTGTCGGCTCCGTCGTCGGCCAATCTTCGTCTAGGGTATCGTGGTTGCTGAGGTGATAGTTCTCAATCGCAACTCCATGAAGCATCATGTTCATACGAGCAAGGTTGAAGGTCGAAGTAATCAACTCTTGACCGTAGTAAGAAATCGTCGAAGCTTCCTTACTATAGCGCTTGGCATTGAGCAAGAGGGAACCAGAACCCATGGTCGGGTCGTAAACCGACATGCCCTTTTGATGCTCACGCCCTGCAAAGACAATCTGAGTCATGAGGTGAGAGACTGCTTGAGGTGTATAGAACTCTCCAGCCTTTTTCCCAGAATCACTAGCAAACTGGCCAATCAAGTACTCATAAGCATCACCCAAGATATCACCAGCATGACCAGACACATTGAGGTCGTTGAGCTGTTTCATAACCTCAGAGATGGTTTTATTTTGCTTTTGTGGGGTGTTGCCTAGTTTTTTGGCATAGAGGTCGATATCTTCGAAAAGATTTTCAAATTTTTCATTGGCCTGCTCGATATCACGGAAACTTTGGGCTAGGGATTCTAGCTGGAAGGTTCCTTCATGGATAGACTGAACCAGCTTGGTAAAGGTTAGAGAAGGCTCAATCACATAGCCCAGATCGTCATTTAAGACCTCGATGAGGTCTTCACTGACATCTGCATCCGCAAAGTTTTCCTCGTAGAGAAGCTGCGCTTGCTGGAAGGACTCAAAGGTCTCGTCCAAGTTATCACAGACGGATTGGAGGATGTTGTCGGATAGGTACTTGTAGAAAATCAGGCCCAAGAGGTAGGACTTGTATTCATTGGCTTCCATCTGGCCACGCAGGATATCCGCGGCATTCCAGAGGGATTGGTAGAGTTCTCTTGATAAATCTGTTTGTGACATAGGGTCTCCTATTCATTTCAACTTTCATTCGTTTAGTGTAGCTTTTTACAGTCTTGGTATCTTTCTGAATTGAACACGACCTAAAAGCTGGATAAAAAAGATAAACTGTCTGGTCTTCATCGAAGACTGCGCCAGTTTCCTATTTTTACTGAGCTTTTGACAGTCTTGATATCTTAGATAAACATTTTTCTGAGTAGGGTTTGTTTACTTTCTTTGAGCTGGTTGACTTTTTCCTCTTGCTTGGCAATGGCCTTGTCTAGGTCTTGGAAGAAAGAACCGATGGCTTCTTGTTCAGGGAGAGTGGGGATTGAAACTTGAATTGCTTCAATATCACTACCATTGTATGACGGTAAAGCACCTACTTGAGAGTATTTCGATAAGTTAAGTGTATCAAATAAAATCTTGCAAAACATAACATCCCAATATACTGATGGAATATAAACCATAGTATTATTATCAATTAGAAACGGTTCCCTAATTAGGCGCTTTCGATTTAACAATAACGCGGCTCCTACTTTAGCAAACATAATTGCTGGTACAGTATCAATTACCTTCCATTTTCGAGAATCTATTTGATCTTGAGTTACATAGTTATTTGAAGTTACCATCTCAATCTCATTCCCGATATTATTCATATCAGAAACTTTATAAAAAGGAATTCCTTTCACTCCGCCTTGTTCGCTATCTGGGAATCCAACTCCAGACTTTGTTACACCAATTTCCCCCAACTTTACTTCCTTCCAGTCATCTTCAAATCCTGCGAAGCGAAGGGCTGGTTTGGTTTGTCCTTTGGCTGGGAAGAGGAGTTTGAGGTAGGTTTTCTTCTGCTCTTTGAGCACCTCTAACTTACGCTGTTGAAGGCTAATGAGCTGGTCAATATCTTGGAAGAAAGAACCAATAGCAGTTTGCTCGGGGAGGGAGGGGAAAGATAGATTGACTTCTTTTAAATCTGAGTTATGCAAATGTACTACAGATTTACCTTGTGCCCTTTTAGATAGTTCCTTTTGTTGAGCCCCATTAGATAATGTTATAGCTACGAATACAGATGAAAATGTAGCATTAAGCTTAATAATATTTAAATCTCCTCCCAATATCACACCACTTTTCGAAACAACCGAAGCTCTTGATATTTCTTCTGAGCTTTCACCAGAAGACGGTACTATTATTTCATTCCCCTCACTCAAAACAGAGTTCTCCTTCATAGTAACATAAGTATCAATATCATCGATTATAGTTTGGTAATTTGTATATAGACGTCCATATAAAATGATAGGAACACCAGATATTTCTAAATCTCCCTTAGAGTATCCTTTCCCTTTTGTAAATTCTGCTACTACTCCCAACTTCTTCTCAGCCCAAGGTTCGATATATCCCGCAAAGCGATAACTTGGTTTCTTTGTCATATTACTCCCTTTCTATTACTCCATTTTCTTATTTCTACACTTTAGGTTTTCTTTTTTTATTTCTATTCTTCAATTTTGCCTATTTTTTCACTTTAGGGCATCAACATCTTAGTTCTATTGTTCAATTTTGGTCATTTTTGCACTTTAGATAGGTAACTATGCTATTCTATTCTTCAATTTTGCCTATTTTGAAACAATAGATAGGCTTATTTTGTGATATAATGTTAAAAAACGTTGAAATGCGAGGATGACTACATATGAACTATAGAGAACTTAGAAAAATCTACTACAGTCATCGTGACCAATATGAGGAAGAGTATCAATTACGCTTACAGGGATACAGCTCCATTAGGACATCTCTTTATCCTCATTTAATGCAACGCGATACTGTCAAAACAAGTCAATACCCTTTATTTGTAACCCTACATCTTGGGATTTCCCAACTAATGGAAACTATCTCACAGCAGTCTCAACGAATTAGCGAAATAGCTGATACCCTCCCTAAGATTGCCCACGATCAGTTTTATAAAGAACAACTCTACCAATCGATTATTTCCACAAATGAAATCGAAGGTATCCATACAACTCGTAAAGAGTTGGTCGATGTAGAGAAACTCCTAGAGGAAGACCCCTATAAGACCGAACAAATCAAACATCTTTCCACCTTGCGAATGTACCAACAAATCCTTAAGGATGAATTTCTACAAATCCAAGCTCTTGAAGATATCAGAAAGATTTATGACCAATTAACACAGGGAGAAATCTCGCAAGAGGATGAACTCGATGGAGAGCTTTTTAGGCAGAAATCGGTCTTTATCCAAGACGACAAGACTGGCAAAGTCATCTATATCCCACCTCAAAAGGAGGAACAGATTCAGGTCATGCTGACAGAGTGGATTCGTTTTATAAACGACCATTCTATCCCAAACCTTGTCAAGGCTTGTGCTGGACACTATTTTTTTGAAAATATACATCCCTTCTATGACGGTAACGGTCGGACAGGACGCTATATCCTTGCCAAGTACTTGTCTAGAAAACTCGATAAATTCTCAGGTCTGGTTTTGTCCCAACAAATCAATCACCATAAGCAAGACTACTATAAGGCTTTTAGGAATACTGGTGATCATCTCAACCGTGCCGATGCTACCTTCTTCGTTGAAACCTTGTTGACTTTTATCAAGGAAGGGCAGGAAAATATTATCCAAACCCTCCTTGAAAAACAAGAACAACTGCATCGCTATAAAGTTAAGATAGAGCAAACAGAAGGGCTGGAGGAAGTCGAGAAATACATCTTGTTTCTCCTCGCTCAGTCCAAGCTCTTTGTCGATGATAAGAGAGATGGCATAGAAGATAGAAGTATCATCCAACTGGCCAATCAGTCCAACCATCATTACTCTAAGAAAAAGGTCAAGGATGCTTTCTTGCACCTTGAAGATAGGGGAATTTTGACCCTAATTAGTCGAAAACCTTCCCAACATTATCTTTCTGACCATTTTTAAACCTATCTCCCCCTTAACGGTAAGATATCCTCTGAAATCATGCGCATATAGTCCTCTTTGAGGGCTTTTTTGTATTTGAGTTTTGGTAGTGCTTTGTCTCCGTGGGCTTCCTTATAGGCCAGATAGTCCTGAGATTCTGTGATGGCTTTTTCGCCATTTTGCTTGTCGCGTCCAATGCGGTAGTTGTCCACTACAAACTGGAGTTCATCCTCTCCTATCTGCCAATAATCTGCCGTTTCACGAATCTTTTTCTGGGTTGTTAGCTCAATCATCTCATCCAACTTATGGATGATAGACTGCCCCTGATAGCTCTTAGCATCAGCTTGGACATCCTGCCAGAGGTTGGAGATGAGGTTGGATAACTTGGTATTGGATTTGTTCAAATCTTCGATATAGTTATCTACCAGACTCTTTTCCTTTTTACCAATGAGGTTTTCCCGATTTTCAATCAGAGCTTGGATGAGAGAGAGGATATAGTGATAGTTTATCTCGTCAGTGCGGATAGATTCGAGCTCATACTCTATATCCAGCAGCACACCTTCATCTTCTTGGTCTTCTTTTCTGCGTCTGCGAAGCTCTTCGATGACATTGTGATATTGGCCAGCAAAGTTCTCGATGTCTTCTAAGCTGAGACCAATCTCTCTGAGAATGACGTTCTCATCATAGTCAGAATAGACTTGTATAGAGGATAGAAGCTTGTCAAATTCTTGGAAAGCCTTGGCAAAGCGTTTTAATTCTGCATCTGTCGCTGTATCCAAATCTGGCACCTGCTCTGGACTTGGAGCGATGGCTAATAGTTGATGAACCTTCTCCAGAAACTTGGCCTTTTCCTCCTGCCATTCTGGGGCTAAGACACTGGTTTCGCCACCATTTGAGTAGAGGCTCAGAGCCTCATCCACTTTTTCTTTAAAGCGGTCAGGCGTTTGGAAGGTAACGATTTGGCCGAATTTCTTAGCTTCATCAAAGAGGCGATTGGTTCGTGAAAAGGCCTGAATGATATGCTGGGGTTTCATGGGCTGACGATCCATGAACAGGGTCGATAGGCAAGGGGCATCAAAGCCTGTCAACAAGCGATCCACAACGATAACCAGGTCCAACTGTTCCTCACGGAAGGCAAAGCGTTCTTTCTTACGGGCCAGACGGTCGTTGAGATCACTATTGTAGGAAGCAATGGTGGCTAGGCTAAAGTGGGTGCCAAACATGGCATTATAGTCTTCTAAACTCTCCTCCATATAGGCTTGGTTGACATAGGAGTCTGCTTCATTTTCTGTTACAGAATAGGTAATGGCAACCTTAGGAAAGTCTGGCAAGACCTTTTTAACATTTTCCGAGATACTTAGAGACTTCTCCCCATTTTTGACTTGCTTAATCAGGTTATAATAGGCCTGCGCACGGGCAATGCTTTTGACGGTCAAAATGGCTTCGTAGGTTTTCCCTACCCCATTTTGGAAACCGAGTTTGCGTCTTGAGCGATTGAGAATGGCATCTAAAACCGCAAGCATGTGGCCTTCGTCATCATAACGCTCCTCGTCAATCTCTTCTTCTGCCCAACCAGGCATGGTTGTCTGATACTCCACATTAAAGCCAAGAACCGCCTTGTCATGAATAGCTTCTTTGACGGTATATTGGTGGAGGCAATCACCGTACTGCTCTTCGGTCGTCTGAGCAAGGTCTCCTTTTTGTTCACGCTTATTTTCTGTAAAGATAGGAGTCCCTGTAAACCCATACCAGAGAGAATTTGTAAAGAAGTGCTCTAGGTGGCGCTGGCGTTCAGGAGTCACTGCGCGATGGCATTCATCAACGACAAAGGCTAGTTTGAGTTGCTTGATACGATTGTAGACCTTTTGGTGACGCCCTTCATCAAACTGACGAATCATAGCATTGATTTTCTGTATGGTCGTCACAACGACACGACGGTCATCAGAAGCCAGATTTTTAACCAATTCCTGTGTATCATCGGTCTCGTCGATATCGATCATATCATTCTCTGCGTAAGACTGAAAAGAACTGGTCGTCTGCTGGTCGAGGTCTGTCCTATCAATCACAAAGATTGTCTTTTCAATGGATGGAATCTGAAGCAGATTGCGCGAAACCTTATAGGAGGTCAGGGTCTTTCCTGAACCAGTCGTATGCCAAATATAGCCCGACTGACGCTTGCGACTGGCTTCACGGATAGCTTCAATAGCATGAACCTGATAGGGGCGCAATAAAATCAAGGCCTTCTTGTCATCATCGATGACAGAATACTGCATGACCATCTCGTGGGCTCTCGGTATCGACAAGACAGACTCAGCAAAGTCAAATAGTTGAGGTTGGGGGCGATTTTCACTATCCACCCACTTGGTCAAGAAGCGTTCATTTAGCTTGTTGGCTTTGGCAGCTGCGATGTAGCGAGTGTCTGTGACATTAGAGACGACAAACATCTGAAGACTTGAAAAAATGCCTCTGAACTGTCCTTCTTGATCGTATTTCTTAATCTGACGGAAGGCATCCATGTAAGGATGAGAACGGCTTTTTAGTTCAATTTGAATCATGGGCAGACCATTGATTAACAAAGTCACATCCCCACGGCGCTGGCGAATCCCTTCTCCGCCTGTGATGACTTGGTTGACAACCTCATAACTCGATTTGCCACCAGCGACATTGTTTCTCCACAAGACTTCCAAGCGAATGGTCCCTAGACTGGCGTCTTCACGTTGAACCTGCACCTTGGCAATGCCATTTTCCCCTGCTATCCACTTGGCTGCTTCATAGAAGTTGACGAAATTGAGCTGGTTTTTGATTTGATTTTTCTCTGAATTTGTAAGGGGATGGTCTTGCAAAATGCGGACATTATTAGCTTCCAACTTGGCAAAAAAGTTTCCCCATAGGAGGTCTTCTGTATTCAACTCAGGTCGATACACCCATTGACTTTCTCCTTTTGTCAGCTGGTTGATCAAGTCTCGCTCGATAGCCAATTCCTGTTTGGTTTTGGCTTTGCCTGCTACAGGGATAGCTGTCTCGTCTTTAGGAGAGAGTCTCTGACTGATATGGAAATCCTGCAAGGCTGCTTGATTGAGATGTTGCAATTTTTTGAGAAGTTCTTGCTCCGTCCCTTTTATGGCTTGATAGGCTGCTGTCAAATCTTTATCTGCATCTAGGTAGTGATGCGGGTTCTTCTTTATTTGGATATAGCCCTGCACCAAATCTTCTAAACGTCGCAGCTGAATAGTAAGCTGGTTCTGGAGTTCCTGAGAATTGCTTCCAGATGCTTCTTTCTGGTTGATAGCTTCTAGGTATTCTACGATGGCAGCATAACTAGGCTGTAACTCAGGTGCTGAAACGATGAGCTCTTGTTCTAATTCTTTTGATAAGGTGTAAATCATGTTCATACCCCATTTCTACAACGCAAAAAGCCTACCAAAAAGATTGGCAGGTTTTGAAAATGGGTATGAAAACGCGAGTTTATATATATATATATATGCAAGCTAGTTATTTGCTTAAATCTGAAAACCATAGGGACTCTTCCTTTTCATTCATACAAGGCGTTGCGACATCGAAAAAACAGCGCCTTTACTTCCTTCCATTGTACCATAAAAGACTAGTAGTGAAAAGGTTTTCTAGGGCATTCTCTCTGAATCTAATAATAATTCCCTGACCTTCAAACTTCTACTAAAACAAGCAAAATCCCCTGCAAATCTATATTACAGGGGACTTGTGTGTTATTCTTGTACTTCTTTCTGGGCGGCCTTGCCTTGTTCTAGAAGAGCTTGGACGATTTTCTCATCGCGTAGTTTGACAGAATCGTTAATCATTTCTGCGGATTTGACGATGGTTGTTTCTAGTTGGGCACGTTTCTGACGACCCAATTCAATAGCTGCGACGATACCTTGGTTTTGAGCGACCAGACTTTCAGCCAGTTTAGTAACCGATTCGACAGCGACTGTCGGGCTTTGGGCAATTCGTTCCATCTGCGGAATCACTTCCTTGCTGGTCTCAGCTAGCATCTGAAGAGCAGCATTATTGGCATTGACAATGGCATCTGCCACGACACCTGATTTCATTGATTGTTGCAAAATACCCAGTTGGGCAATGGAAAGCTTCATTGTTGGAATCGTATTGCGACGAAGCATGCCCAATTTTTGGCGCATATCAGATGATACCTTCACAAGATTGCGCATCTGAGGTGTTGTTGCCCAGGCAACATAGAGACGGCTGACATACTCAGTGTGCTGTTGTTCGAGGGTATTGACCACTTCAGCCATGCGGGCCAATTCTTGAGATTTAGTCTGGTATTCTACCGTACTTGTATCGAGTTGGTCAACTTGAGCTTTCAGTTCTGCAGCGCGCTTGCCAGCTTCTGTCTGGCTGGCTTCGATAAAGGAAATCACTCCCACTAGATTTTCAATGGATTTGGTATTGTCCTCAATCAACATCTCAGCTGAAACGATATTTCGAGCTAAGACATCTTCTTGCTTGACCACTGCGGCAGCCATACCATCCAGTTTTTGCTCCACTGTTTTTGAGTCAAAGTAAAATTCCTGTAACGTATTCTTGCTCTTGTTAAACAATCGTTGCAAAAAGTTTGGCTTCTCTTCTAACTCAGCAATTTCAGCATTCTTGTATTTGGCTACAAAGCCTTGCAACTCACGGTTGGTGTTCTTGAGTAGATCATCCACTTGGGGAATCTGCAGTTTCTTTTGTTCTGACAAGATACGATTGACTGTATTGTTCACACCTTCTACAGCAGATTGTCCAAAATCTAAGAGAGCATTTTGATTGGTGACAAACTGGTCTACCAACTGGGGCACGTGCGCCTTGATCCCCTCTTGCTGCTCAGGGCTCAACTTTTCAAGGAAGGTCAAGGTCTGGTCTGAGCCAGTATTGGTCTCGATGATTTGAGTTGTTTTATCCACCTTAGCTACGGTATTATTAGCAATCTGGTCAATATCAAAATTAAATTCTGTCATGGTTACTCCTTTGTTTCTAACCTATTCTTTACGATCTTTTTCTAAGATACGCAGACTGATATCAAAATCACGCATATCTGTTTCATTAAGTTCTCTCAACACCTGATCCAGCTCAAGGTCAAATTGTTCGATAGCTGCTTTAGCTTGTTGCAAACGTTCTTCTGCCCGATTATAGTTTTTAGGATTGGCCTTAATCTTCAAATAGCCTTCTAGAATCGTTTTGAACTTCTCCATCTTCAAACTATGAATGGCAGTCAATTCTTCCTTATCCCCCTCAGCAGAGGTAGCAATCTTGTCTAAAATGGCCTGATGATCAATGGCAATATTGGCTAATGTCTGAGACAATTCCGGAGCTAATTCCTCTGGCTCCGCATTCTCAAGATCTACCTGACTTTCTCTATCCAAACGTTCTAGCTGAACATCGATAGTTGCCCGCACTGTACGAACCTTTTTGTCAATACGGTTGTAGACATCATCATCAATATAGGACTTGAGACGATCCGCCTCCTGATGGATTTCTCGCAGTTCGATCAATACTTGATTGGCCAGACTTTTATATGAATCCGAGCCTTTTTCTACTAAAGTTCCCTCTAGTTGCTGAATATCTTTGTCCGCCTGGCGAATCCTAGCTTTTAAAAGCTCAATCCGATCGTCGAGCGAACGATCCTGCAAAAGAGGATAGCGTAAGCGTTTATAGAGACGATAACCACCATAGCCTAGCAGGACACAAGCCGCAAGTGGAAGAGCATATTGAACCAAAAGGCCCAGTAAGAACAAGAAGCCCCAAAAATAGAGACAGCCTTTCCAAAAACCATTACCCGATTTCATAAACATTCCTTATTTTCAATTTATAAGTCTATTTTAGCACAAAAGAGCAAAATGAGGGCGGAAATCCCTAGAAAAGAGTTGATTTCTTTGCTGTAGAATGGAACTTGGTAGCGCGTGTGCTAATTTCAGTGAAGCTGACTCAAACCACAAACACACTCTGGGGAATATCAAAACAAAAGCTTGAAATATCGGGGGAGTTGTGTTAGAATGAACTTACAATGTGAGTAAAGTTACAGCATATGTAACTAAAAAAGCCCCACCGTACCACCGATGGGGTTTTTTGCTACCCTCTAAAAGGGTTAACCATTACTTTTTACGTTTCTTAAGCCATAACTTGAAAAGCTCAGATAACACGTTAATAAGTAACGGAGCTAGAAACACTGTGAGTAAAGTTTCTAACATATGTAACACCTCCCTTCCTTAAAGTGAGGGGGCCAAAATATTATATCACACCAGATTTATATCATCAACATCGCGTATAAAAAATAAAAACTTGAAATATCGGGGGAGTTGTGTTAGAATGAACTTACAATGTGAGTAAAGTTACAGCATATGTAACTAAAAAAGCCCCACCGTGCCACCGATGGGGTTTTTTGCTACCCTCTAAAAGGGTTAACCATTACTTTTTACGTTTCTTAATCCATAACTTGAACAGCTCAGATAATACGTTAATCAGTAACGGAGCTAGAAACACTGTGAGTAAAGTTTCTAACATATGTAACACCTCCCTTCCTTAAAGTGAGGGGGCCAAAATATTATATCACACCAGATTTATATCATCAACATCGCTTAGTTCTTGGCATAGATAGACTTAAATACACAACTAACCTTACTAGCAAATCTCTAAACAAACCCAGAAATCAACGTTTTAAGACAAAGCAAAAAGCCCACTGTTGTAGGCCTTCTGTAAGATATATCTTAAAATTAAAGCATTTTGTTATCTTGCAGTGATTAGGTACAGAAAAACAGGCCTAAGCCTGCACTAAATCTAACTTGATTTTCTCCAAAACTATTAAATTCAAATAAGTTGAGAAAACATAAAGGGTAACAAAAAAGGACTTAAAATGATGAGTTCAGTAAGCAAGTAAATTGCACCTGTCAAAGGTGCTTTTTTTATTACCTAATAATACTATCATACCACATCTGGAATACACACTCAATTATTAGCAATCCCCTTCGATTTGCAGTATAATAATGAAAAAGTGGGTTAATATTGACGGTTCACCGAAAGACTCAGACACTAGTACAATTTCATTCAATGATATCGTAAGAATGGTTTGCCGAGTTTATGAAGGAGGGATTTATATGGATAAATCAAAAGAGACATGGGAAATTGATGGTTTTCTATGGCTTCATTGCCCTGTTTGCGGAACTGAAGTTATGGACTATGATATCTGTGACGTCTGTCGTTGGCATAATACTGGTATTATAAATATTGACGGTGGCCCGAATAAAATGACTCTAGCCGAAGCCAAAGAAGCTTACGCAAGGAGAAAAATCGTAAAAATTCGAGAATTTGATACAGTGTTGTTAAAAAACGGTCAAACGGCGACAATTGTCGAAAAGTTAAGTGAAGATACTTTTATTGCTGACATAGGAGATTCCCCGAAAGACTGGGATACCATAACAATTACAATCAATGATATTGAAAAAGTAGTGTATAGAAATAGCTAATATATTTGTATAGTGTTGGGAGTAACCTTAAATGAATAAGACTATAAAAAAGAATATAATAATGATTGACGGATGGGAACATGTGCATTGCCCCGTATGTGGAAATTTAGTAGAAACTTATGATATCTGTGATGTTTGTCAATGGCAAAATACAGGAGAAACTAATATAGATGGTGGTCCTAATAAAATGACACTTGCGGAGGCTAAAGAAGCGTATGTTAAGGGAATTCCAATAATATGACAGACTATAGTACCACGAAAGGAGAGAATGATGGAACTTAAAGAATTTAATAACAAGGTTGTCAGAATCACCGATATTGACGGCCAAATATTTAAAGGCGTAGCTCTTTACGAAGACAAAGATGTCTATGATGAAGAACTTGATGGGTTATCCGTTAATTCTGGAACCAGATGGATTAAACTCTTTGAAAATGAAATCAAGGAAATTGAAATTACTGATAAAATCAACCAGTCAAAAAACCCTTAGATTAGTCTCTAAGGGCTGATTTATTTGCAAGGATAGGCAGGACTGTCGGGGCTCCTGCATTTCTCGACCCACTATAAGTGGCGCGTTGGTGACAGATTCTCAACCTCTATCCTTCATATCTTCATTATAGCACTTTTTTCTCAACTTTCAATCTGTGTATCTGAATTTATTGTCTATCTTTTTCTCTAGTGTCCTTCAACCATATTGTACTTCAACCTCACTCATGATTTCCAGCAAAGTTTTCCCTTTAATCTGTAAAGAAATTAACTCATCAAAAGATGACACTTTAAATTTATTATCTCCAAGTACGACGACAATGTCATAAACAGAATTAGGAAAAATACCACATACTTGACCATTATAATCAAAAGAAGCGTCCCAACCATTGTCATACAATGCTCGTAAATCATCTAATATCGCCATAATATATCTTGATTCTCCTATATAAAATATTCCGCAACTTATCCAAAGCCATACGAAAACTTATCTGGCAATTCTTTTCCTAACTTAATACTTTTACTTAAAGTATCTTTTACAAACGAAGTAAATTGTCCTAAATCATCTCCAACATAGCTATATTCCAAAGTAGTTTTATCGATAGTTGCAATACCTTTACAACTTCCGCTCACAATAGAATACTGCCTCTTAAAGGCTCCATCTTCTATTTTGTACATCGTAATAATTTGTTTATCAATCTTTGTCATTTTCTATTTAGTGTAAAATAAAGCACTGGAATTATTCTTGACTCTCAAAAATATAATTGCAACAAGGTATCGAAATCGTCTTCGAAAACATTTTGACTATTTTGCTTTATTTGCTCAATGATTTTATCCTTTTTATCTCTGTCCAAAGGGAGTATTTCAAACGCTTCTTCTTTTACTAAGAATTCACCATTTTCTCCCTGAAATTCTTTTGTAATTTTTCTAATATGGCTCTCGAAATCGATAGATTGAAGCTCTTCGTCGTTTATGTTATCTTCAATCACATCTAGCAACAAACTGATTGAAATTTTAATCATCTTTAAATACTTCCCTATGCGTAAATACCGCCACTTTATTCATCAAGTCGTCCTCTGTGTAGTCAATTGTAAAAGTATCTACACTAAATGGAATTGAATGAATCATAGGGACACTATGCACCCTATACTCTTTTTCTCCAATTCTCACAAAATGATTGATTTTCAAATCTGAAAAATCAGGATTCTCAACAGTAATAGAAACAAGACGATGCGCTATTTTATAAACATCAATTATCTTATTTTTCGTGTTTAACTTATCCATAATTATTATTTTAATACTTATGTTCTTGGTAATCAAAACCTATTTTAGATTTAATACTATCAAATAAATCTAAAATAGATTGTGGAGTGTCTTTCTTAAATGATACAGTAGGTTTATCCTGGTCTGGATAAACTTGGTCAACCCACTCATGAATTTGATTATAAAAAATCAACAGCTCTTTGCTTGGTGGTATCATCATATCTAGAACGAAACCTCCTTTACTTTAACTTCATTATAAACTTTCCTATTCTAATATTCAATCCACAAGACACCATTACAATAGCTTTTTAGCTTTTTAGCTTCTTTTCTACTTCGTCAGTGGTCAAGCTACTACTCCTTTATGATATAATTAGTTTAAAGAGAAGTGAGGTAGAAATGATAGTGTCGCTACGCAACTTCATAGTATGAGATGACGGGACAGGCACACCGTCCACTACTCTTGAGCGCTTAGATTTTTCTAAGTGCTTTTTTGCATTTTCTCGGCGTTCGCTCTTGGTTCAAGTCCATTCTCCATACCATTTGGTAAGGAATTAAGAGACATTTTTATCTATCCTATCTCCTTGTTATTCTGCGAGCAACTAAAGCAAGTTATTACTTTGCTTATCTGCTTATCATTTTGTAAACATCAAATTTAAAATAACAGACTTAAACTTTTCTTATTTCCTCAATACCCAAACAATAAAACACTAGCCACTCGTTTAAACACACGTTTCAAACATGCTGGTGTATCTAATATTGGATTCCATGGTTTTAGACACACACACTCTAGTCTCTTGCTAAACTCTGGAATACCATATAAAGAATTACAACACCGTCTAGGTCATTCTACATTAGCTATGACTATGGACACTTACAGTCATCTCTCCAAAGAAAAAGCAAAAACAGCCGTCTCATTTTATGAGAAAGCTGTTAGTTCTTTGTGAAGGGGGACAAAAAGGGGGACAAACCCAGAAATCAACATTTTAAGACAAAGCAAAAAGCCCACTGTTGTAGGCTTTCTGTAAGATATATCTTAAAATTAAAGCATTTTGTTGTAGAATTCAACGACAAGTGCTTCGTTGATTTCTGGGTTGATTTCGTCGCGTTCTGGCAAGCGAGTCAATGAACCTTCCAATTTTTCAGCGTCGAATGATACGAATGCTGGACGTCCAAGAGTAGCTTCTACTGCTTCAAGGATTGCTGGAACTTTCAATGATTTCTCACGAACTGAGATCACTTGACCTGGAGTTACGCGGTATGATGGGATATCAACACGTTTTCCGTCAACAAGGATGTGACCGTGGTTTACGAATTGACGAGCTTGACGACGAGTAGTCGCAAGACCAAGACGGTAAACAACGTTATCCAAACGACGTTCCAAAAGAAGCATGAAGTTGAAACCTAGGATTCCGCCTTTGATTTTTGTAGCTTGTACGAACAAGTTACGGAATTGTTTTTCACCTACACCGTAAGTGAAACGAAGTTTTTGTTTTTCAGCCAATTGCAAACCGTATTCTGACAATTTAGAACGGTTGTTTGGTCCGTGTTGTCCTGGTACGTAGTTACGACGTGCCAATTCTTTACCTGTACCTGTAAGTGAAAGGCCAAGGCGACGAGCTTGTTTCCAAGATGGTCCTGTATAACGTGACATGTGAATGTCCTCCTGATATAAATAATATTTCGGTGGAAATAGTCACTTAGAAAGCCCTGATTCGTGCAGATGCCCTTCGCCTAAACAGCCAAGGTTACTTATCATAAGACACCTGTTGACGAGCTTCATGCTTTCCTGCTGATATTTCACACAAAATCCATTTTACCATGAATGGCTAGATTTGTAAAGGGGTTTTAAGCTTTATTTTCATTGCCAGAGAGGTTAAGAAGGAGGGTAAAGGTGCTTCCTAGGCCGTACTGGCTACTGACTGTGATTTCTCCACCCAATTGATGGGCCAATTCACGCGCAATCGCAAGCCCTAAGCCATGACCACCTGTTTTCATGTTACGCGAAGTTTCTACACGATAAAGGCGTTTGAAAATATTCTCCAAATCCTCTGGGGCAATCCCCTGTCCCTCATCGGTCACACTGATTGAGAGCTGGTTATTTTCCAGCTTAGCTACCACTTCCAACTTGGTCCCTGGAGCTGAGTATTTAAAAGCGTTATTGACCAGATTCACCAAGATACGAGAAAGTTTGGCATAATCTCCCTCAATCCGGGCAGACTCTGGAATTACCTGCAAATGGACATCTCGCTCTTCCTGCTCAATCAAGAACTGAAATTCACTCATGCACTCAATCAAGAGCTGGTCTAGAAAAATACTGTCTTTGCTAGTCGTTTCCACCTGATTCCTAGCTGTATTTAGAGTCAAAAAATTCAACTCTTCAACCAGTTTATTGAGTCTTTCTGTCTGGCGTCCAATGGTTGCTAGATAATGGTCCTGTTCTCCTTCCTTGATAACCCCATCCAAAATCCCTTCTACCGTCGCTTGAATCGAAGTAATGGGGGTCTTGATATCATGCGAAAGTTGAGCAATCATCAAGCCCTTTTCTCGTTCGCTTTCTTCCAAGGAATCAAAGGTGGCCTGCAAATCATGGGACATTTCATTGAAAGCTTGCCCTAACTGCTGAAATTCTACAGGTCCTTGAACCTCCAGATTTGATGAAAAGTCCTTGTCCGCTACCCGCTTGGCATGTTCCTTGAGTTTGGCCAATGAAGTAAAGACCGGCGATAGGAGAAAGAGACTAATCCCAGCACCGATAAAACTAGCCACGAGAGTCATACCCACTAGGAAATAAATTTCTCTTTCTTCAATTAGCATTCGCTGGATGGCCCAAAAAACCACGATAATCGTTAGGAGTGTTGAAATGACATACCCCACTAAAATGTAACTTTTTAATTTCATTGACTACCTCGTGCTTTCTCAATTTTATAGCCCAAGCCCCAGACGGTTTTGATGGTGGGTGTTTCTGAACTAGCATGTTTAGCCAACTCCTGTCGCAGAGCATGGATATGAACATTCAAGGTATTGGTATCATCCACATAATCTTCCTGCCAGACTTTTTCATAGAGGTCTGTTTTAGAAAAAACTCGCTCTGGATTGCTGGCTAGAAGCCATAGAAGTTCGAAGGATTTGACTGTCAAATCAAGCGCCACATCTCCGACTTGGACCTCATGACTACCGTGATTCATCCGTAAATCCCCGAGACTGACGACTTCTGTCTCACCTCCACGATGAAGGCGACGCAAGATATTGTGGACGCGCAAAACCAGCTCACGAGGGCTAAAGGGCTTGGCAATAAAGTCATCTGCCCCCAAACTTAGACCGTAAATCTTGTCCTGCTCACTGGTCTTAGCCGTGATAAAGAGAAAAGGCTGCTCTGGCAATAAGTATTGGACCTCACTGATTAAATCATAACCATCCATCCGAGGCATCATGATGTCTGTAATAATCAAATCAATCGGTTTTCGCTTGAAGATTTCTAAGGCCTCTACTCCATCATGGGCCACCAAAACCTGATACCCTGCCTGAACCAGGTAACGTTGATGAATATCTGTGATTTCCACCTCGTCATCGACGAGCAAAATTGTCTTTCCCATCTATCTCTCCTTTGATAAAAACAGTGCTATACCACAATAGTATAACACTATTTTAATCTCTTTACGAACATTCTAAACGATATCTGGATTTTTCATATCCTAGATAGAAAGTCTGTAGCTAGACTAGTCATTTTCTTCTTTTTTAGCTTTCAAACCGAGTCCACCTAGCAGGCCGGCCAAAGCTAATCCAAAGAATCCAAGAGTAGCCATTGATGTTTGGGCTTCACCAGTATATGGAAGCATGTCTTTTTGGTCTTTCATTTGATCAGCCATCATTGGACTTGATACCTTGTTAGTAGATGCCATCTTGCCTTCATCAGACATTTTGCTTGAAGCTGCTGGAGCTTGATCTTGTTTCATGTTTGGTGTTGCCATTGGCTGGCTAGCATTCATAGTTTTGTCCTGCTCTTTGCTAGGCATCATCTTATCCTGACTAGCAGCTGGCATTTTAGATTTCATATCGTCTTGATTGGCACTAGGCATTTGAGCGTTCATCTTAGACGCATCTTGATGACTATTCATCATTGGAGCAGGCATTGCTGAACCATTAGAAGATGGGACGAAACCTGACTGCATCGGAATCAGAGACTGATGTCCATTCAAGTTCACTGTCAAATCCTTAGTCGCTACGAGATTGCTCAAATCGGCCTTGCCATCTTTAGCACCGTAAACCTTGATAGTAGCTTTATAGCTTTGAGTGCCGTTTTGTTTCAAGAGATCTAGAAGCTCTTTATCAGATTTTCCTTGAGTACCTGCCAAGTCCACTTCGTAGAAGTAGAGACCTTTGCCCAATTTCTCTACTGGTGGGAGAGCAGGATTTTTGGCTGAACCGTTGTCTGACCATGGAGCCTTGTCGGATGCTTTCAAGATAAGGCGAGTTAACATACCATCTCCGGCAAAGAATTCATATGGGATAACTTGGTTAACACCGGCTGTGAATGGGCCTGGGAAGTTGGCTTTATCAAGGTAGCTAGCCGGAACATCAACTGTGTCTTTAGTATTGTCAGCCACGCCTTTTTGGACTTCAGCTGGAGTAGTTAAGCCATTCAAGTTGACATCCAATTCTTTAGTAGCTACGAGATTGTTCAAGTCTGCTTTACCATCTTTAGCACCGTACACCTTGATAGTAGCTTTATAACTTTGAGTTCCGTTTTGTTTCAAGAGGTCTAGAAGCTCTTTGTCAGATTTGCCTTGGGTGCCTGCCAAGTCCACTTCATAGAAGTAGAGGCCTTTGCCCAATTTTTCTACTGGTGGAAGAGCGGGATTTTTAGCTGAACCGTTGTCTGACCATGGAGCCTTGTCTGAGGCTTTCAAGATAAGGCGAGTCAACATACCGTCACCAGCGAAGAATTCGTATGGAATAACTTGGTTGACACCAGCTGTGAATGGACCTGGGAAGTTGGCTTTATCCAAGTAAGTTGCTGGAACGTCCACTGTGTCTTTAGTGTTGTCGGCTACGCCTTTTTGCACTTCAGATGGAGTAGTTAAGCCATTCAAATTGACATCCAAATCCTTAGTCGCTACGAGGTTGCTCAAATCAGCCTTGCCGTCTTTGGCACCGTACACCTTGATGGTAGCTTTATAGCTTTGAGTGCCATTTTGTTTCAAGAGGTCAAGTAGCTCTTTATCAGATTTACCTTGAGTGTCGGCCAAGTCCACTTCGTAGAAGTAAAGGCCTTTGCCCAAGTTTTCTACTGGTGGAAGAGCGGGGTTTTTTGCTGAACCATTGTCTGACCATGGAGCCTTATCTGAGGCTTTCAAGATAAGACGAGTCAACATACCATCACCGGCGAAGAATTCGTAAGGAATGACTTGGTTAACACCGGCTGTGAATGGACCTGGGAAATTGGCTTTATCCAAGTAAGTTGCTGGAACGTCTACTGTATCTTTAGTATTGTCAGCCACGCCTTTTTGCACTTCAGCTAGAGTGGTTGCTGGTTGCGCTTCATTTGCTTCACGATCTTGTCCAGAAACTGTAGGCGCAGGATTTGTCGCAGGTTTAACCGCATCCTCTGTTTCTTTCTTAGATTCTGGTTTTGCTTGTACTTCTTCTTTTGGAGCTACCACTTGGTCTTTATCAACTACATTCACTTTTTCTAGAGAGCTTGTAGCATCCAAACTTGCTTTAGGTGTTGAGTCTACCTGTTCTGAAGGAAGAGCTACATCAACTGCTTTCTTGAGAACCTCTGCTGGTAAGTCGCTCTTTTCACTCACCGAAGCAGCGTCTGGCACGACTTGGGCAGGGGTCGGATTGACCACATCGGCACGTACAGAACTTGGTTGACCAACTAGGATAAAGAAGCCACTAGCCACAACAACTGAGGCAACACCGACACTAAGACGGCGGATAGACCAACGAGTATATCTTTGATTTGGATTGAATTTCATAGGATTCTCCTTAGAGTTTTTCTTTATTTGATGACTCTAGTATAATCTCCTAAAATTAAAAAGGATTAAGAAAAAGTTAAAATTTTTCTTAAATCCCTCTTATAAAATACTTATATTAATTAAATCCATAAACAGATTTGGTGATTTGATAAACGACATTGGAAAGTTTGCGGGCTGGCAAGACTGAATGTTTGGTCAAACGGCTCAACATGGTCTTCCGAATAGCCTGAAAGACCTCTGGGTTTTCCTGCTGAATATAGGTCCACAGCTCCCGTTTTTTGGTAAGATGCTCTGCTGTGCCTGCTCGGTTAAGCAGGGCACTGGAAATCACCGTCGTGATTTCAATGTGATTCAGCAGATATTCTCGCATTTTGGGGTGGCTTACTTTAGATAAATCAAGCTGGTCTACCAAGAGTCGATTGACCTTGAGTTGCTGGTCAATGCGCTTAATCATCACTTGCTCATTGACAGACTGGTCCTCACGCCCAATCAAGTAACGATAGAAATCGACAGGCAGATAGTACATGGTCTTGACCTGCTGAAGGGGGGTAAAGACAAAGAGATTATCGACATAAAAAGTATGCTCAGGCAATTGGAACTGGCTCACTCGCAACAAATCTGTCCGGTAAATTAGCGAGTGCATCATGATATACTGGCCTTTGGAGAAATTTCCGATCTGATCCCAGCCAAAAATCTGTTGGACAGGCAAGACTGACTCATAACTCATACTCTTCTTACGAGACTGGCCTTCCTTTTCATAGACAAAATTAGTCACAAAGGCGTCAACCTCTTGACCCTTGCTCTCAAGTTCCTGCAAGGTTTCAAGAATTTTTAAATAGGCACGAGGATCTACCCAGTCATCACTATCCACTACTTTAAAATAGCGTCCAGAAGCCTCCGCCAAGCCACGATTGACCGCACCGCCATGGCCTTTATTTTCCTGATAGATGGCTCTAACGATGTTAGGATACTTGCTGGCTAAACGCTCAGCGATTTCCTGAGTCTGGTCCTGAGACCCATCATTGATAATCAAAATCTCAACTTGCTCACCACCAATCACTAGCGACTCCACACAGTAGTGAAGATAGGCAGAGGCATTATAGCTAGGGATGGCGATAGACAATAACTTCATGATCTACTCCTTTAGGGGACTGATTTTTTCTTATACTCAATGAAAATCAAAGAGCAAACTAGGAAGATAGCCGCAGGTTGCTCAAAGCACTGCTTTGAGGTTGTAGATAAGACTGACGAAGTCAGCTCAAAACACTGTTTTGAGGTTGTGGATAGAACTGACGAAGTCAGTAACCATACCTACGGCAAGGCGACGTTTACGTGGTTTGAAGAGATTTTCGAAGAGTATTACTCTCTCTTGTCACTTCTTTCTATTTTACCATAAAGTCCAGAATTTGAAGGACTTTTATTAGAATACAAGGGTTGCTATCTCTATTTGCTATTTTGGACATCAAAAAAGAGGGGATTCCCCTCCTTACGAATTTAATTCTGCCAAGTCATCTAGATACTGGTTATTTATTACTGCCAAGATATAGGCATCTGCCCTCAAGAGATCATTAGGGCCAAATTGAACATCCAGCGGTGAATTTTCTTGTTCACGAAATCCTAGGACATTGAGGTTGTATTTGCCACGTAGATCCAGCTGGCTCAGGCTTTGACCTGCCCAAACACTCGGAATTTTCATCTCCACGATAGACACATTTTTATCCAGCTGAAAGACATCAACATTGTTATGAAAGAGAATGGTCTGCGCTAGAGACTGCCCCATTTCATACTCTGGTGAAATCACCGAGTCAGCACCGATTTTTTCTAGTACCTTCTTGGCTGTCTGGCTTTTAACCTTGGCAATAACCCTTGGCACCCCTAGACTCTTACAATGCATAACTGCAAGTACACTCGACTCCAGATTTTCCCCTGTTGCCACTACAACTGTATCACAGGTATCAATTCCCGCAGTTCTGAGGAGTTCCTCATCTGTGATATCTCCAACAACTCCACGCGCCAAAACAGGCTCAAATTGATTGATGTGCTCAGCGTGGTCATCAATAGCAATGATATTCATATCTTGCTTGGCGAGGGCCGTCAGGACACTACTCCCAAAAATCCCCAAACCTAAAATTCCAATCGTACGATCTGACATCGTTCTTCCTTTCTTATCCAATACTAATATCTGCTTTCATATACTGAATCAAATCTTTCTTATCAGGCTGGTAATCCGCTAGACTAACCAGCAAGGTCAAGGGACCGATACGGCCAATAAACATGAGCACCATGACAATGCTAAGAGCTAGCTTGCCCAATTCTGGTGTCAGATTTGCCGTTACCCCAACTGTCGCAAGGGCTGAAATGGTCTCAAACATAAGGTAGATAAATCGCGGTGTTCCTTCTGCCGTAATTCCCAACAACATCAAGCCCAACAAGAAGGTCATCAAAAAGATAATGAAGACACTAAAGGATTTTTGGACTGTTCGAGCCTCAATGGTTCTCTGCGCAACATTAGCATGAGGTAAGCCCAGCAATTCACTACGCGCAAAGACCAACAAGACAAAGAAAGTCGTAATCTTAAGACCCCCAGCCGTCCCTCCAGGTGCTCCACCGAGAAACATCTGTAGGATATAGATAAACAGGGTTACAGGCCGAGCTTGAGTGTAGTCAATAGAGGCAAAGCCAGCTGTTCTCATGCTGACAGTTTGGAAAAAGCTAACCAGCACTTTCTCTGGAACACTGAGATTTCCAATGGTTCCAGAATTGTGCCACTCCGTAAAGAGTGTGGATACTGTCCCAAACAGCAAGATCCCTGCAGTCAAGAAGAGGACTAGTTTGGTGTGGAAACGCAGACGGCGTTTTTTCTTCTTGTCAAACTGGGTTGCCAAGTCAAACCAGACCATAAAGCCCAGACCACCCGTGATAATCAAGCCAGCAATGACCAGATTGATCAAGGGATCCGTCTGAAAATCCACTAAACTGCTACTGCCGAAATTATCAAAACCAGCATTACAAAAGGCTGAAATGGCTAAGAAGATGGAGGTGAAAATACCCCGTCCCCAGCCAAACTCAGGAATAAAACGAAAACTTAACAGGAAGGCACCCAAGCCCTCCACCAGAAAAGTCGTCAAAAAGATAGATCGCATAAAGGCCTTCAGCGACCGAGTCTCCCCATAACTGAAGCTCTCCTGAATAGTTTCACGACTACGCAGACTAAGCTTTTGCTTGCCTTGGATATAAAAAATACCGATAAAAGTCATGAGCCCCAGACCACCGATCTGTATCAAGAGCATACAGATCAACTGCCCCCAAACATTATAGGTAGTAGCCACTGGTTGCGTAAAAAGGCCAGTCACACAGACCATAGACACCGTCGTAAAAAGATGGTCAAAATAAGTAGCCTGCGAACCACTCGCCTGAACAACAGGAAAACTTAAAAGGAGAGAACCTATAAAAATAACTCCAGCGAAACTCAGAAAAATTCGACGAGCGGGCGAAAGTCCACCCAAGGCTCTTTCAATTTTTTTCACAAATAATTTGAATAACATACATCCATTGTACCATAAAAAGTAGGAGAGTAGCTATATCTGAGAAGTTATCTCAAGGCAGAGTTCCAAGGCATTCTCGAAAGCTTCTGAACCCCAGTCACGACTATCGTACTGGTCCAAGTCTGCTAAGGAATCAGCTGTAAACAACAACTCTCCCCAGAGGACCCCACGCAGTTGGGCTACTGCCGCAAGTGCAGAACACTCCATCTCCACAACAGCACAACCTTCTTCCTTGCGATAAGCCACCTTTTCAGCCGTTTCTCGGTAAAAACCGTCTGTCGTCCAGGTCATGACTTCTTCATAGGGAATCTCTCTGGCTTCCAAAACTCGCTCAATGGCAGCAATAGCCTCAGGCTGAATTTCCATATAACGAGAAGGGGCCACATAGTGGTAACTGGCACCCTCATCTCGTAAAGCCCGAACAGGGACTAGAAAGGCATTTTCTTCTATATCAGCCAGCACACCACAGGTACCGGTTGAAATAATCTGCTCCACACCATATCCAATCAACCAATCCATAAACTGGGCCGCTGGAGCGGAACCCACAGGAGCCTGAGCCAGACAAATTTCCTCACCTTTGTAGTTCACGACATAGACTGGATAGGTCTTGGTAGCAGAAACGAATTCGCCGACACAATCCGCCCCTACTTCCCTCGCATAGCGGTCAATCTCCTCTTCCAAAAATGCATAGATGCACTTCTTTGGTAACTTTAAGTCTAAACCCTCGTGATTGGGCATGATGACCGCCTGAGGATTGTTATCAAACTCTAAAATGGGAATCGCATGTTTCTGAATCATAAGCCACCTCCTCTGATTTTGTACTATTGTATCAAAAGCTGATCAAGTGTCAAGGAGGAAGCAGAGGAACTGAGGAGAAAAAATATCAGTATTCTTGGAATTCTCAACACTAAGTGATTTCATAAATCATAAGGAATTAGAGTAAACATCACAAACGTAACCCCTCTGTAATTAAAATCTGCAGAGGGGGCGTTATATATTAGTAGGTGTTGCTGATAACTGTTACCTTGAAAGAAAAGTATTTATGTCTTACTCTATCTAGAAGTTATTATCAAATTTTTAAAAGATCAACTTCCAAGATGATCATTCACTATAAAGAGTTTCTAACTCCCTCTTTAAATATTCAGCCAGATGTTGATGAGCAAAGATGTTAGCATTCTGTTCCGCTGTAGGATTATAGTTTGTATTGGTATTTACATCATACACATAAATATCTCCGCTTTCTGATTGAACCCATTCTATAGCTGCCACATCAATATGAGCATTTTTAAGGAAGTCTTCATAAGCTTCTTTTTGAGATTCTGGTAGAGGGTCTGTAATTTGGAATTTTTCAGAAGTTTCCAGTTGTTCTGGTCTCTTACTGATTTGACAACCATCTGCTGGACAAAGTTGGAAACCATCTGAAGAATCAATTGAAACAGTATAAAGGAACTTCTGATTGATAAACTCTGAACGACGGATACGACCATCACTTGGTTTAATATAAGCCTGCAACAAGGTAATACCATCTACTGAAGGTTCAAAAGCAGAACTATTAACATAAGCTTCTAGTTCTTCTTCATTTTGGAAAAGTTGCACTCCTAATCCTTTTCCTGCTCTATTATGCTTGGTAATCAAAGGATAGATATTCAATTTTCTTGCTGCTTCAATGATATTTTCTGGGCCCAAAACAGCAACTGTTGCTGGAGTCTCGATACCAGATTCATTTAATTTCAAATATTGTTTCACCTTACTGATTTCTAGATTGATGGCTCCCGTTCCATTAACTACTTTACGTCCATGAGCCTCTAGCCAAGTAAGCACCTGCTCCGTAAACTCTGGTGCATAGCGATGCCCTCTCGTATGAGAAGATGCGGACATCCTATTATAAAAAATTCCTTGTGGAGGTGGGCTTTGAAGATCTAATATCCCACTCGATAAATCCCATAATTCATAAGGTACTTGTATTTTTTCTAACCATTTTACTAAATGCTGTGTCCATTCAATATTTTCATGAATCACATAAACTTTTGCGTTACTCATAAGTCCTATCTCCTTTAAGAAAAGTTAACTGACAATTGATGTTGCTTGTCTTCCTCTAAACTATAACCTTCTGTTTTTTCAATGACACTGACCGTTAAGATTTGACCCAAAACATTGATCATTGTACGACCAGCATTTACAAAGAAATCAACTGCAAAAATCAAGGCTACTCCTTCTACTGGCAATCCAAGCTGGGGTGCTGCTGCCAACAAAACTACGATAGCTCCTGATGGAACAGTCGCTGCAGTTTTCCCAATCAAGGTCAAAAGTAAAACTGTAAATAAGAGGCTTGATAATGAAAATTGGATACCGTAGGCATGTGCGATAAAAATAGTAGCTACTGAAAAATAGACAGCTGCTCCTTCTAGATTAAAGGTATATCCTAAAGGAACCACCAAATCAATCGTATTCTCATCATGTCCCTGTTTCTTTAAATCCTTCAATAGGGACGGCAACACAACACTCGAACTACCTGAAATAAATGCTAGAGTCAAGAGGCTCCAATTTTCACGAAAAGCAGTCAAATATGGAACTTTAAAGATAGAGGCAATCAGAGGGAAAATAACTAAAATGAGAACTCCATAAGCCAAATAAGTTCCGATAACAAATTGACCAAGTCCAACTAACTTATCAATCCCTGTACTAGCGACATCTTTTGCAATAAAGCCAAAGATTCCGATAGGAGATAATTTTACAATAATAGTTACAATTTTATAAATAGCTTCAATCCAGATCTGGAAACCTTCAAGAATTTTTTTGGTTTTATCACTTTTCAAACTACCAATTCCATAACCAAGAAATATAGCAAAAACAATAATTGGAAGAAGAGATCCTTCTGAAATTGACTTCACAATATTCGATGGAATAAAACCAAGTAAAAACTCACTCAATTGGACATTATTAGCTATCCCGTCGATATTAGCTCCAGTTTGACCAATATTCACACCTTGACCAAATCCCAAATAGTAACTAGAGAATACAAATAACAAAGTGATTGCAGTTGTAACAGCAAAAAAGTAGAGTAAGGTCTTCGTTAAAATTTTACCAAACGATTTTTTTCCAATGACACTAGCCACTGCAACTACTATAATTGGAAATATCAGTGGAATAATGACCATGTTCACTAATTTAATGAATGCTTGTCCTAGAAATTGATAAAAACCTGCAAATTGTGGCCAGATTACTGCAAAAATAACACCTAAAATCAAAGCTAGCAATAATTGCAAACCGAGTGAAAGTTTTGACCATAAATTAACTAATTTCATAAAATAACCCCTTTGCTTTTATTTGCTAATTATTCTACTACGAATCTTCTAGCTTGACTAATATATATTTTCTATTATGACCATAAAAAAGATTTATAACAATATCTCAAAGTGTCGTCATATCTATTTCGCTATCCATTATGAATTTTTGTAAATCTAAAAAAACTCTCTCCTACACTGGTACTTCCTGTATCAAAAAAGCATCCCACTTACGAGATGCTTTTAAATTAATCAATGAAGCAGACTTTCTAAGAGATAGAGTAGGTAAATGTGGGCTGGGTAAAAGATGATGAAATCTACAAAAAAGAAACAACCTCCGCTGTTCCTTTTTACTTCTATTTCACAGGTATCTCCTTAATCACACGCGCAGGATTACCAGCTAGGACAACGTTGTCGCCGAAGGACTTGGTGATTACAGCCCCTGCCCCAGCAACAACATTATTGCCCAGTGTCACTCCAGGAAGGACAATGACACCTCCTCCAGCCCAGAAATTATCTCCGATGGTAATAGGCTTGCCGTATTCCACACCTGAATTACGTTCCTGCGGGTCCAATGGATGGAGGGGAGTCAAGAACTGACAATTGGGACCAATCATAGCATTGTCCCCGATGCGAATCGGACAAACATCCAGCATGGTCAAGTTCCAATTAGAATAAAAATTTTCCCCTAGATGGATATTGACCCCATAATCGACCACCATGCGTGGATTAACATAAAGATTTTGTCCTGTTGACCCAAATCAAGCCTTGATGATTTCGACTCCCTTCAAGGGATCTTCTTCCTTGTTAAAGATAGACTGTTTTTGGCAAGAAGCCTGAGCTAATGCTCTCAGTTCTGGGTCCGATGGACGGTAAACCTCTCCCACTATCATTTTCTGGTATCCAATGGTCCATGTTTTTCTTCTCCTTGTTCCTTACTATCATATAAATTTTCTACGTATCTGACTAGAATAGGGAGCACTTTCTACAATTGATCCTCTGATTGTCATTATATCCTGTCTAAACGAATACGGGTTACGATTCCGTCTGGGTCTGTGATTTCCAGCTGGCTCGATGTCAGCCACTTGATTGGTGCAGCCACTTCTTGTGTTCGTTGCGCAATCGTTAACAGTTCTTCTTTATGTGCGACTTCGATGACATAGTAGGCCAAACCTGGCAAGCCTTGCTTACGTGGAGCTAGGCCTTTTCCTCCCCATTCGTTGACTGCTAAATGATGATGGTAGCCTCCAGCTGCAATCCAACTAGCGCTAGGTACACTGAATTTATCCTCTAGTCCTAACACCTTTTGATAAAACTGGCTGGACTTTCGACTATCCTTGACGGACAAATGGATATGCCCCATTCTCGTACCATCTGCTAGGATAAAAGGCTCTACTCTTTCCCCCAACTCATAAATGTCCTGTGCCGCAAGAGTCTCAGTGACCCCTATAATACGACCGTCTTCTCGAATATCCCATGTGGAAACCGGCTTATCTCGATAGAGTTCAATACCATTTCCCTCCAAATCCTCCAAGTAAATGGCCTCACTGTAACCATGGTCTGCACCGCCGACAAGAGGAATCTGTAAATCTGTCAGATGTTTCAAGACATCAGCCAAAGCCTTGCGTGTCGGCAAGAGAATAGCCAGATGGTAAAGGCCATAATGTTCCCTTACTTCTCCGCTCTCTTGTGCTTGATTCAGCTGGACCAAGACTTTTCCACCAAGGCCTAGAACGGTCTCTGTCTCAGTTTGAGATAAGATTTCTAAACCAAGCACTTGCTGATAAAAGGCGGTTTGACTTGCCAAATCCTTTACATTTAAAACTGCCTCTGCCAAATAAATGTGACTCTTGTATTCATAGGTCATAAACGCTTCTCCTTTTGTTGTAATTAAAATTATTACATCTATTATATAATTCCCATCAAGAAAGTCAAGCCAGACAACTAGAAGTATCTCCCTCAGCAAAAAACAATCCCAGAAAAAATCTTCTAGGATTGTTTTGTATTTATTTTACTAGACTAGCAAAGTTATTTCTCAAATCAACGTTTTCTGTGGGATTGAGATACATCTTGTCACCATTGGTCGTTGGTGAGTGGAAAACGATTCCTTCGCCAGTGTCTGTAATAGCAAAGAAGTAATTGTGAACGGTTGGATAGTTATCCCAATTACTGTAGGTCTCTACAATGCGATATTTGGCAGTACCACTACCTGTTTTTGAATATTCCGCATCTAGTTTACTACCATCTTTCCAGTAAAGCATGTCGGCTCTAATGTTACCGGCTGCGATTCCTTTTTGATAGTTAGGCTGACCCATTTCATCACCCCAACTCTTCATAAAGCTTGTTAAAGCAGCAGATTTATCAGCTGTCCAAGGACCGGTTTCTTCTGTTTTGGAAGGAGTCGTTTCCTTGACTTCTTTCTTGCTTTCACTCGATGAACTGCTAGTACTGCTACTACTTGCTTCTGATTTAGAAGAAGAGGAAGAGCTAGCACTCGTTTCTTCCTTAGCTGGGGTAAATTTAAACTCTTCCCATGTAAACTTGTCTGCCGTAACTTCGTCAGCTTCTGATTTACCAAAGTTCTCAAGCAATTTCTTATCCGTAATCTTGATAGACTTGCTATCCACTTTTGTAGGTCCCTTGGCACCTTCTAGTTTGTAAAGAGTTCCTTCCCCTTCACCTGATCCAGAAGACCAAGTCAAAGCCAAGACCTCACCTGTCTTAAAGAATTTCATCGAGCTACGAGCACCACCATGCCCTGCTACATAACCCTCTGCTAGCAGGGTTGGTTGACCTTCTTTGAGATAATACAAACCTGTAAAGAAGTAATTCTTCCCTGCGGTTTGGCTACCCACTAACATTTCAGACTGGCCATCCCCATCTAAATCTAGGAAAGTATAACGTTGTTTTGAAGGATCTGCTGCAGCTGCTTCGATAACCCATGAGTTTATCATATGGTCCGATTTGTGAAGCTTGGCTTCGATATCTGGAGCCTGTTTCTTACCAGAAGACAAGATAACCTCATAATCCTCAAAAACACTCTTATAAAGGTCTTCTGCCTTTGTCTCAGCCTGCTCCTTAGAGCCACCAAAAAAGTTTTTTAAGGGATCTGGTAAAGCAATTGAACTACAAGCAGTCAAGCAGGTTACTGACAGAGCCATAGCCAACCCTAATATCCATTTCTTTTTCATAATATTCTTTTTCCTTTTTTCTCCTTTTTTATTCATTATACAAGAAAGACTGGAGAAAATGCAATTAAAATCCTTAAAAGGTCTTTGTAATACTCAATGAAAATCAAAGAGCAAACTAAGAAGCGAGCCGCAGGCTGCTCAAAACACTGTTTTGAGGTTGCAGATAGAGCTGACGTGGTTTGAAGAGATTTTCGAAGAGTATAAACTGTAATAAAATCAGATTTATTTGTATACTAACAAAAAAGGAGCGGATATGATATCCTACTCCTTTTTCTTGTCAGAAAATCTAATGAGAATTAGTCTTCTTTTTTCTTGCGAGCAACAAGTCCAAATCCACTCAAGACACCTAAAAGTCCAAGTGCTGCTAGGCTAGCATTGTCTTCTGTACCAGTGTTTGGAAGTTCAGCTTGTCCTTTAGCTTCTGATGAAGCTACTGGAGCTTGTGGTGCTTCACCATTTACTGGTGCCGATGGCATCGCTGGAGTTGCTGGACCCGCTGGGTTAGCCGGTGTTGCTGGGGCAGCTGGGTTAGCTGGGGCAGCTGGATTAGCTGGGTTAGCTGGCTGACTTGGGTCTGCAGGAACTACTGGAGTTTCTGGTTGACTTGGGTCTGTCGGTTTCACCGGATTTGTTGGGTTTGTTGAAGGTCTTGCTGGAGAACCAGGTTGAGATGGAGTGAGTGAGCCTCCATTTGTAGAACCTTCTTTGACTTCTTTATAAACGTAAGTTACTTCTGTTGTTCCTTCTGTTACTTTACCAGTTTCGGCACCTTTAGTTGCAGTTGGTACTAATACGTATTTCTTACCATCTTTTGTAGTGATTGTAGATAGTTTGTTATCAGTTGTGTCATATGCTGAATTTATAGATCCGTCTGTAGTATCTTTAACGTCTTCTGCGATTGTGTTACCTGCTTCATCAGTGTAGTGAACTACTACGTTTCCTTTAATTTCTTTGTAGACATAAGTTACTTCTGTTGTTTTACCTGCTTCAACACTTCCGTTTTCGTTACCTTTAGTTGATGCTGGTACTAATTCGTATACTCTTCCTTCTGCAGTTGTAATACGAGTTGGTTTCATATCATTATCAGTAGTGTTGTAAGCAGCTCCTGGTTGACCGTCTTTTGTATCAACAGCGTCAGTTTGAATTGTGTTTCCAGCTTCATCTACATAGTGAACGACTACTTGTCCTGCTTTTTCGTAAACATAAGTTACTTCAGTTTTACCCTCTACTACGTCTCCTGTTTCAGGTTTAGAGTCGTCTTTAAGAGCTTTAGCTGTTAAGTAATAAACAGTTCCGTCTTTTTCGATGATTGCTGGTTTGTTGTCAGTTGTATCGTATTTAGCATTCAGAGAAGCACCTTTAGTATCTTCTTTATCTTCAGCAATTACGTTACCTTCTGTGTCAACATAGTGAACTACTACATCTCCAGTTACTTCTTTATAAACGTATGTTACTTCTGTTGTTCCTTCTGTTACTTTACCAGATTCTTCACCCTTAGTTGAAGTTGGTACAAGTACATATACTTTACCATCTTTTGTAGTGATAGTTGCTGGTTTGTTGTCACTTGTGTCATATGCTGAGCTTACTGATCCGTCAGTCGTATCTTTAACGTCTTCTGCGATTGTGTTACCTGCTTCATCAGTATAGTGAACAACTACGTTTCCTTTCACTTCTTTGTAAACATAAGTCACTTCTGTAGTCTTACCTGCTTCAACATCTCCAGTTTCATTACCTTTAGTTGATGCTGGTACTAATTCGAACACTTTTCCTTCTGGAGTAGTGATACGAGTCGGTTTCATGTCCTTATCAGAAGTATCGTATTTAGCTCCTGGTTTACCATCTTTGGTATCAACAGCGTCTGTTTGAAGTGTATTTCCAGCTTCGTCTACGTAGTGAACGACTACTTGTCCTGCTTTTTCGTATACGTAAGTGATTTCTGTAGTACCTTCTACAACAGCACCGTTTTCTGGTTTAGAACCGTCTTTCAATTCTTTAGCTGTTAGGTAGTAAACAGTTCCATCTTTTTCAAGTTTAGCTGGTTTGTTGTCAGTTGTATCGTATTTTTCACTTAGTGATCCATTTTCAACATCTTTCGTATCTGCAGCTAATGTATTTCCATCTGTGTCAACGTAGTGAACGACTACATTACCAGTGATTTCTTTGTAGACGTAAGTTACTTCTGTTGTTTCTCCAGCTTTAACTTTACCTGTTTCATCACCTTTAGTTGATTGAGGGATTAACTCGTACACTTTTCCTTCTGGAGTAGTGATACGGTTTGGTTTCATGTCGTTATCAGCAGTGTTGTAGTCAGCGTTTGGTTTGCCGTCTTTGGTATCAACAGCATCTACTTGAATCGTATTACCTTTTTCATCAGTGTAGTGAACGACTACTTGTCCTGCTTTTTCGTAAACGTAAGTTACTTCAGTTTTACCTTCTACTACGTCTCCGTTTTCTGGTTTAGAACCATCTTTAACAGCTTTTTCTGTTAAGTAGTAAACAGTTCCGTCTTTTTCGATTTTCTCTGGTTTGTTGTCAGTTGTATCGTATTTAGCGTTTAGAGAAGCACCTTTCGTATCTTCTTTATCTTCCGCAATGACGTTACCTTCTGTATCAACGTAGTGAACGACTACATCACCAGTTACTTCTTTATAAACGTAGGTTACTTCAGTAGTTCCTTCTGCTACTGTACCGTTTTCAGCACCTTTAGTTGCTGTTGGAACGAGTTGGTAAACTTTACCTTCTGGAGTAGTGATACGTTCTGGTTTCATTCCATTGTCAGAAGTGTTATATGGTGTGCTAATTGATCCATCTGTTGTATCTTTAGCATCTTCAGCAATTTTGTTTCCTGCTTCATCTGTATAGTGAACAACAACATTACCTTTAACTTCTTTATAAACGTAGGTTACTTCTTTCGTTTGACCTGATTCTACAGTTCCTGTTTCAGAACCTTTAGTTGATG
The DNA here is from genome assembly GCF_000722765.2 of Streptococcus mitis. Classification (NCBI taxonomy): domain Bacteria; kingdom Bacillati; phylum Bacillota; class Bacilli; order Lactobacillales; family Streptococcaceae; genus Streptococcus; species Streptococcus mitis. The sequence goes on along the minus strand of NZ_CP028415.1, from coordinate 99,090 downwards.
CTGGTACTAATTCGTATACTTTTCCTTCTGCAGTTGTGATACGAGTTGGTTTCATTCCGCTATCTGCAGTGTTGTATTCAGAACCTGGTTTTCCATTATCAGTGTCTTTAACACCTGAAGCTACATCTTTACCATCTGCAGTTCCTACTAATGGAGTTCCGTCTTCTGTTTGGTAATTAACGATGACTGATCCAGCTTTTTCATAAACATAAGTTACATCCGTTTTACCTTCTACTACGTTTCCGGTTTCTGGTTTAGAACCATCTTTAAGACCAGCTTTTGTAATGTAGTATACAGTTCCGTTTTCTGCAGTGATTTTTTCTGGTTTATTATCAACAGCAGTATCATATCTCTCGCTTAGAGATGCACCTTTAAGGTCATCTTTATCAGCTGCGATTGTGTTACCTTCTGTGTCAACATAGTGAACGACTACGTCACCAGTTACTTCTTTATAAACGTAGGTTACTTCTTTAGTTTGTCCAGCTACTACTGTACCTGTTTCGTCACCTCTAGTTGATGCTGGTACTAATTCGTATACTTTTCCTTCTGCAGTTGTGATACGAGTTGGTTTCATTCCGTTATCAGAAGTGTCATATGCTGATCCAGGTCTTCCATCTACAGTGTCTTTAGCACCTGAAGCTACATTGGCACCAGCTGCATCTACACCTACTAGTGGAGTTCCGTCTTCTGTTTGGTAGTTAACAACTACTTGTCCTGCTCTTTCATAAACGTAAGTTACTGTAGTTGTTCCTTCAACAACATCTCCAGCAGCTGGTTTAGAACCGTCTTTAAGTTCTTTAGCTGTTAAGTAATATTTAACACCATCTTTAGTGATTTCATCTTTTTTGTGATCTGCTGTATTGTATTTAACGTTTAGAGAAGCATCTGTTTCGTCTTTTTCGTCTTCAGCGATTACGTTACCTTCAGTATCTTCATACTTAACAACAACGTTACCTTTAACTTCTCTATAAACGTAGGTTACTTCTTTCGTTTCTCCCGCAACAACTTTACCAGTTTCGTCACCTTTAGTTGCTGTTGGTACTAGTTCGTATACTTTTCCTTCTGCAGTTGTGATACGGTTTGGTTTCAATCCGTTGTCTGCAGTGTTGTAGTCAGTTCCTGCTTTAGCATCAGTTGTATCTTTAGCACCTGATTCAACATTTGCTCCATCTGCAGTTCCTACTAATGGTGTTCCGTCTTCTGTTTGGTAGTTAACGATTACTGATCCAGCTTTTTCGTAAACGTAAGTTACTGTAGTTGTTCCTTCTACTACGTCTCCTGTTGCTGGTTTAGAACCATCTTTTAGAGCTTTCTCTGTTAGATAGTATTTAACACCATCTTTAGTGATAGATTCTTTTTTGTGGTCAGCTGTGTCGTATTTAACATTTAGAGAAGCATCTGTTTCATCTTGTTCGTCATCAGCAAGTGTGTTACCTTCAGTATCTTCGTACTTAACAACTACGTTACCTTTAACTTCTCTATAAACGTAGGTTACTTCTTTCGTTTCTCCCGCAACAACTTCGCCTGTTTCTTCACCTTCAGTTGATTGTGGAACTAATTGGTAAACTTTTCCTTCTGCAGTTTTAATACGTTCTGGTTTCATTCCGTTATTTGCAGTGTTATAAGCTGTTCCTGGTTTTCCGTTATCAACATCTTTAGTGCCTGAAGCTACAGTTTTGCTTTCATCACCAACTACTGTACCTGTAAGTGGAGTTCCATCTTCAGTTTTGTAGTTAACGATGACTGATCCAGCTTTTTCATAGATGTAAGTTACTTTTGTAACACCTTCTACTACTGTACCTTCTTCAGCTGGAGCGTCTTTTTCTACATCATTTACAGCTGTTTTAGTAGCATCTGCTTTAAGGTAGTAAACATTTCCTTGTGCATCTGTCAGTTTTTCTGGTTTTTCATCTGCATTTTCTTTAGTGTTGTAAGGTACGTTTTTAGAAGCTGTAGTGCTACTTACAATTACATCTTGTCCATCAGCATTAACATAGTATTTCTCAGTTACTACTTCAGCTACTGTTTCAGGAGTATCAGTGTATGGAGCTTTTAATACTGTTCCGTCTGCTGTTTGGTAGTTCACTACTACAGAACCTTTTTTCTCTACTTCACGAGTTTTTTCTTCTGCATAAGTGTAAGTGATTGTTGTAGTACCACTTGCTAAACGGTAGGCACGAAGAGGAGTGATTTCATCACGGTAAGAGTACTCTGCAACTTCCGGCGCAGGATCAGAAAATTTCATAAGAAAATTAGGACTATCTTCTAAAGTACTTGTTTCTGTATCAGTAACGCTTGCTATATCAGCTGTTATATCAGTTGTAGGTCTTCCTTTAGCATCAACTTGATCTCCATTATCAGCTTTAACCGCCAGAGGACCATCAGTTTTTGCCGCCATCCCTAAAGAAATATATCGTTTGAAATTAAGGAGGTTATCTTCAATTCCTTTTTCTTGAAGATATGCAAGATAGTTTTTTACAAGAGTTTTGTTTGCTTCTCCTGTTGCAGTATCTGGAGCCGCTTTAAAGTTTTGTACCATTGCATATGTTCTATTTAAAGTAGCCCCAGTTCCATCTTTATCATCTGCTACATTATCACTAGATGACAATTGTATTTGTGCTGTTAAAGAGAAACTCTCAGCATTAGCTGTTACATAGGTATTTTTTTCAAGGACGAAAACATAGTCTCCTTCTTTAATCCCACCATCAGATGTTACGTTAGCTGAATTGAAGACTTTTGCTGCTGCTTCTCCAGCTTTGAAAGCTTCTACCATCTTAGCATCAGAAGTGATTGCACCTGAATCAGCTTGTACATATTTACCATATGTTCCTTTTCCAGTTTGTTCAACAATCCAAGCTTTTCCACCAGCTTTTACAGTATCATAAGTGATTTTACCTTCTGCATTGCTTAATCCTTCTGGAGTCAATTTCGCAGTTACATCACCTAGAGTGGTATCAGAGTAAACTCCAGCACCGTCACCAGTAGTTTCAACCCTAGGTTCTCCAATTAGGTGGTAAGTTTTTCCATCTTTTTCGATAGTTTCTTTCTTACCATTTTCTTTAGCGTCATTTAGATCGCTATCCTGAGCATCACCACCTGTTGTTCCTTTGAAAACTTCTCCTGATTTACCGTATACATCGTATGGTGTTTCGATCGTTTTATCAGCACCAGAATTTTGGTTTCTGTTTTCTTCTAATACAGTGTTCCCTTCAGCAGTTACGTATTTGTAATCTACTTTTCCAGTTTTAGTAATTGTACTTGTTCCATTTTCAGTAGGATTAGTATCAATACTTTTACCTAAATTTGGGTTCGCAATATTAGCTGTATCTACAATTACTGACCCCTTATCATTAGATATCGTTGTTGTATTGTCGCTGTTTTCTGTCATCGCCGCTTCTGCAATATGGGGTTGTCCTGCCATTGCAAGGGCTGCACCGACAATCAGACCGACTGTACCGATTTTGACTGAGTCTGAACGACCGTCTTTAAACTTACGAATGGAAAATTTTTCTTTCTTATTTATAAACATTCTTAGTGTCCTTTACTATTATTTATTGTATGATTTCTTAAATACATCATATCATTATAACAACAAATGATTGATAAACCAAAAAACCCAACACTCCTATTTTAACATTTAAAAACCTCTTATACAAGGAATTTGAATACTTTTTGATCATTCAAACTATAGTTTTTCACTATATTTATATATAAAAAACCCATACAGACGTATGAGTTTGCATATTTAAAAATATACATTTATGCTACCAGCCAAGTGAAACCCTTTCAAACTGACAACCCAAGCGTCGCAATTCTTTTTGACGGTTCTCATAGTAGGGGAGAGAAATACCTGTAATGGTCACATGGGGTAGGTCTTTCAAGTGGAGGCTGACCGATGAAGTAAAATGATAGACCTGAACGAACTCATATTCTTGAAAGAGTTGGTCTAGGACATCTTCAAAGATCAGTTCCGTCTCCAAGTAGGTCACATCAGGGATAGTAAAGGTTTCCTTGGGATGGGGTAGATAGAGGTCAATGCCCAAGGCCTTGGCATAGGTGCTGATAAAGCGGATGGAGATCTGGTCGTCCTCTTCAGAGAACTTTTGCCCCAACAGGACCTTGACCGTCTTGCCATTTGAGACGGGTGCTTGAGACAGGTCAAAAAAATGCTCCAGATAAACTAGCTTCTCTCTAGCCACGACATGGTAGTCACTGCGATAGAGGGTATAGTGCTTTTCCGTCCGCTCAATTAAGTCATCTCTGGTCAAGCCTAAAGAACCCACCTGACTGGGGTGAAGAGGGAGGGCATACATACCCAAGGGATAAATATCCGCATAGCCATCATCAAAACTCATGAGGTGTTGGTAAGTAGAGCTAGCAACCAAATCCAGAATCAAGCCATTGTCAAAGCTAGCATAAAAGATAGTGTCATAGTCTCCGGCCAGCTCCTGACAAATCTGAGCCAAGTCCTCTGCCGTCTGAGGATAGTGAACATGGTCAAAATCCTTAGCATAATGCTCCTGACGGGCATTTTTGACAGGACTGACATAAAGGCTAACAAAGTCCTGATCAGGATAGAGTTCCTTGATATGCTGTGCAATCTTGGACTGCAAGGGTGTTGTGGCAATGATGAGGTGTTTCATCTCTTTGATTCTCCTAGGTGATGATGGTGCAGCAAGGTCTCAACGACTTCAAAGTCCAAGGCATCGTCGATATCATAAGAATAAAGTTTGGGCATTTCATAGGCTACTGTCTTATCTGTGTAAAAGGTCTCATCTCGTAGGTAAAAATCCTTACGAGAAATCCAGATACTACCGTTGGGATAGTAATAGACAGGCTCTTTCTGCCGAGCATAGTGCTTGGAAACCTGAGGCGGACGGATAAATGACGACTCCGCCAACTGCAAGTAAAGACTACGACTCTTGTCCGCCTTGACACAGGAAATCAGATGGTCGGCGCCAGACTGACAGTAGAGTTGATAGGACTCGATGAGATGCTCTACTTCTCTCAAGGGTGAGGTCACCTGTAGATTGACAAAGACCTGCTCTTCCTCAAAGGGCTGTAAAAAGTCGCGTAAGGTTTCTAAGCTAGAGGTTGTTGATAGGGCCAATTCTTTCGATCTGTGGACACAACGAATCTCTGGATAGGCTTGACGACAGAGTTCTAAATAGGCGAGTGAGTCTGATGAGACCCAGATATCACTAAATAACTTGGAGGCTAGAGCGACTTCGATGGTATAGAAAACCAAGGGTTTGCCTGCAAGCGGCTTGATATTTTTATCTACTAAGCCGCGTGAACCCGAACGGATCAAAATGACGGCTATGGGTTTAGATTTTGCTTTCATATAGTCTTCCTTTGATTTTCTATTGTATTGGACCAGTGAGAAAAGCTAGATGGAGCAACTTACAACATCCTATAAGTTCCTATCTAGTAGTTCGCGGTAGCCTTGGGTCACTGTCCCTAGTGAATAGTGAGATGCTAGGGCAATATTTTCTGCATTTGACTGGCTATAGTCTGCTTGCTCCATCTCTTCTATCTTTTGAATCAACTCTGATTTGGTTTTAAACAAGTTGATGGCATTGGACTGGCCAGCATAGAAACGATGGGCAATCTCCACATCCGATAATAAGGCTAACAAACCTTGACTCAAAGCTTCAACACAGGCATTGGCAAATAACTCTGTGTAACTTGCAGACAGATAGCATTGGTGCAGATGATAAGGCACTTCGTCAACAATACCTTTGAAGTGAATGGTTGGCGGAAGATCATATTGATTCTGTAATTCTGCTAGACGTTCCTCTGTGCCACCATAAAATGTAATCTGGGCCTTGGAACCACGTTTGTAGAGTTCGATAAAGGCTTCAATGACAAGTTCAACGTTCTTGCCTTCTCCCATATGACCCACTAAGCAATAGTCTAGCACAGGTCCCACTTCTTTTATTTGACCGGGATTTTCTGTAAACATAGGTGGTAAAAACTTGGTATCATACCCTTGTTTCGCCAAAGTATCAGTCAACACTTCACTGGCAACTAGATATCTGTTTGCCTTGCGTAGATTGGCGAGGCGTAAGTCTCGCATGACATTTTCATGGACGACTTCATAGTAATTTTTATCCGTGTTTTCCATATAACGCCAGAGGCTAGGTTTGGGAACGATTTGTTGGTCACGTATGAAGAGGTCGGTTTGCTGGGCCCATCTGGCTAAGAACTTAACCAGCAAGTCCTCTTCAGAACGGATTTCTCCTCCTATGCGGTAAATGTATTCTGGGTAAAAGATAGTGACAGGAGAGGGTTCTTTAAAGGGATCGATAAAGCGTCCTTCAAGAGCCAATTCTCCATTTTCATGATACCAACGAAGTTCCTTCTCCTTGAAATCTTCAAACAAGAAGGGCCCCTTGGTATAGTAATATCTCCCCGAGCCATCTGCTAAGGTAACTGAGGCCACAAAACCATCCTCATTGAGCTCCACCTGATCTCCGTCTGCTAAAGTTAAGCTTTCTGGTCTCACTGATAAGTCTGCATGGCCTATATCTGAAAAACTATGAGGAACACAGAGCAGTTCCTTTTCTAAAAATCCTAACTTGATTAAATCTTTCTTCCAATCAGGACGAAGCTGAGGACTCGATACAAGGTGAACATATTCCAAACCCAGATGTCGTGCTATACGGGCACGATAGACCTGGGTACTCTCAAAACCATAGCGATGGATTTCCTTGGCTGGATGAATAGTGACAATTCTCGACATGATGTAGACTCTTTCTCTCTTATTTTCTGCTTACAAAGGAAAAACCACCCTCACAAAAAGGCGAGGGTGGTTCATCCGTTACAATGCTTGGGGATTTCCTAGCAAGTTCCCCCTCAAAAGGACTTTATGCTATTCTATCACAAAGACTGACCATCTGCAAGATGGACTGGATTAGACAGGATAGCTTGGGGGAGTTTTCTTATGATTTATAAATCGATTTTCTGAAATCATCTGTGCTACGTAGGTAGGCATTGTAGATTTTTTGTTTTAAGAGATGTACCCAGCTTGCAGGAGCATGGCTTGTCGTACGGTCAATGTTAGCCACATCCTTCGCCACTGCTTGATCGATGAGTTCTTGCATTTGGGCAGCTGAACGGATTGTAATCTCCTTGCTGCTGTCTGGTACACCAAGTTCATACTGAATGGTGATTGGTTTCAACTGGTCTTGCTTGCGAATACGTTGATCAAACATATCCTTCTTGAAATCAGCCCATGACGTGTATTTGTTGGCAAAGACATTTTTCAAGACGAGACTATCAGTGATGAGTCCTACATCTTTTCGGTGCCAATCTGAATAGGTAATGTCCCCTTTGCGTTTAGCTTCTTCTGCGTATTGGTTGGATACATATGGTAAGAATCCATCTTGGTATCCTTTTTCTGCCAACAATTCGTAGGCTGTCTTTCTAAACATGATGTCACCAGGCGCACCCTTTGGATTGCTGAGAGCAGCATAAATCGGTGAGAACATGCTGATAAGATGATAGCCATTACGAGTATAGTCACTCTTATCACGGTAAGCCCGACGGTTGATGATATCATTGTCAATCAAGGCATCCAGACTAGTTAGTTTACTTACTTCAGCATCTGTCAATGGACGAACAGAGTTTCCTGCATGCGTTTGTTTATGGTACTTGTCCTCAATGTAGAAATTCTCTATTTTTCTAAACCATTTTTTCTTGACATCATTTGACTTCGTTAAAATGGCACTTGCTTCCATAGCATCCAAGGTGTACAAGACATCGTACATACCGTGCACATACTCTTGCAAGGCTGCGGCTGATGTGAAGCGGCTTGTCGGATCATAAGTATGCAAGCGAGTTGGTGAATCCTTATCCCCTTTATAGAGAGTATTCAAGACAATAGCATCCTTATCTAGACTGTCAGCAGATTGCAACAATCCTAGGGCATACAACTCTGCTCCCAATCCTTCACGACGACCTTTTCCTTCAAAGTAAATATGTCCGTCAGAATTATGAACCATTTCATGGGTATAGACTGATGTTCCGTATTTATCCAACAAGCGGTCGCTGACATAGTGGACCTCAGAACCGTTGGCATAGGCTCCAGCTCCTTTACTTTCCCCATACCACTTACCAGTTGGTCCAAAGAAGTTGTAGATAGAATCAATGGCCTTATCAGACAGGGTAGCCCAGTAATAATTACTATTGCTATCTTTCATACCAAAGCCATCTGAAACCATGACTGAACGGAAGAGTTTTTCTTTGTATTCTGGTGAAAGGAGATGGTACCAGATATCGTAGTGGTCTCGCTGCCATTCAGCCGACTGGTCGACCTTGCCACGAACATACTGACGCAGTTCTTCTCCTGATAAGACTGTATTATTGATACGGTCACGGTAACGTTCGTAACCACCAAAGGCCAAGGTAGAAAGATTTGAAATCACATAAACATCTTCTTCTGGCAATGTCAATAGTGGTAGGAGCATGTTTTTTAATTTCCAACTTGGTGCCGTAATACGGTCATAGACTCCCAGCGTATACTTACTATCTGGTGTAGCTGACTCTTGTTTGGTACGCACTTCTGGAATCGCTGATTTACTCTCTACGATATAGGCCTTGGTATTTGTCTTCAACCATTCATTATTGGTTTTGGTTGGTAGGAAGAGTTTTCTGTAAGACTCTAGTAAATCCGTCACTGTCTTACGACCTTTTGCAGCAGCCAGGGTTATTTCATAGGCACTTGGATTATTTGATGCCTTGAGATTTTCCATACCGCTCTGACCTAGGGCAATGATAGTATCCAAGGTTGAAGCTGTGCTATTGCCATCAAAGTCAAACTTATAGGTATTGAGGTCCTTGGTATTGATGTGATCGTAGTTGATATTGTACCAGCGATTGAGGTAGGTCAAACCAAGCAAGAAAGCTTCCTTGTTGTTCTTGATTTTCTCGCTGATGTAGGTCGCTACACTATCTCCCATCGTATTGATAGACTTGTCCATGGCTAGTACTTTACGGAGATGTTCACCGATATTAGCCTTGACGTTTTCAAATTCTTTGTCCAAATATAGTGGATCAAGTGACGCATCTGCCTCAATGCCCAGAACTTTTCTCATGGCTGCCGAGTCATATTCGACCCCTTGCAAATCTGCTAATACCTGATTGGTCACTTTCGTATAGTCAGATAGAAAGGCCTCTGGCGTAAAGATAAAGGGTTTACCTGCTACGCTGTACTCTGCAATTTGTGTATTTTTGAAGTCATCTTTGTAAGCGACGTCCAGATAACTGATTGTATTGTCAGCAAAATGCAACATAAGTTTATTGATTGCTGCTTTATTGGCCTGAATATCTGTGATGATGTCATTGTCCTTCATTGGTACAACATCCAGCAGTTCTGTAGTATAAAGCTTATCCGTAGGATCAACTTGATTTCCATAGTGAACCACTAGCTCTTTATTATAGAAAGGCATCAATTTCTCAATATTATGATAAGCAACTTTTCGACTAGCTTGACCTTGGCTTAACTGAGTATAGTCCACACTGTGCTGATTGGCCTTGAGTGTTTGACCTGTATCGTTTAGTGTCACTGTCATCCCATATGACTGAACCTTTTCTTTGGCCTGGTCTTGGGTAATTGGGGTCGCATAGAGATCGGCCTTCTTGTTCTCAACAACAGTGCTGGCATCTTTGATGTCCGCTCCCCTGTACTGGTCTCCTGTGATGGCATAGCCGTCTCCAGTATTAACTATGCTAACGACATGATGGATACGGCCATTTTGCCATGTCGAACCTGCTATACCTCCAACGCGTGGGTAGGTTGTTGTGTTGAGGATGGTTCCACTTGCTAGCGCATGAGAGACCAAAGCACCACTTTGAACTTTCCCTACAATACCTCCGGCAAATTGGTCATTGTTGCGGGCATTGCTAGAAATACTTGCATCAACAGCTACCTTATCAATCTTAGCCTTATTACCAGATAAGAGCCCTGCTATACCTCCTACATAGTAAGGAGAGGCATCCGCATGCTTGGCCTGAATGCTACCTGTAAAGGAACTATTGGTTATTTCTGTATCCTGAGCCTTCGCTACCAAACCTGCAACTGACTTGCTACCTGTCAATTGACCTTCTACAGCTACATTACTGATCTGGCTGTTAGTAGCTACTTTTGCTAGGCTAGCTGTGTCATCTTGACTCTTAATCGCTACTGCTTTAAGATCAATATCTTTCACAGTAGCCTTGGTCAAGTTATCAAACAAGGCTGTCTTGAGGTCATAAATCGCAAACGGCTGCCCATCACTCGCACCGATAAGGTTACCAGTGAAAGTTCCTGTCACATAGCTGGTTTGTCCCTTAGCTAAGGACACCTCATCAGCTGTCATATCAGCTCCAAGTTTAAAGGTTCCAGCGAGATTACCTTGCATGGCAGCAATCAGTTTCTTAAAGGAAGTATAGACACCGTCCTTGGCAAGCTTTTGCTTATCAATTGTGAAGCTATAGCTATCCTTATATGTTGAACCTTCCTCTTGAACCAATTCATTGAAGGCAACGGTTACCTTGTATTTCCCATCATCTGTTTCCTTAATAGAGCTAACTGGTAGCAGCATTTCCTTCATCTTGTCTGATTTGACTTTGACAAAATAAGGTGACAAATCACTTGGTACTTCTGATAAGTTCAGATAACGACGGTAGTGACCATCTTCCTTACCATAGAGCCCCACTTCATCCACATCTTTGATTTCAATTTTTTTATAGTCTAACTGAAAATCTTTCGTTGATACTTCTGTACTTTCCTGATCAGATTGTCCTAGATTATAGGTCAGGTAAGTCTTAAGATTGTATGACGTATAGTAGTCCAATCCATCAATCGTTTGTTGGGCTGATGGATCTTTCAAGTTCACCTCTTTGACCAATGTTCCATTTTGGTAAATTTGGGCCTTGGCCTTAACAAAAGCAGACGTTGGGTCATCTAGGTGATAGTTGACTGCTACTGCTTTTTTGCTCTCATCTTTAACCAGATTAGCAATTTCAACCCTTGGTTTGGTTTTAACAAGACTACCAACCTTGACAATCTCTTTTGTTGGCTCTACTTCTGTACGTGAGATTTCCTTGCTAGCTTCCACCTTACCATCTACGAGATAATCTGCATACTCGATTGTTCGTAAACCGTCTTTTCCTTTCTGAGCAATTTCTCGGTGATTTTTTAAGATAGTCGCATCTTCAATTTCTTCAGTTTCATGAGGAATGGTTTCTGTTACTGTACGATGATTACTTGTCAAAGGCAGTTCAGGAAGAGCCTCTGCTACAGCAGCTTCACCTTCGTGACCTGACTCTTGTGTACCTTTGGTGCTAATGGGTTCTATATAAGACGGTTGAACGGATTGAACCAGGGCCTCGCCCTCGTGACCGGGCTCTTGCGTACCTTGGGTACTAATTGGGGCTGTGTAAGATGGCTGAACGGGTTGAACTAAGGCTTCACCCTCATGGCCGGGCTCTTGCGTGCCCTTACTGCTAACAACTGCTGTAGACTCTGGCACTGTTGGCTCAACTGGAGTTCCCTCCTGAGAACCTGTGTAAACTGGTAGTTCTGATTGAACCAGAGCCTCACCCTCATGGCCGGGCTCTTGCGTGCCTTGAGTGCTGATTGGGCCTGTGTAAGATGGCTGAACGGGTTGAACTAAAGCTTCACCCTCATAACCGGGCTCTTGCGTGCCCTTACTGCTAACAACTTCTGTAGACTCTGGCACTGTTGGCTCAACTGGAGCTCCCTCCTGAGGACCTGTGTAAACTGGTAGTTCTGATTGAACCAGAGATTCGCCCTCATGACCTGACTCTTGTGTACCTTTTGCTTGTACTACAGTTTCATTATTTTCTTGTGGTTGAGGCTCTACAGGAGAAGATGTTCCTCCTTGCTGATTCTCTACCACTGGGCTTTGCGAAGCTGGCGGTACTGGATTTATCTGTTCTTGATTCCCATCAGTTTGGCTTGAATTTGTTGCAGACTCTGTGACTGGTGCTGGTTTTTGGTCTGCCTCCCCTCCTTTGACAACATTCGTATCCTTGCTTTCCTGACTCTGAGGAACTGCTGGTTGCTGACTAGTATCCTCATTTTTAGAAGATGGAGCCGTAGCTGCTGAGATATCTACATTTTCTAAGTTAGCCTTGCTGTCATTTGACTGCTTGACAAATTCAGTTCCCATAGTCGAATCTGCTGAATGAGTAGTAACCATTTCCTTAGATTGACTGTTTTCTAATTTAATCTCTTGATTTCCAGTAGATTCTGCTGGTTTGCTAGTTGTCGGTACAGAAAGAGCTGGCTTATTTTCCACATATCCTAGATAAGTATAACCAGGAATATCAACCGGAACTGGTAAGGCATCTCCTGCCTGGACCGATAATTGGGTGTTATAAGCAGCTAGTGTCTCGCTAGTCAAAGCAAGGACAGTTGGAGACAGCAACTGACTGCCTAGACTGGTTACTAACAAGAATCGACTAATCTTGTTCTTACCATCAGATCCCTTAAAAACTACTACAACCAATAAACTAAGGCCAGCTACCAAGGCAAGAGTCCCTAATGGAGAGCTAGTACCCGTATTGGGCAATACTTGATTTGCTCGATAAACCAGATAGTAGGTAGCGTCTGTTTCTTCCGCTACTTGTGGTAGGGATGTAACCAAGAGAGCCTTCTCTCCATCAGTCAAGTCCGACTCTAAAACATAAGTATAATTAACGGTATGAGATTCTTGGGCAGATACAGTCTGTAGGCCAGTCCCCATCAAAAAGAAACACGCAACTGCCACAGATACAAGGCCAACTGCCAATTTTCTTAATGAGAAATTCTGTCTTTCTTCTCCACTAGTTTTGAAATTCATATTCCCCTCTTTTTACATTTTTAAATTAGCATATTAATTCATAGTAAAATATACAACTCTTTCCATTATACATCAACTTTTTAAAAGATTCTAGGGATAGATATGCAATTGAACGGATAGGAAAAATCAAGTAACTAAGTAATTAACTGTTTAGCAGTAAAAAAGCTGTCAACGAAAAATAAAAAATGGAGGAAGCAATCTCTTCTCTCCATCTTTAAAATTATAGTAACAAATATAGGTTATCTACAGTTGTTAAAGCAACTCCTTTAGTTTCTAGTTTACCCATTCACCGTTGCCATTTACTTTATAACCGTCTGGTGTTGTTGTGCTGACTGCCAAAGCTCCTGAGCCATATGCATAGTACCAGTATTGGCCAACTTTAAACCAACCTGTCTTCATGATACCAGACGCATCAAGGTAGTACCAAACTCCATTTTCTTTGAGCCAGCCTGTCCTCATAGCTCCTGAGCCATCAAAGTAGAACCATCTATTTCCGTCTGTACCCCAGCCTGTAAACATAGCACCTGAGCTACTCAAGTAATACCAGCTACCATCTACTTTTACAAATCCAGTCTGCATAACACCTAGGTCATCTAAGTAGTACCATTTACCACCTGTTTTCACCCAGCCTGTCTTCAAATCACCTGATTCATAGAAATACCATTTTCCATCTGTTTTCACCCAACCAGATTGGTCTGAGCTAGAAGTTCTAAATTCTTTCAGCGATTTTTCAACAACAACTGCTTTATTTTTAACTGTTGACAAATTAGATGAAGTCACTTCTGCATACTGAATAGCAGGACCGTAACTGCCTACCAATTCTTCTGAAGTAGCAGCATCACCAAAAGCCTGAGCAATCGTTACGGCATTATATGGGTTGTTTGGGTTCTTAAAGGCAGCAATCCCCATGTGTGTAAATTTAGGGCTAATCAAAGTTTCATAATGACCAGAGCCACCTTTTGCTGAACCACCTGATTTTTTCTTCAAGTAATCTGCTTTTTCAGCACGCCATTGTTCAAGAGCTTTTAAGAAACCATCATGGTTCCAACCCAAGTTTTCTCCTAGTACACTGTTTCCTGATGGGAAGGCGCTCCAGATTTCTTTATCAGAAAGACGAGTATGGTCCATAGTTACAGATGCTTCTGCAGCTCTGGTAAAAGCTGCCTTTTCTAGGTCAGTAGACCATTTGATAGGGACATACTTATCTACCAAACCTTCATCAGCTGCTTCTTTACGGATAGCATTGATGGCATCTAAGATAGCTTGTTGGTCTGGAGTCAAAAATTCTCCCTTTAATCCAACCAAAACATTGCCACTAGCAGGGTTAAGCACTTCTGAACTCAAGACATTTTCATTTCTACCATCAGCAGATTGTGTTGCCACCAATCTGTCATTAGCTAGAACATCATTTGTCAAAACTGCTCCAGCTAAAGTCAAAGCCAAGGCGCTAGCAAATACAATTTTCTTCATTTTTTCTCCTTTTATCCTTTAGATAGGACAGGTATTTTCAATATTAAATTATAACATATTTTCCTATTCTTTGCCCATTTCTACTAATGTTATAAGGTAAATACTATTCATCCCAAAAGTAGAAATTCCTATCCTTTTATTTCACAACAAGCTCATAACGTGTCTTACTGGTGAAGGTTTGACCGGCTTTGAGAATGACTTGATCTTTGAGGTCACTGTGAATGGCATCTGGTAAAGCTTGCGCTTCAAGGGCAATCCCATTGTGCTGTACCATTGGCTGACCTCCTATGATGACACTCTCATCCACAAAGTTTGCTGTGTAGACCACAAAGCAAGGAGCCTCTGTCTTGAAAAGCAGGAAGCGACCTGAGTTTTGATCATAAAGGAACCCAGCATTGTCATGACCTGCAGGAAGGGCAAATGGATGATCCAAACCAGATACCAGTTGGATTTGCTCATCTTCTTCTGCAAAGATATCCTTCAACAAGGCACCATTATAGATATGTTTGACCACATCACGATTGGCATCTGGAGTTTTTGCAGGAACACCGTCGGGAGCGATTGGGTAAATGCCCTCTGTATTTAGTTGGAAGACATGGCGGTCAATCGTCTGCGTAAAATCACCAGACAAGTTGAAATAGCTGTGGTTGGTTGGATTGACCAGCGTATCTTGATCGGTCGTCACCTTGTAGCTGATTTCATAGGCACCAGTTTCTTCTAAGTGGTAACTGATCCAAATCTTGAGATTTCCAGGAAATCCTCCTGTCCCATCTGTACGCTCTGTGTAGAGGGTCAAGCCATGGTCGCTCACTTCAACTAGTTCAAACAAGCTAGAATCCCAGCCAGTTGAACCACTGTGGTTACAGTTGCTAGCATTATTAACTTCAAGGTCATAGGTCTTGCCATTGAGCTCAAAGGTCGCACCTGCAATACGGCCTGCCACAGGACCTACGCTCGCTCCATGCTTGGGACTATTGCCTACATAGCTATCAAAGTCATCAAATCCCAAAATAACATTGGCAAAATTTCCAGCCTTGTCAGGTGTGACATAGCGCAAGATGGTCGCACCATAAGTCATAACCTCAAGTTGGTAGCCACCGTCTGTCTCGAAACGATAGGCTAAGACATTCTTGCCCGCTACATTTCCAAATACACGCTCTGTGTATGCTTTCATTCTGTTCTCCTTTTACTATTTCTCTTAAGCAAACAAACCATAGAAAGCGAATTGACAATCTATGGTTTGTCTGATGATATACAAATCCTCTTGTCAAGAATTCATAAACACTGCCTTACTTTTGATATTCGTGGATGATCACACCTTGTACCACACGGTTTACCGTACCTGTAGGAGACGGTGTATCAGGTTTATTTTCTACTTTAAGTGAAGTCAATAGGGCAAAGAGTTGGGCATAAACGATGTAAGGGAAGACACGGTAAATATCATTCAAGACACCGCCACAGCCAAGGGCCACTTCTTTGACATTTTCAAGACCAAAGGCTTGATCACTCAAAAGCACAACACGACGAGCAATCTGATCACCAGCAACTTCACGAACCAAGTCCAAGTCGTACTTACGAGTGTAGTCTGTCGTTGTACCAAAGACCAAAACAACTGTATCTTCGTTAATAAGAGATTTTGGACCGTGACGGAAGCCGACTGGGCTTTCATACATGGTCGCCACTTGACCAGCTGTTAATTCCAAAATCTTGAGCTGAGCTTCATGAGCAAGTCCAAAGAAAGGACCAGCGCCTAGATAGATGACACGGTTAAAGTCTAGATCAACAAGTTCTTTGACATCTTCTGCATTGTCTAGAATTTTATGGGCAAGACTAGATACAACTTCAAAACGTTCAGCTTTAACAGCAAATTCTGTAGGATCAAAGACCAAGAGAGCTGTCAACATCATAGACGTAAAGCTAGAAGTCATAGCAAAGCCAGCATCATTAGAAGCATCTGGTTGCAAGAGCAAGAGATTGTGGTCATCTCCATGAGCTTGAAGAGCCAATTTCCCATCTGCAGCACAAGTAATGGTCACTTGGTAAAGCTCATCCACCAAGGCTTTGGCCAAATCAACAGTCGCCACACTTTCAGGCGAGTTCCCACTACGAGCAAAAGACACAAGGACAGTTGCCACATCTTTTTTCAAATAAGTTTCTGGATTGGCAACAATATCAGTTGTCGCAATAGCATTGAAATTCCATTTGCGTTCGTCATAGACTTCCTTAAAGTAAGGTACCAAGGTATCTCCCACATAAGCAGAAGTCCCAGCACCTGTCAAGATAACCTTAATATAGTCATGTTTATCAGCAATCCCTTGCAGAAAGGCTGCAATTTCTTCACGCTTTTCTTGATAAGATTCAAAAGCTTCTTTCCATACATCTGGTTGTTGGTAGATTTCACGTGTAGTGATTTCTGCACCCAATTCAATCAAATCTTCTTTTGTATAATGTAACATTGAATTCCTCTTTTTCTATTAAATATGGGAATGGGAGTAAGCCCCATTCCCATGTATATTCTATATAAAATGCTCTAACGATTTTCACGTTGTCACATGAATTGAATTGAGTTCCAACTAAAATCTTTGGGAAAAAGACCGATTATCGTCGGAGCAACGCTCCATCCTCCTATCGCCTATTTTCCCTGTGATTTTCACGTTGTCACATCTTATTCATCTTCGTCATCATCGAAGCCAGCTAACAGGTCATTAACTTTCACAATGCTTTCTGCAGCACGGTTCTTATAGTCCGCATCTGCACCTGTAAGGCTCGCATTGATAAATTCAATCACCATTGGAAGATTCATCCCTGCGTAAAGGTCAATATCACGACCTTCCATAATCAAACGGCTTACCACGTTACATGGTGTTCCACCGAGAAGATCCGCAAAGACTAAGAAATCATCCAATCCTTCAATAGCAGCTTCAAATTTTGCAGTAAATTCTTCTGGACCGTCTTCTGGAAGAAGAGCCACTGCATGAATATTGTCTTGTGGACCCATAATCATTTCTGTGCTGCCTTTAAGCTCCTCACAGAAGCGACCATGGCTGACCAAAATTAATGATTTTACCATAAAACTTATTTAGGTCCCATTCCAAATGCAAAGTGACCAAGGGCAGAAAGACCTACTGCAAGAACGATAATGATACCGATAGCTTTAGTAGAGGTCATACCTTTCTTACCAAGCAACCAGAAGATAAAGGCAGTAAAGATTGCTGGAAGCAAACGTGGGAAGATTTGGTTCAAGATGTCTTGGAAATCAATCATCTTTTCACCGATTGGCAATTTATAAGAAATTTCAAAGTTGATCATTGTGGCTACAAGAGCACCCATCATGAAGACACCAAGTACAGATGCAGCGTCAATCAAAGCTGTCAATGTACTTTGCATGTTGTTGATAAGGTTAACCCCTTCTTTGTAGGCAAATTCTAACTGTTTCCAACGGAAGATGTCATACACTACTGCAACTGCAATCCAAAGGAAGATACCCCAAGGTTGGCCAGCGATAGCCATAGTTGCTGCGATAGATCCCATGATAGCAGGTACAAGCGAACCAAAGATTGTATCTCCAAGAGGAGCAAATGGTCCCATCAAACCTGTCTTGATACCGTTAACGGCATCTTTTGAACCTACACCATCTTTTTCTTCCATGGCAAGGTCAAAACCAGCGATAATGGTATGGAAGAATGGTGAAGTATTGAAGAATTGAGTATGAACTTTCATCATTTCTTTCAATTCAGGAGTTCCATCACCATACATTTTACGCAATTGTGGCAGGATCATGTAAAGGTAACCAGAAGCTTGCATACGTTCGTAGTTCCAACCTAATTGAAAAGTAAACAAGCTACGTTTGTTGATTTGATTAAAATCTTCTTTTGTAAGTTTGTAATTAGAATTCGTCATCTTCGATTTCCCCACTTTCTGATGGTGTAGAAGGTGCTGCTACAGCTACTTTTTGGCTATTTTTGAAGTGAAGCACTGCAAGGAAGATACCTACGATAGAGATACCAATCATAGACAAACCTTTGAAGTTGTTCACGAAACCAATTTTTTCAGCAACATCTTTCGGTAGAGTACCTACGATACCAGCAACAGCGCCACCAAGACCTGTTACGTATGAGTAAAGAACAGTCAACATAGCTGTCAAACCAAATCCCATTGCAAGGTAGTGAAGGTTACGTTTAACTGGAAGGTAACGAAGCAAGATTGCAAATCCAAGACCTGGAAGCATACGTCCTGCGAGTGTCAAACCATCTGCAACCCATTGGTATTTTGTAACGAAGTCTACTACGTGTTGTACAAATTCACCACCAAAAGCAAGGGCAAAGAAGACTGGAAGGGCACGAGATAAAGCCCAAGGAATCGCACCAAGCAAGTAGTTGCGTTCAATACCTTTATAGTCAAAGCGTTCGATTGCAGCATCCACACGGTGAGCAAAGAAAGTAGTTGTCATACGTCCAAGAACGTCGAAGTATGTCAAGAGAGCCGCTACTGGCACAGCGATTGTTGTAATCGCAAGTGCTGTATCAATTCCTTGTGAAACAGAGAAGGCTGTCGCAAGAACCGCACCAGAAGTTGCGTCGATACGAGAAGCACCACCGAAGGTACCAACCCCAAGAACGAACAGTTGCAAGTTACCACCGATAAGCAGACCAGTAGTCACATCTCCCATGATTAAACCAGTAATGAAACCAGCAAATACAGGGGAACCTGCAGATGAAACGATTGTCAACTCATCACAGATTTGATAAGCTGAGTACAAAGTGAGAAGTAAAATTTGCCACCATTGTATCATAACAATGACCTCCTAAAAAATTTTTCCTATTTTAATAAGCTCAAAAAGTCTGAAACTGGATCATTTGGAACCATTTGAGCAGTAAGTTTAACACCTTTTTCTGCCAATTTGTGGAAGTCTTCCACATCCTTGTCCACTACGTTGATAGAACGTGTAATAGCGCGAGTTTCTGGTGTTTGAGACATATTCCCAACATTAAGGGTTTCAAGTGGTACACCTGCTTCTACCAAACCAAGGAAGCGGTCTGGCTTACGAGCCACGATAAAGAGACGTTGGCTATCGTATTTACCAGCAAGAATATTGGCTGCCGCTTTTTCAATTGGCAAAATACTCAATTTCACACCTGGTGGTGTCGCAAGTTTCAAACCACTCTTTTCAACGTCATTGTTGACAACTTCGTCATCTACAACCATAATACGTGAAACATTTAGTTTTCCAGCCCATAGATTGGCTACTTGTCCGTGGATCAAACGTCCATCGATACGGCATCCTACAATTGTCATAAGTTTTCCCCCTTTATGTGTTTTAGTGTAGGTTTACGAGTTAAATGAATCTCTTCTTTATATTCACCTTCTGTTTCAAAGATAATGATGCGATTAGCACCTTCCTTGAGATAGCTATGAGGAATATAAAGCGAGAGGGTTGGGCCGACGTTCCAAAAACGTCCTAGATTCTGCCCATTGACAAAAGCAACTCCCTTACCAAACTCAGATAAGTCTAGGTAAGTATCTTTCGGCTCCTCGACTGTAAAGTCATAAGCGTAAAAGGCTGGCTGTCCTTCTGTCCATCCTTTTGAAAAATCAATTTTCTCAGGATTATCCAGTGGTAGTGGATATTGTTTCCAATTAAGTAAGAAGTGTAAATCCTTGCAGACACCTGTTCGGATTCCTTTACGTTGCGTATCTGCTAAGAACTTATGTCCATAGTTGACACGCCCCATATTTTCTACCAAGATATCCAATCTAGACAGCGCTTTCTTTTCACCTTGATAAAAAATATCTTCCCCAATCTCTGTCTGATATTGGGTTTCAACCCACTGACCATCGACATAAAGCTGGGCCCTATCTCGACCATCAATGATACGAAGTCTTTCTTCTTCTGCATCCCAGTTTATTTCTGTTCGATAAAGTAGGTAGCCATAACTTTGTCCCAACTCCTCCATCTTTTTAGGATAGAGACTTTCTACAGGACTAGATAAGCTATCCAAGGTTTCAAACAAGGAAACTTTTTCAGCTAGTGGAATAGCATTTACTTTCATACTTTCCTTATAGAGCGGTTCCAACTGCGGATACTCTGGAAAATGTGTCGCCATCATCTTCTTGACTGCTAGATATTTGGCAGTTGGATTTCCTTCTTCATCCAGAAGGGCATCATAATCATAAGACGTAACTTGTGGCAAGTCCAGGGTCCCTCGAGCTGAACAACCATTCATGAAGCCAAAGTTTGTACCACCGTGGAACATGTAGAGATTGATAGAGCCTTGTTCCAAAACCTCTCGAACTGCATCTGCCAACTCTTTTGGATCCCGTGTGATAATCGGTTCTTTCCAGCGATTGAACCAGCCATCCCAGAACTCCATACACATGAGCGGCCATTTCTTACCATGCTCATCAAAGAATTCCTGCATCTGTGAAAAGTTGTAAGGTGCCTTAGAACCAAAGTTTCCTGTTACAAATAGATCATCTTCGATTAAGGTTCCAGCTTTCAGAGTAGCTCGCCATGGGCCATCTGATGTAAAGAGTGGACAGGTTACGCCACGATCTTCCATCAACTGTCGAATTGCTCTTAGGTAAGCCTTATCTTCTCCATAAGAACCATACTCATTTTCAACCTGCATCATAAGGATATTGCCACCATTGTCCAACAAATGTGGAACCAATCGTGACAAGAGCTGGTCATAGTAGCGACCAACAGCCTCAATATATGCAGGGTCTGATGAACGAAGCCTCATGTCTTTGGTTAAAAGCCAAGCTGGTAAGCCACCGAATTCCCACTCCGCACAAATGAAGGGAGAGGGACGAACGATAGCGTAGAGACCCAAATCCTGCGCTGTCTGGAGAAACCGCTCCAAATCCAGAGCCCCTTCAAAGTGAAACTCACCCTCACGAGGCTCATGTAAATTCCAGGCCACATAAGTCTCTACTGTATTAAAACCAAGAGCCTTCAAATTATAGAGCGAATGATACCAATCTTCTGGAGGAACTCTAAAATAATGAATGGCGCCAGATAAAATCTTAAATGATTTTCCATCGAGATAAAAATCATCCCGTATCTCAAATCGTGTCATATTCTTACCTTCTGACAATTAAAGTTTGCGCTTTCATTTGTTGATATAGTAAATATATCTCAATATCTTGCATTTGTCAATAGGCTTTCACAATTTTTTTCATTTTTCACTAAATTTTACACAAAAAACTTATAAAAATCTTGTAATCTATAGTCATGACAACATTTTAGTACCATGTATAAAAATGTATGTTTTTCTATTTATTCCTATGTAAATTAACCTTATAGCCTATTATTCTAATTTTTTTATTCAAAAGGCTACTATTCTTTCCAGTTTTATGGTAAAATTTTTAGTGGAGAAGGAAAATCGAGGTGAAAATATGGCAATTCCAAAGTATCAATATATTAAAGATGAGTTAAAGAACAAAATCATTTCTGGTCAATTTGCCAGTGGAGATAAATTCTACACTGAAGCTGAATTGATTGCAATGTATGATGTAAGTTCTATCACAGTTGTCCGCGCCTTAAACGACCTTGCCAAGGATGGCTATATTGTCCGTCAACAAGGAAAGGGGACATTCGTTTCACGCGCACGCAAACACAAACTCGTAGAGTTTTCAGATGTAGAAGTTTTTGAAACTAAAGATGATAAAGTTACCGTCCTTTCTATCGAGCGTGGAAACAAACTAAGCTACTTAGAAAAACTCGGACTACGCGGAGATCAGTTCTACTACAAGATTGAACGTGTACGCGAAACAGGTGGTGTTGTCTACATCTACCATACATCTTACATTCCAGAACAATACATCAACGCAAATTATCCAAATCTTGAATATTATAGCTCTATCTATAACCGTTTCAAATTGGATTACCACATTCACATGAATGATGAACATTTTGAAGAAATCAATGAAATAGCATTTCCAACTCCAGAACATGCGGCTTCGGTCCTCGGAGTCGATGAACAATTCCCAACCGTTTTACAAACCAAGACGACTAAACTAGAGTCTACTGGTCAAGTTCTCGCATACAGCGAAACATATAAACGCGCAGATTACTACAAAATCAAATTCATTTCATGTGACCGTGATCACTAAGAAGAAAGCCTAAGCCTTGCTTGGGCTTTTTCTATGCTTATTATATGACATTAAAAATATATTTTCTATATGTCAATGAAGATCGATTAAATTAGTTGAAATTTTACTAATACTCTTCTAAAATCTCTTCAAACCACGTCAGCGTCGCCTTGCCGTATATATGGTTACTGACTTCGTCAGTTTCATCTACAACCTCAAAACAGTGTTTTGAGCAGCCTGCGACTTGCTTCCTAGTTTGCTCTTTGATTTTCATTGAGTATAAAATATTGGTAATCTTTTTATCAAAAAGCTTTAATAAACAATAAAAATCGAATTTCTTCTATTCCAGTAAATAGAGTAATAGAACTTCGATTTTTATTCTAATTATCCTAAACCAAGACGTTCAAAGATATCATCCACTCGTTTAGTGTAATAAAGAGGGTTGAAGATTTCATCGATTTCTTCTTGTGTGAGGCGTGATGTCACCTCTGGATCTGCTTCCAGAAGCGGTTTAAAGTCTACTTGGTTGTCCCAAGAGTAAGCCGTTTTTGGTTGCACCAAATCATAAGCTTGTTCACGGGTCATTCCTTTTTCAATCAAGGTCAACATAGCACGTTGGCTGAAAATCAAACCGAAAGTTGAGTTCATGTTGCGGATCATGTTTTCTGGGAAGACTGTCAAGTTCTTAACAATGTTTCCGAAACGGTTGAGCATGTAATCAATCAAAATGGTTGTATCTGGTGTGATAATACGCTCAGCTGATGAGTGTGAAATGTCACGTTCGTGCCAGAGAGCCACGTTCTCATAGGCTGTTATCATGTGACCACGGATAACGCGCGCAAGACCTGTCATGTTCTCAGAACCGATTGGGTTGCGTTTGTGAGGCATTGCTGAAGACCCTTTTTGCCCCTTAGCAAAGAACTCTTCTACTTCACGTTGTTCAGATTTTTGCAAACCACGGATCTCCGTTGCCATACGTTCGATTGAAGTCGCAATGCTGGCAAGAACCGCAAAGTACTCAGCGTGAAGGTCACGAGGAAGGACCTGTGTTGAGATTTCTTGGGCACGGATACCCAATTTGTCGCAGACATATTGCTCTACGAATGGTGGGATGTTGGCAAAGTTTCCAACTGCACCAGAAATCTTACCAGCTTCCACACCAGCAGCCGCATGCTCGAAACGCTCGATATTACGCTTCATTTCGCTGTACCAAGTGGCCAATTTAAGACCAAAAGTTGTCGGTTCAGCGTGCACACCGTGGGTACGACCCATCATGATGGTAAACTTGTGCTCCTTAGCCTTGTCAGCGATGATGTTGGTGAAGTTTTCAAGGTCACGACGGATAATGTCGTTGGCCTGCTTGTAGAGGTAACCGTAGGCCGTATCCACCACGTCAGTTGATGTCAAGCCGTAATGAACCCACTTGCGCTCTTCACCAAGAGTCTCAGAAACCGCACGCGTAAAGGCAACTACGTCATGGCGAGTCTCCTGCTCAATCTCCAAGATACGGTCGATGTCAAAGTCCGCCTTCTCGCGAATCAAAGCCACATCTTCCTTAGGGATTTCCCCCAACTCAGCCCATGCCTCGTCAGCCAAGATTTCCACCTCAAGCCAAGCACGGTATTTATTTTCTTCACTCCAAATGTTCGCCATTTCAGGGCGAGAGTAACGGTCGATCATGTTGTTCATTTTTCCTTTCTTCTTAAGCTGTTGGGAATAAGCTATCTAGGTAAAGCAAGATTTCTACTCAAACTCCTCTTTCCCAATAAACACAGACGGATAATGATCTAGTGTATTCAAATCCGTATCCAGCGGTAAAGCATAGATAGCTAAGTAGTTTTCAGGGTATTGAGCACCTAGCTCTTCATATTTAGCTTTTACCTTTTCGTGGTCACTACTAGCATACAAGACTTCAACGACTGCTCCAGTCTTATCCTTTTCAACAAAAGCATTAACGATAATTTGTATCATAGACTTGTCCTAAAAATCTATCCCTTTCCCAAACTCAACCACATTGTCTGGTTCATCACTAAACAAAGTCACATGTCCCATCTTGCGGTTGTGCTTCGCTTCTATTTTACCATACATGTGGAGGTGGGCGCTTGGATTTTCTGTCACATATTGCTCAGCAGCCTCAACATGCTGGCCGAGGACATTGAGCATAACGGCTGGTGCATGCAGGTGGATAGCTGGCAATGGTGCTCCCAGAACTCCTAAAATATGGGTATCAAACTGAGAGAAATCGCAGGCTTCGATTGAGTAGTGTCCTGAGTTATGTGGGCGTGGGGCAATCTCATTGACGGTAATATCATTAGCTGTCGCAAACATTTCCACACATAGCGTTCCAGACAAGTTGAGTTGCTCAGCGATTTGCACTGCCATAGCTTTGGCTTTGGCTGCTAGACTTTCTGAAATGCGAGCTGGAACAATGGTTTTCGAAAGAATGTTGTTACGGTGGATATTTTCCTGAACTGGAAAAACCGTCACATCCTTGCCATTCCCAGAAACGATAACAGAAATTTCAAGATCAAAGTTGACAAATTCTTCCAAAACGCAGTCTGCTGAGTCAGCTAGCGCATAGGCTTCTACCAAGTCTGCTTCTGAGCGAATAACCTTTTGTCCATGCCCATCATAGCCACCAGTTGCCGTCTTGAGGACATAGTTTTTCGACAAGTCGATGTCTGCCAAATCTTGGCTTGAGGTCACAACCTTGTAAGGTGCCACAGTGACTTGTGCCTTGTTTGAGAGAAAGTCCTTTTCAAAAATCCGATTTTGAGAAATGCGGAGCAGGTCTGTCCCTTGAGGGAGTTGTCCATCCTTGATGACAGCATCCAAACCGTCAGCATCTACATTCTCAAATTCATAAGTCAGGACATCGCAACGCTCAGCCAACTGACGCAGAGCATCCACGTCATTATAAGGCGCCACAATGATTTCCGCCACGCGAGAGGCTGGACAATCCGCCGCAGGATCCAGCGCGATAACCTTGTGCCCCATATAGATAGCAGAAATAGCCATCATTTGACCAAGTTGCCCACCACCGATAATTCCAATTGTTTTAGATGAGCTCATTTGTAGACTCCTCTGCGATTTTTCTTTGCTCCTCTGCGAAATCAGCCAAAGCTGTCGCGATAGCCTGATCCTCTACTGAGAGGAGACGGAGGGCAAAGAGGGCCGCATTTGTAGCACCTGCTTCACCGATAGCCATTGTCGCAACAGGCACACCTCCCGGCATCTGTACGATAGAGTAGAGCGAGTCCACTCCACTTAGGGCACGAGATTTGACGGGCACACCAATGACTGGAAGGGTTGTTTTAGCAGCAACCATGCCTGGCAAATGAGCTGCGCCACCAGCACCTGCAATGATAACCTTGATGCCACGGCTACGTGCTTCTTCGGCATATTTGAACATAAGGTCTGGTGTACGGTGGGCGGAGACAACTTTCTTTTCATAGGCTACACCGAAGCGGTCAAGGACTTCTGCTGTTTTTTGCATGGTTGCCCAGTCGGATTTTGAGCCCATGATGATGGAAATAATTGGTTTGGTCATAATTTTCCTTCTCTTTCCTTCTTTTTTCAATCACTTTAGGTTGTGAGGGACGGCAGCAGCCACCAAAGGTGTCTCATGCCTAAATCGGAAGCCCAAGGTCTTCCAATTTCCCTGAACGATTGGATTGTCATTCAATCGTTCTTTCACAACGGCGGTGATTGTTCTATATTAACTCGCTAACGCTCGTAAGTTATGCGACCATTATCGTGTTTTGTGAATTTTTGCTAATTCTTTTTTGATAATGGTCTTGGGGGGGACGGAAGCAAACATTCGGTTTCATTCCTAAAATTTGAATCTAAGGTCTCAAATTTTCCCTAGATCAGAACAGATACTGTTCTGGTCTTTTCACCACGGTGATTATTATCTTACTTCGATTCGCTTTCGCTCGCCATGACAACTATAATATCTGTTAATCTTTTATGGCCTTGCTTCCGATATCTGTTCGGTAGAAGAGCCCTTCTGTGTTTTGTTGGGCGAGTTCACTGTAAATAATGTTTTGTCCGTCTTCGACGGTATCTGCAGTAGTGACGAGCATATAAACACGTCCGCCATTTGACAGCAGTGCTCTGCTATTTTCCGCAAACTTAGCCCCTGCATAATAGGTGATAATGTCGCCTTCTGTCTTGGCTGGCAACTTGACACCTTTTTCATAGTCTAGGGGGTAGCCCTTGGATGCGACAACCACACCCAGAGTCACACCCTTATCTGTCCAAGTGATATTTGGCTCCTTGCTATCCAGAATATCCGTAATATTTTGTGCAAAGTCAGATGTCAGACGAGGCAAGATAATCTGAGTTTCTGGATCTCCGAAGCGAGCGTTGAACTCGATAACCTTAGGGCCGTCCGCTGTCAAGATAAGACCAGCGTAAAGGATACCAAGATAAGGGCGCCCTTCTTTAATCATGCCCTCAAGGACTGGCTTGACAATGGTGTCAACCGCTGTAGCAACCACGCTCTCTGGCAAGTGAGGAACTGGCGCATAGGCACCCATACCCCCCGTGTTAGGCCCCTTATCGCCATTATAAGCACGTTTGTGGTCCTGAGCCGTTGGCATGATGTAGAACTTGTCGCCATTGACAAAGGCAAAGAGTGAAAATTCCTCTCCTTCAAGGAATTCCTCAATAACCACACGCGCACCGCTATCGCCAAATTTATTGTCCAAAAGCATCTCGTGCGCGGCTTCGACTGCTTGCTCAACCGTCTCCGCAACAACGACACCCTTCCCAAGCGCCAAGCCATCCGCCTTGACCACGATTGGAGCGCCTTTTTCTTCTATGTAGGCCTTGGCTTCCTCGAAATTTGAGAATGTGCCATAGGCTGCTGTCGGAACGCCGTATTTGACCATGATTTCCTTGGCAAAATCCTTGGACCACTCCAGCTCAGCTGCCAATCTTGTCGGACCAAAGGCTTTGAGACCAGCTACATGGAAATCATCGACGATACCAGCCGCAAGGGCGTCATCTGGCCCAATAAAGGACCAAGCAATATCGTTGGCTTTTACAAACTCAATCAATTCAAAATGTTCGGAAATAGAGATATTTACCAATTCCAAACCATCCAGAATCATCCCGTCATTCCCAGGGGCAACAAAAACCTTTTCTACCTCTTTTGACTCAAGCAACTTCTTAGCAATCGCATGTTCACGACCACCCGAACCGACAACTAACAGCTTCATTCCTCAACCTCTTTTGCGAATTATTTACTAACATTATATCACAAACGTTCGTTTTAATCTTGTTTCACTCCGCATTTTTACGCAAAAAAGGAAAGAAACTGTTTTCTTCCCTTTAACGTTCTTAATGTCTAAAATGTCTCACGCCTGTGAAGACCATAGTCAAGCCATATTTATCCGCAGCTTCGATAGATTCTTGGTCACGCACAGACCCACCCGGCTGGATGATAGCCTTGATACCTGCTTTGGCGATTTCTTCCACGTTATCCGCAAATGGGAAGAAGGCATCGGAAGCAAGCACAGCGCCGTCAAGACGGTCTTTGGCTTGGTCAATGGCGATACGGACCGAAGCCACACGGTTGGTTTGACCTGGACCAACACCAAGTGTCATGTGGTCATTGGTGATGATGATACCGTTTGATTTGACATACTTAATAGCCTTCCAAGCGAACTCAAGAGCAGTAGCCTCTGTCTCAGTTGGCTGGCGTTTGGTCACCACTTGCCAGTCAGTTGGGCTTTCTTTCACCACGTCTTGATTTTGCACCAGAAGTCCACCAACAACACCTGTGTATTCTGCTTCTGCTTCACTGGCATCTTGTACGTCAAATGGCAAGGCAAGGATACGCAAGTTTTCTTTTTATTAGTCAAAATAGCTAGCGCTTCATCCGTATAGCTTGGCGCGATGATGATTTCAAGGAAAACACCATGCATCTTCTCAGCTGTCGCAGCATCCACCTCACGGTTAAGAACAACGATACCACCAAAGATAGACACTGGGTCAGACTCATAAGCGTAGTCCCAAGCAGTCTCGATGTCATCAGCCTGACCAATTCCACATGGGTTCATGTGTTTGAGAGCCACAACGGTTGGACGGTCTTTGAAGTCACGGATGATACGAATGGCAGCGTCAGCATCACGGATGTTATTGAATGATAATTCTTTTCCGTTGAGCTGTTTAGCTGAAGCAATGGAGTAATCTGTCGGCAAGGCTTTTTGGTAGAAATCCGCGTCTTGTTGAGGGTTCTCACCGTAACGCATAGCTTGTTTGAGGTCATAGGTCAAAGTGAGCTTTTCAGGTTTGCTTTCTCCGACTTGAGCTGTGAAATACTCTGCAATCAAGGCATCATAAGCCGCTGTGTGACGGAAAACCTTGGCTGCCAAACGTTGACGCGTTTCGTAAGTCGTTTCACCATTGGCTGACAACTCGTCCAAAACCACTGTATAGTCAGCAGGGTCTACCACAACTGTTACGCTAGCGTGGTTCTTCGCTGCTGAACGAAGCATAGAGGGACCACCGATATCGATGTTTTCAACGGCTTCCGCATAAGTCACATCTGGTTTGAGAATCGTTTCCTTGAAAGGATAAAGGTTGACCACTACAAGGTCGATAAGCTCGATTTGATTGTCTTTGGCCGCTTCCAGGTGACTATCCAAATCACGACGAGCGAGGAGCCCACCGTGGATATTTGGATGAAGGGTCTTGACACGACCGTCCATCATTTCTGGAAAACCAGTCACATCATCTATAGCAATGGTATCAACACCAGCATTATCAAGGGCAACTTTAGTACCACCAGTTGAGATGATGTCCCAACCGAGTTTTTTGAGTTCTTTGGCAAATTCAACAATGCCCGCTTTGTCTGAGACGCTGATTAAAGCGCGTTTAGTCATCTTTTTTCCTTTCATTTACTTATTTTTACTTTATTTTTTTCAGTTCTATTTTGATCAAATATCGCATATTGAGATTGTTCAAACTTACCATTTTCGTTTTTGAATTTATTATAATAGTAATTTTTTCCAAAAATGTCAGTATATATAATTATTATTTCTTTAATATTTGAAATTTCTATACCTTCATCAAGAGGTATACCTTCAGAATATTCATTGTCTTTTTCAACAATTGGAAATTGATTAATGTCACCTTTTGTTCCATGTAATTGTTGAGTATTTTCACTCTGATCTTCAAATTCATTCAATTTCCAATACTTTAGAATTGCATGATTTAATCCAATATTCTTTGCTGATATCTGAAGTTTATTATCTATTAACTCTACTCCCATTATTAATATTGGTAAATTATTATAACGTTGTTCTATCTCTCTAATATCGCTATCCTTCTTGAGAGAGGCGGTATAAATATAAGAAGTCATCAACAATCCTGATATAGAGCCTATGTATGCTAACCAACTATTCATATGATTCGGTTTCATACCAAGTAATCCAAATATTTTTGTTATCAAGTCAAAAGAATCAACAACAAACAACAAGATTGAAAATGTCGAAAAAAATACAATTGTTTTTAAAAAAGGGGACGATTTAATTTTATTTATAATTCATACCTCCTCTCCACTCCCAAGCTATCCAGCACCTCTGGATACAACTTGTACTCTGCCTCATGAATGCGAGTTTCAAAGCTTTCGATGGTATCATCAGCTAACCGTGGCACACGTACTTGGTTGATGATCTTACCAGTGTCCACACCAGAATCTACCCAGTGAATGGTCACACCAGACTGATCCACGTCAGCATTCCAAGCATCCTCAATCCCATGAGCTCCTGGAAATTCTGGCAAGTAGGCTGGATGAATGTTGATAATCCTGCCTTCATAAGCTGCCAGTAAAGTAGGCCCAACAATTTTCATGTAGCCTGCTAGACAAACCAAGTCAATCTGGTGTTCTTCCAAGAGTTCGACAAGGGCCGCTTCGTAGTCTGCCTTGCTCTCAAACTCCTTGAGTTCAAAAGCATAGGACAGAACGCCGAGCTTGTCTGCACGTTCGAGCACATAGGCGTCACGATGGTCTGAAAAGACAAACTCTACTGGAAATTGTTCCGCTATCACCTGAAAATTTGAGCCATTACCAGAGGCAAAAACCGCTATTTTTTTCATTTGATGATGACACTTTCGTTTTCTTTCTTGACGATACGACCAATTTCATAGACTGGTTCATCCAACAATTCCTTGACACGAATTACATTTTCAGGGCTAACTGCTAGCATAAGTCCCACACCCATATTGAAGATTTCAAACATTTCTTCGTGTTTGATCTGACCGTATTTTTCAAGGGCTTTGAAGATTGGCAAGACTGGAACTTTGCTTTCCTCAATCTCAGCAGCCAAGTCAGCTGCAAACATGCGAGGGACATTTTCGATAAAGCCACCACCAGTGATGTGGGCAATGCCGTTGACCAACTCTTCCTTGATGAGTGGCAAAACAGCCTTGACATAGATACGAGTCGGCTCAAGGAGAACTTCCTTGAGTTGCTTGCCTTCCAATTCTGGAAGGACTTCCTCACCTGTGTAATCCGCAAAGACACGACGGACGAGAGAGTAACCATTGGAATGAATCCCACTTGAAGCAAGTCCGAGAAGAATATCTCCTTCTGCCACCTTTGAACCGTCAATGATTTGAGATTTTTCAGCCACACCGACCGCAAAACCAGCCAAGTCATAGTCATCTTCGCCGTACATGCCAGGCATTTCAGCCGTTTCCCCACCAATGAGGGCAGCACCTGCCTGCACACAACCTTCTGCCACACCAGCGACAACTTGTTCTAGCTTAGCTGGTTCATTCTTCCCTGTCGCTACGTAGTCAAGGAAATAGAGGGGCTCCGCACCTGCAGCGATGATATCATTGACACACATGGCCACACAGTCCTGACCGATGGTATCGTGCTTGTCGTACTTGATAGCCAGCATGAGCTTAGTTCCGACACCGTCAGTCCCTGAAATCAAGACGGGTTCTTTAACCCCAGTCTTTGAAAGGTCAAACATACCACCAAAGCCACCAAGAACTCCCAAGACACCTGCACGCTCCGTACGAGCCACGTGCTTTTTAATCCGTTCAACAACTTCATAACCCGCTTCAACATCCACACCAGATTGAGCGTACGCATTTTTATTTGCCATTTTATTTTTCCTTTTCTTTTTTGGGGAAAGACTGGGACGTATTTTTAGATAAACAATTATTTTATCTAATACTCAATGAAAATCAAAGAGCAAACTAGGAAGCTAGCCGCAGGCTGTACTTGGGTACGGCAAGGTGAAGCTGACGTGGTTTGAATTTGATTTTCGAAGAGTATAAAAATACTAGTCAGGGCTCTAGCTTTGATCCTATAGGACAAAGCGTCTACTGACAAATGCTTTAGCTTTTAGTCAGTAGTGAGACGTGAAGCATATGCATTTTTATTTGCCATTTTTATATTCCTTTTCTTTAATGGAGGATCTATTGTCTATTTGTAAAAACTGGTCTTTTCTTCCAAACTTCTACGATAGTCTTCTTCGTAGTCGTAGAGAGGTGTTGGGTAGTCACCGTCAAAGTAAGCGACACAGAGACCACCATTTGGCGCATCTGTTTCAATCCCAATTGACTCAATCAACCCCTCAACAGAAAGATAAGTCAGACTGTCCGCACCAATGATTTGGCGAGTTTCTTCAACCGTATGATTAGCTGCAATCAGCTCCTGACGGGTCTGGATATCAATCCCGTAGAAGCATGGATAAGCTAGCGCTGGACTGCCAATAGCAACGTGAACCTCAGTTGCACCCGCTTCTTTCAAAAGCTGAACGATACGACGAGAGGTCGTCCCACGTACAATAGAGTCATCAATCATAACCACACGCTTTCCTCTTACAACGCCTGAAACAGCAGATAGTTTCATCCGCACCCCTTGCTCCCGCAATTCTTGAGTCGGTTGGATAAAGGTGCGTTGCGTATATTGATTCTTAATAAGACCCATTTCGTTTGGCAAACCAGATTCTTCCGCAAATCCCATGGCTGCGCTGAGGGAAGAATTGGGTACACCAACTACAATATCCGCCTCATGCTTGAATTCACGCGCCAATTGGGCACCCATACGTTTACGTGCCGTATGAACATTGACACCGTGGATATTAGAATCAGGGCGGGCAAAATAGATATACTCCATAGAACAGATTGCTAACTGGGTATCATCTGTATAGCTGTCATACTGGATGCCCTTGTCATCAATGATCACAATCTCACCTGGCTTCAAATCACGAATCCATTCAGCACCAATAACCTCAAAAGCACAGGTTTCAGAGGAAACAACCACCGCTCCGTTGGCCATTTTCCCGATAGAAAGGGGACGGAAACCATTGGGGTCAAGAGCCGCAATCAACTTATCCTCAAACAGCAAGATATAGGCAAATCCACCTTTGACAAGGCTGAGCGCTTCCTTGATTTTGCCCATCAAGTTCGGATTGTGACTCCGACGAATGAGGTGGGCCAAGATTTCCGAGTCCGAAGTCGCGCTGAAAATCGCTCCTCTTTGTTCCAGTTCTTTCTTGAGAGAGGCTGCATTGGTCAGATTTCCATTATGAGCCAAACCAAACTGCATATCGTGAAAACGGAAGAGGAAGGGCTGGATATTATCTACAGAAGCTTCGCCAGCAGTCGCGTAACGCACATGCCCAATCGCACCAGTTCCCGTCAATTTATCCAAATTAGCAGGATTTCTGAAGACTTCTGATAAAAGTCCCATGTCACGATGGCGCTTCAATTGTCCCTGATCATTGGAGAGGATTCCTGCCCCCTCCTGACCACGGTGCTGAAGACTATGGAGACCAAAATAGGTCAATTTAGCAGCGTCTGGATGTCCCCAGATACCGAAAACACCACATTCTTCATTAAGAGATTTTACTTCGTATGTCATTTTATATACCTAATTTTTATTTGTGTAGCACCAAGAGCTAAATCTACATGACTTTTACATTACTGATACTATCTATTAGAAAATCTGCAAGTCTTATTTTCCAGTAAAGTATTTAACCGCCGACGTAAACAGGTGCTGGTCTTTATTTCCTGGGATGTTTTGGAAAAGACCGTCCTCATAACGTTCTGAATGGCCCATCTTACCGATGATTTGGCCATTCTTGCTAGTAATTCCTTCGATGGCATGGACAGAACCATTCGGATTGTACTTAGAGTCCATACTTGGTTTTCCATCAAAGTCAACATATTGGCTGAAAATTTGTCCATTGTCACGGAGCTCAGCGAATTCCTCAGCCGTCACGACAAACTTCCCTTCACCGTGCGAAACAGGAATAGCGTGGATATCGCCTACTTGCACACCAGCTAACCATGGTGAGTTGGTATTGGCAATACGGGTTTCCACCATCTTGGCCACGTGTTGGTTGGCATCATTGTAGAAGAGGGTTGGACTAGTACTAGTGGCTTCTTCAAAGTTCCCGTATGGAAGAAGACCTGATTTGACCAAAGCCTGAAATCCATTACAGATACCGATAATCAAGCCACCACGAGCGATAAAGCTATCAATAGCTACACGCACTTTTTCATTGAGCAGGATATTGACAATAAACTTAGCTGAACCATCTGGTTCGTCCGCAGCTGAGAATCCACCTGCAAAGAAGAGAATGTTAGCCTTGCCGATGTTGTCAACCATGGTTTCGACTGACTTGACAATAGCCTCTTCATTCAAGGTCACGAATGGCACCAAGTTGACCTCTGCACCTTCTTTTTCAAAGGCCTTAGCTGAGTCATACTCTGAGTTGGTGCCTGGGAAGACTGGGATGTAAACCACAGGTTTTTCAACCTTTTCTTTGGCTTTAATCACAACATCTGATACCACCGCTGGTACTTCAGCCAGTTCTTTGGCTTGGACAAACTCTGTTGGGTAAACTTCTTCCAATTTACCTTGGAAGGCACTGTCAAGCTTGTGTCCATCTAGATTCACACCGTTGACAGTCAGTGTAAAGGCTGCACTTGTTTGACCGATTTTCTCTACTCCAGCAATTTCTTCAGGAGATGTAAAGACAAATCCGCCCAATTGAGCTGTCAAAGCTGTTTTAAGTTCAGGCAAGGTCACCTCTGCACCAATATGATTTCCAAAAGTAGCAAGAGCCAAACTTTCAACCACACCACCATATTTGACAGCTGATGCAGATGTCACTTCGTGGCCAGCTTGGATAGCTTCAAATTGAGCAAAATTTTTCTTAATCAAGTCAAAATCAATCTCTGCTGAGAGTGCTTGGCCTGGAATGTAGTAGATATTTTCCCCAACAGCTTTAAATTCTGGAGAGAGCACATTACGGCTATCCGCTGTCGTCACCCCAAAAGCGACCAAGGTTGGCGGTACTGTCAATTCTTCAAAAGTACCAGACATGGAGTCCTTACCACCGATAGATGGCAAACCAAGCTGAATTTGTGCTTCGATTGAGCCTAGGAGAGCTGCCACTGGCTGACCAAAACGCTCAGCTTGTTTGTCCATGCGCTCGAAGTACTCTTGATAAGAGAAGCGAGCCTTAGACCAGTTGGCACCAGCAGCAACCAAACGAGCAGTTGCTTCGATCACCGCATAGGCAGCACCGTGGTATGGAGACCATTCAGCTACATATGGGTTGAAACCTTGAGCAATGACTGACGCAGTATAAGTCTCACCGTGTTGAACTGGCAATTTCTGTACAGATGCCTCAGTTGGTGTGAGTTGGTAGCGACCGCCAAGTGGATGATTGACCGTTGAGCGTCCAACAGAGCAATCAAAGATAGTCTGTAATCCTTTTTGACTCGCATGATTGAGGTCAGATAGAACCGTAAGGGTATCTGCTTCAAGTGTGTCAGCAGATGTTTGACGTTCTTCTGGGAGTGTGACATCCTTGTCCACAACCTTAGCATCGACGACCACACGCACACCATTGGTGTCAAGGAAACGACGTTCCAAGTCGACAATGGTTTCACCATTCCAGTGCATGACTAGATTTGGTTTTTCAGTTACTGTCGCAACCACAACAGCATCAATATTCTCTTTGTTACATTCAGCAACGAAGGCATCTACATCCTCAGGACGAACCACGACTGCCATCCGTTCTTGAGATTCAGAGATGGCAATTTCGGTACCATTCAAGCCCTGGTATTTAAGAGGCACCTTGTTGAGGTCAATTTCAAGACCGTCTGCCAATTCACCGATGGCTACACAGACACCACCTGCTCCAAAGTCATTGGACTTCTTGATAAGACGAGTGACATCGCCATTACGGAAAAGGCGCTGAATCTTGCGTTCTTCGATGGCATTCCCTTTTTGAACCTCAGCACCAGCAGTTTCCACGGACTCAACTGTTTGAACCTTAGAAGAACCTGTCGCACCACCGACACCATCACGTCCAGTCTTACCTCCAAGGAGAATAATCACATCTCCCGCTTCCGGTTTTTCACGGACAACATTGCCCTTAGGAGCCGCACCGACTACTGCACCTAACTCCATACGTTTAGCTACAAAACCTGGGTGGAAGTATTCACGAACGTAGGTTGTTGCAAGTCCAATCTGGTTACCGTATGAAGAATAACCATGAGCCGCTGTTTTAGAAATGACTTGTTGTGGCAATTTCCCAGCGCGAGTTTCTGAAATCGGTGCTGTAATATCACCAGCACCTGAGATCCGCATAGCTTGGTAAACATATGAGCGACCTGACAATGGGTCACGAATGGCTCCACCGATACAAGTAGCCGCCCCACCAAATGGCTCAATTTCTGTCGGGTGATTGTGGGTTTCGTTCTTGAACATTAGGAGCCATGGCTCTTTCACACCATCAACATCCACTTCAATTTCGACTGAGCATGCATTGATTTCGTCAGACACTTCCATGTCATCCAAACGTCCATTGACACGCTCATAACGACCGAAAACAGTCGCCATATCCATCAAGGTTTGAGGTTTTTCAGAACGCCCCAACTCATCGCGCATAGCGATATATTTATCATAGGTTGACTGCAATTGTTTTTGGAATTTCGATGCGGAGAAATCAATGTGTTTCAACTCTGTCTCGAAAGTTGTGTGACGGCAGTGGTCAGACCAGTAAGTATCCAAAACCTTGAGTTCCGTCTCAGTTGGCACGCGCCCGATTGACTTGAAGTAGTCTTGAATAAAGAGCAAATCATCCACTTCCATAGCCATCCCTTGCTCAGCCTTGTAGCGAGCAAAGTCTTCTGCTGTATAGCTTTCAAAGAAAGTCAATTTAGGAATGGTCTTGTCTGACTCTGAAAATTCCTGCTTGGCAATCCCTGTCGTGATATCCTTGAAACGAGAATCAACTGGATTGAGCAAGTAGTTCTTGACCGCCTCTAACTCAGTCGCATCAATGTCCTTATTGACCAAGTACAATTGTGCTGTATTGACTGTCACGTCACTAGAACTTCCCAGCAAAAGCAAGGCTTCTTGTGAAGAAGCTGCACGCTGGTCAAATTGGCCAGGCAGGCTTTCAATGGCAAAGAAAGCATAGTTAGCAAGATCCGCCTGCACAACCGCTTCGTCCAAAACATGGTCTGTCACCTGCTCAGAGAAGATGTGTTTCTCTGCAGGCGCAAACAAGTCCTCAGCTAAGTTAAAGACATCATACACTTGCACGATGCGAATACTTTTCAAGCTTGAAAGTCCCAAGTTATGCTGGAGTTCTCTAACCAAACTCTCTGACTTGACCTGAAAATCAGCCTTTTTTTCAACAAAAATACGTTTATCCATCAATTCTTATTCCTTTATTTCAGCTCTTGCAATATTCCTAAACAGCCTTGAGGCTGTTATTTCAATTCCTGCAACTTTTCCCAAACAATCTCGTAAACGTCTGTTAGTTCTCCTAATCCTCTACGGAGTGAAAAGGTCTGGGGGACCTTTTCAGCCTGAGTCCTTTTAGTTGAGAGACGAAGGTTTTCCGTTGCTAACAGATTATTTCAATCCCTGCAATTTCTCCCAGACAATCTCGTAAACGTCGGTTAGTTCTCCCAATCCTCTACGGAAAACATCCTTATCCATGTGGTTGCCATCCGCATCCCACAAGCGGCAGTTATCTGGTGAAAATTCGTCTGCCAAGATAATCTTGCCATCCTTGTCAAAACCGAACTCTAGCTTAAAGTCAATCAACTTAAGTCCAATCTCAGCAAACCAGGCTTTCAAGAGTTCATTGATTCGACGAGTTTCTTCCTTCAAGTAGGCAATTTGCTGGTCATCCGCAATCTGTAGGAATTTCACATGCTCGTCATTGATAAACGGGTCATCCAAATCATCATTTTTATAGTAAAATTCAACAATCGGAGTCTCCAAGGTGATTCCCTCATCCACACCAAAACGTTTTGAAAAGGAACCAGCAGTATAGTTGCGAAGCACGACTTCCAAAGGAATAATCTCAACCTTTTTATTAAGTTGTTCCGTGTCTGAAAGTTTCTCCACAAAGTGAGTCGCCACACCAGCCGCATTTAATTTCTCAAAAATAAAAGATGAAATCTGATTATTCAACACTCCCTTACCTGCAATTTGCTCCTTCTTGACACCATTGAAAGCAGTCGCCTGGTCCTTGTAAGTTGAAATAATAAGATTTTCATCCTCAGTTGTATAGATATCTTTAGCTTTTCCCGAATAGATTAATTGTTTTGACATTTTAAAGTTCGCCTTTCGTATTACTTGAGCACATTCTACCATAAAAAACCTAAAATTACAAGAATTTAAACGAATAAATAGTGGATGTGTTTCAAAAATCATAAAGAAAAAAACTGCAAGAAGAATCTTTCTCACAGTTTAAAAATCATTTAACTCTAAAAACACGAACATTACTCTTTGTTCAAAAATTGATCCAAATAATAATGTAGATAACTTTTCTTTCCCGTAATCATCTGCAGGCGACCTTCCACCCCGTACCGAAGTTTTTCAGCCTGCTCCGAAGTTAGATTAGTCTCCGCCTCAATTTTAAAGAAATTACCTTTTTCAGTCTTGGTAGCTGTCGCATCAATACTTGTAATAGTGGAATCTAAGACAATTTGATTCTTAGCATCATGAGTCGTCGTATAGCGAACAGAATCACCGACCTTGACTCTTGATACATCTTTTGAACTTAGATAAGCTGTAAGTTTGGCTTTCCCTTCTTTTTCCAAGGATGGATAGAGTTGGGCTAGTAGGGTACCTTCTGCTACCATGGTAGAATCACTAGTCTCAGGATTAAGGTGAAGCACCCCATCCTCACTAGCCGTAATTTTCCCCTTGTCTAGAAGACTTCCCTGAACCTTCTTGCCTGACTCTGCCTCCAAGATTTTCTGGTCTAGAAGGGTCAATTCTTGACCAACCTTTGCCAAGTATTGGGATTTGAGAGACTCCAATTGACTGCTTAAGCCTGACGCATAGGCTTGCTGGGTACCTGAACCCGCATACTGGACACGGTAAGTAGCGAGACTGGATTCTAACTGAGAAAGCTGTGCTTCAACCTGCGCAACTGCCTGAGC
The DNA here is from genome assembly GCF_000722765.2 of Streptococcus mitis. Taxonomy (NCBI): domain Bacteria; kingdom Bacillati; phylum Bacillota; class Bacilli; order Lactobacillales; family Streptococcaceae; genus Streptococcus; species Streptococcus mitis. The sequence continues at coordinate 60,217 of NZ_CP028415.1, read as the reverse complement.
TTTAGCTTGCGGATTTTCCTCACCCTGAGACTTGTAGGACTGGTAGAGAGAATAGGCTAGATTCTGACTGGCCAAGGAAGCGCCTGTTTCAATAGCTGACTTAGCTGTCTGGTAATCGCGAATTTTAGCCTCTGTTTGGCTGATGAGGTTGCCGATTTCGGCTTGGGTTTGACTAGCTGCTGCATTCTGGGACGCGATGGTCTCATTTTGTTGCGATGTACTAGCCCTAAGACTGCCTGCTTGACTGATGTAGTCGCGAAAGGTGGCTTGGTAGCCAAACTTATCCTCCTCTGGAAAGTGATTCTCCCCTTCTTGCAGACTTTTTTGCAAATACTCCAATTGCTTTTTTTGATCCTTAAGCATGTCCAACTGACTAGCATAGGCCTCCGCTTGGACACCCTCTGCCCCTTCCTGGTATTGAACCAGAAGCTCCCCCTTTTTAACCAGCTTATTTTCTTCCAAATGATTGACAAGAATACGATTGTTGCTAGTTGACTGGATATTTGCAAGGATACGACTAGGCTCGACAGTAGCTCTAGTAGACAAACTCATCTCCTTCTCTGCAACAGTTGCAAAGCCAAGTAAACAGACAAGTAGAAGGGACATGGGTACAATCACTCGACTGGAAAAATTATGGTAACGACGATTATAAAACTCCGCACTTTCTAAAAATTCTGGTTTCATCCTCTCCTCTTTCTAGCTATTGACCAAATGGGCGTAAAAGCCACCCTGTTCAAGCAAATCAGCATGCTTTCCTTCTTCGACAATCTTGCCCTGATCCAAGACAACAACTTTCTCTGTCCGCTCAGCAATGGTCAAGCGGTGGGCGATGAAAATCAAGGTCTTGTCTAAAGCCATGAGATTATCGACAATTCGCTTCTCTGTCAGAATATCCAAACTGCTGGTCGCCTCATCCAAAATCAAGACCGGCGCATCTGTCAAGAGAGCACGCGCCAGAGCGATTCTCTGACGTTGACCACCTGAAATTCCTGCCCCATCCGAAGTCAACTCTGTCTGATAATTCAATGGCATGCGCTCAATATCCTCCCGAATCTCTGCCAATTCGACCGCCCGTAAGATATCCTCTTGAGTCGTCCCTTCCTTGGCTCCAAGGAGAAGATTCTCCAAAATCGTTCCGTTAAAGACATAGGGCTGTTGAGGCAGATAGTTGATGTACTGGCGCAAGGCCTTTTTATCAATCTGATTGAGATTGACACCACCCAGACTAATCTCTCCCTGACTTGGATCATAAAAATTAACCATCATCTTAGCCAAGGTCGTCTTACCTGACCCTGAAATTCCCACAAAAGCCACCTTATAGCCTTGGGGAATAGTCAAATTGATATCTGACAAGACATCTCGACCATAGCCATACTTGTAGGAAACCTGCTTGAAGGTCATATCTCCCTTCATCAAGCTCAGATCCTCAACTGTTTTCTTCTCCTCAAACTCAGAAGCTACCAGATAAACCTCATTCAGACGGTTATTGGCAACCTGCGCTGTCTGAAGCTTGGTTTGCAGATTGATGATATTTTCCAAAGGATTGGTAAAGTAAACAAGCAAGGTATTATAGGTAATCAACTGCCCCAAACTCATCTTGCCATCCATGACCAGAACAGCCCCCATCCAGAGAATGCCGACATTGAGCAAGAGATGGGCAACTTTTTTCAGAGCCTTTTGCTGACTCTCTGCCCGACTATAGGTAAAAGATTTTTTCAGATAATCCACAAATTCCTTGTCAATTTTTTGGTAACGCTGACTTTCACTGGTCAAAGACTTGATAGTCTCAATACCGTTGATGTCCTCAATGATAGAAGAAGACAGAACCGCATTGGCTTCCATGGTATCCCGATTCATCTTTTCAAACGGCTTCATAAAGGCAAAGATAATCACTGTATAGATAGGAAGTGCCAATAAAGTCATGAAAAAGAGATTGCTATTTTGTGAAAATAAAACAAGGGAAATAATGACAACCGTTGACACATCTAGGAAAATCGAAAGGATGGTCGAAGCCAGCGCATCAATGATACTGTTAGCATCCGTGAAACGAGACACGATCTCCCCTGTCCTGCGTGTCGCAAAGAAGGACATAGGCAGGTGAAAAACATGCTTGATATAGGACAAAATCACGTCAATCGACAGGCGTTGCCCCAAAACAAGTAAGAGATACTCCTGAACGTAAGACAAAATCTGCTGAAGAATATAGACGATGACCAGCCCAATAGAAATAATCCCCAGCGTCGAACGCATCTGATCTGGCACATAGGTATCAATGATAGACTGCAGATAATAAGAACCCACAATATTAATCAAGGTTACCAAGAGTGTTGCCAAAACGATATTGGCAATCAAGCCACGCTGCTTCACTAATATAGGGATAAAAGAGAGCAGACCATTCTTTTGATCCTTATGAGGCTTGTAGTCTGGACTAGGTGCCATAAAAAGAGTCACTCCTGTCCATTCTTCCGTAAAACGCTCACGTGGCAGTTTGGTCAATTTCACCCCAGGATCTGGATCGGCAATATGAATGCTATCCTTATCCTGCCCAGTCACCACATAGTAGTGGAGCAATTTTCCTTCCTTAAGCACATGGGCAACAAAAGGAAAAGTCAAATCTGGCAAGTCAAAGAGCGACATATCCGCCTTGATCGCTCGCGTCTCAAAGCCAATCTCCTCTGCCACCTTGACCAAGCCCAAAGCAGTCGTCCCATCCATGGTCGTCTTAGCCAATTCTCGCAAGTGAGCCAAAGAATAGTAACTACCATAGTAGCCAAAAACCATAGCTAATGAAGCTACACCACAGTCCATCTGATCCACCTGCGGACGATAGTGACGTTTCCCAAATTTCATATTCATCTCCTTTTTCCTAAACTCATCTGATAAAACTATCTTACCTCAATTTCCAAACAAAAACTGGACTTCCTCCCCAAATGCGCCTATCTCCCTCCCAAATGCACTTTTAGGATAAAGAAAATAGGCAGAACAAGCGTCCTACCTACTAAAAATACGGTATGAAAGGAAATTGATGTTTTACTGACACCCTAGGCAAGCTTGGAACAAACAAATCATTGATAGTAACATTTACGACATCCTATTTAAAGTTACTTCAATTTCTAATGTCCCTGCTATTTCTAAGCCACCTCTGGTATAATCTATTCATGTTCAGAATAGATAACACCGTTCTAAATTACGATTCATAGTTACTCCTTTTTTGATTCGTTTCTACAAGACTCCTATTTACCCATAGAATGTCTACTACTTAAAATTTATCTATTCTTTTTTCTTTACTTCTGTATAAAAGAATGAAGACCATCATAAATAATGCAATCGTGGGTATATTGAAACTATTAAACCAAGTAGGTAAAGATACTTTATTCATATCAGCTACTAATCTGATGATTATATAGGACATCGAACTAAGTAATACCATAATTTCAGGCAAAACTTTCAGTATTGATTTAACAAATTTCATATTAAACTCCAATGTGATGCATTCTTAGATTCTAGCCTAGCTATTTTCAGCGCAGACTAACAAGTCATTCTTAACTGTTTACTCTACTCGCTTTTTATTGGCCTTATATCCTAGATAAAAGAGCCCAAATAAAACAGGGTAAATTTCTGGATAAAATAGGATATTGATTGGACTTTTCAAAATCACATGCGTTGCGATGTAGATAATGAGCGATACGATAAAATAACTCTCAGCAAAGCCTAATAAAAATGTTTTCATAAGAAACTCCTAATTACCTGACAAGAATGGCGGAAAACGCTACCATTCATATACACAAAATCCTTTTGATTCATGTTCTTCATTTATAGTTTTGATTATTTTTTGACAAATCTTTGCGAAAAATACCAAAATATCCTGCGAAAAGCAAACCAACTAAAGTCCATTGCCAATTAAAGGATACTAACGAACCTGTACGAATCACATGAAGCGCGACATTAAGAGTTATTCCCAACAAAGGACATATCGTGGCTAGTTTAGGTAACAATGTATTAAGATTAAGGTTGCGACTGTTCATTATCTAACGCCCACGGCGAGCAAAATCTGAACCAAATTTGTAACCAGCATTAAAAATTTGTACAGCAGCATTCAGTACTCCTGCAATCCCAACTGCTTCCGCAAGACCAAAACCACCTTTTGTTCCCACTAATTCATCGTCAGATAATTGATAAAATTGTTCTAAGTTCATGTTCGTCATTACTCCTTTATATTATATTTTATTGCTATGTAAATGATTAAAATGAGTATTGGATAGGTAAATACTTCTGAAATATCCATAAAATTTACACTATACTGTCCAGATAATATTTTATAGTCAATTAAAATTTGAACGATAGTAAAAATAATACGTATCGATAACAATACCCCTAGTAATATCACTTCTTTTTTTAAAAACATAGAAATGCCTCTCTGACTACAATCAGATTATGGTCTATTCGCATAATACCCCAAAGCTGCTCCTCCAGCAAAAAGTGCTGCTCCACCTGCTACTGCTGCACCTATCTTCCAAATAGAGACTCCAGCGACTACAAGAGGCAATGCTCCCCCATCCACATCCATCAACTCTTCTTCTGTAAGAGCTACAAAGTTCTGTTCCATTTTGTCAAAATTTGTCATCTTTTTTCTCCTCTTGTTCTATTTTTTCTAAATCTTATCTTCTAAAAAATGGGGTTCCAATAAATACACCGCGTAACAATAGACCTGAAATTAGACCCCCTTGATAACTTTCCTTACTACCACCAACCATCAAGGCTAAGTCGCTTTCCTTTAATACCTCAATAGTATACTTGTCATTCATTTCATTCATTGCTTATCCTCCTAAAAACCTAAACCTCTACGAAATCCAATGTACCAATCTGCAAGGGTCTTCGTCCAATTTTCTCCACCTTGAATATCGGTCAATTCTTCCGAAGTTAACTCAACAAATTCATATTGATGTTCTTTCATTATTTTATTCCTTTCTTTTTCCTCTCACTTATTTATTCGAAAATGTACAACTAAATTAAATTTTATTTAAAAAATAATTTAATGAACCACGGATACAAGATTGGTAGATACATAAACCAGGCTCCTTTCTTTTTTCCTCTTACTTATTTATTCGAAAAATAATCCGAAAATACACAACTAAATTAAATTTATTTAAAAAACAACTTAATGAACCACGGATAAAAAATTGGTAGATACATGAACTAGGCTCCTTCCTTTTTCCTCTTACCTATTTATTCGAAAAATAATCCGAAAATACACAACTAAATTAAATTTATTTAAAAAATAACTCAGTGAACCATGGGTAGAACATTGATATAAACATGAACTAGGCTCCTTTCTTTCTCCTCTTACTTATCTATTCGAAAAAAAGTCAAAAAAATAAGAATATCAGAAAATTTTCCGATATTCTTATTGATAAACTCATCCAAGTCTAACAGATATTAGACATTGAGATGTTTTTTAAGGGTTCTTCTGGCTGTTCGTGATACAGGGAAGTGTAAGCCTTCTAACAAGGTCACTTCTGTGGCAGTCATCTCTTCAATCGCCTGTAAACTGACTAAAGTATTGCGATTGGCATAGACAAAGTAATCTTTTTCAGCCTTGGCAGCGATATCCTTGAGACTGCCGTAAATGGTCTTGATAGAATGATTGGCATAATAAACCTTGATACGATGGGATTCCACTGAGGTTTCAAAGGCTAAAATCTCATGGTAGGGCAGAGTAAAGCCCCGTCTTCCCTCAAAACTATAGGTAAAGAGACGCATATTTTCCCTCTTATCCACTGCCAGTACATAGTCTAGACAGCGCTCCAACTGATGACGGTAATCTTCCTCTGGCTGATCCTTGGAAATAAAATCCAAGGCAGACAAGTGATAGCGAAAAGCTAGAGGCAAGGCCTCCGAGTGTGTGGACACAAAGACAATACTTGTAAAGGGATCTCGCTCCCGAACCTGTTGAGCAACCTGAAAGCCCCGTTCACGCTCTCCATCAATCTCTAAATCCAATAAGTAGAGCTGATAATGGTCAAAATACTGTGAATACTTTTCAACGTCCCCATAGTTTTTGGCAATATCAATTTCCAATCTTAAATTGCGAGAGCGACCGATATCTAGCAAAGTCTGCTCTATCCGTCCTTGCTGGACCCTATCGTCTTCCAAAACTAAAATTCTCATTCCTCTCCCCCTCGTTTCTCATCCTTAAATGGCAATTCTAAATCTTGTCTAAAAGTCGTCTCTCCTAGCTGGGTATCTAAGTTTAAATCATAATGAAAAACCATATCCTCCAAGGTTGCTAAGCCCAGTCCACTGTGGTTGCCCTTGGTAGAGTAACCCTTTTGACTGAGAATGCTGGGATTCAGTTCTTCTTTCTTACGAGTGTTTTCAATGATAAAACGGACGCTCCTATCACCTGCCAACAAAGCAACCCGAATCTGCGGATTTTCAGCCTCACTGGCTGCCTCTAAGGCATTTGTCGTGAGGATAGAGAGAATACGGATAGCCTCTAACATAGGCAAAGCCAGCTCTTCGACGACCCCCACCGTCTCCAAACTAAAATGAATTCCCTGATTATCTGCCACAATCATGGCTTTTGCCAAGGTATTACGAATGGCTATATCATGGATATTATGAAGATTAAAGGCCGTGTAATCCGCCTTCCTCAGCTTTTCATTGGTCTTTAGAAAGACATCTCGATAGATGGTAGAAACTTCAGTCATGTCTTGATTCGCTATAGCAGGCTCCATGCTGGCGACAATCCCCGCAAAATCATGACGGAAACCTCGAACCTCATCATAGAGATGACCCAGCTTGTCCACCATCCCTTGCAAGGAACGATTCTCATCTTCCTGTCTCTGAATGGTCTGCTCATCACGATAAACCTGCTCTAAGTGTCTGATATAAAAGAGCCAGGAGAAAAAGAGAATGAAAATCAGGAGAGAAATGGTCGTGTCAAAGCGAACGTAAAAAGAACTATTTCTATTGGTCATGAACGAAGAGAATATCCTAAATCCAGTCAGAGGTAGGATAATGAAAAAACTCTTACGATAGTGGGTTTTAAAAGTATCTGAAAAGAATAAATCCAAATCCAAAGACCAACGCTTCATAATTTTACAACATAGAAAGATTGATAATAAATCAAATATAGATATATATAAAGTAGAAAACGAATCTACGAAACAACAATGCTCACCAGATAATACACGAATCCAAATTGTCAAAAATAAATAACGAATACTTTGAAAGAAGAGAAAAAGATACAGAGAAAGAAAAAGAGATTCCCCTTTTCCCTTGTGCAATACTAATAAAAAAATACAGTAAAAGAAGAGAAGAACTCCTATATGAAATAATTCTCCAAATGTTTGACGAGCAAATAAACTAATTAAAAATATAAGTATCCAATAACGTTTTTTATAAAATTCTGGGGAAATTTGAGCACCCAAATAAATAGTAGGCACCATGGTTGAAACGACTACCAACAGAATATATAGCACAGAAACTAAGAATTCTAAAATAATCATAGAATAAAACGACTCCTAATTTATTTAAGCGAAATAATATTTATCTCCCCGATACAACTCTCTAGTTTTTCATACTTTCTGAAAAACGATACATCTACAAAAGGCTTTAGTTTCTTTTAAAATACAAGAAATCTAAAGCCTCTTGAAAATGATTTGCACGTTTTAATTTTATATTCGTTGTGAAGATTGCTTATCTATTTATTTTACCACAAGAACCTTGTAATATTCATACTTATTTGGCTGTGTAATCTTAATTTTTTGACCATAGAAACCATCGATTTCTTTGTCAAAATAATCTGAAAATCTTGATGGCAAGCGTTTCATCTTAAGAACCTCACCAGATTGGTCTGCATATACAAGTAAGTGATGGTGGGTTGTAGCCATACCATCATCAATCAGTACAAAGTAACCTGTTTTGAGCTTACCTTGTCCATTATCTAAATAGTATAGTTTATTGTTATTGATTGTGAAGTTATCCAATCGAAGTCGTACACCTGGGTCTTCTAGATAAAGATCATTGCCAACTTTTTTGATTTCTGATCTAGTTGTCATCTCTGGAAGTGGTAATACTCTACGACCATCTGCTCCAAAGTAATATCGACCTGGTAGATTTTGGAAATTACGAATAACAGCTTTAGGATCAATTTCTTGTCCTTCTTCTTTATTATCCACTAAAGCTAAGGTAGTATTTGCAACCTCATCCCCATATTTGTCGGAAAACTTCTTGAACTCAGGTTTGATATACCAAGTATTTTTAGCCACGATAACATCAGTATAGTTATGTCCGTCAAATTTTGATGTAATCAGATACTCATATCCATCACCTAAACGGACAATATCATCATCTTTATAAGGGCTATTTTTTAAAGTCAACATATAGCCATCCTTACCAATGATATAACTTTCTCCATCGCTGGCTGGAACAGCTCTGTCTGCGACCATAGCACCTGATTTTTCAAAGTAAGACCATTGACCATTGGCAGTTGCCCATCCTGTTGCCATAGAGCCACTGCCTTTTAGGTAGTACCAAGTAGACCCTTCTTTGTACCAACCTGTACGCATGGCGCCACTATCTGCGAGTGAGTACCAGGTGTTACCTTCCTTGTACCAGCCAGTGCGCATAGCACCACTATCTGCTAGGGAATACCAGGTATTGCCGTCTTTAAGCCAGCCTGTCTGCATTTTACCAGCGCTATCGAAGTGATACCAAGAGCCAGCATTTTGCACCCATTTACTTTTAGCTAAGCTTCCATCTTGAGAAAGATTCCAGTCAGCGCCATTTTTAACCCAAGTATCTGCAGCCTGTGCTTGATTAATTGACAAAAGAAGACCAGCACCTGCAAGCAGACCAAGAGTGAGTAGTTTAGATTTTTTCATAGTCATTTCCTCCTATTCTATAGCGAAATGAACATGACTTCCTAGTATACAAAGCTGTTCGCTTTTTCGTTTTACTATGTGAAATAGTTTATTTCACAACAGAAACATTTCCTGTCTTACTATCGATTTTAACAGTTTGACCGTAGAAACCGTCAATTTCTTTATTAAGATAATCTGAAATTCCTGTTGGCAATCGTTTCATTTTAAGAATTTCACCAGATTGGTCTGCATAAACAAGAATATGATAGTGATGATAGTTTGGTCTATCATCAATCAATGCAAAATAACCTGTTTTGAGTTTGTCATTAGCACCATCTAAGTAATATAGTTTATTATTATTGATTGTGAAGCTGGTAGCTCCAAGAAAAAGTCGTGCACCTGGATTTTCTAGATAGACATCATTTCCAATTTTTTTAATCTCTGAATAGGTAGTCATTTCTGGTAAATTTGTTACGCGACGACCATCTGCCCCAAAGTAATACCTGTTTGGTAAGTTTTGGAAATTCTTTATAACAGCTTTAGGATCAATTTCCTGTCCTTGATCTTTATTATCTGTTAAAGCCAACATCGTATTGGAAACTTTATCTCCATATTTATCAGAAAACTTCTTAAATTCAGGTTTTATGTACCAAGCATTTTTTTCAACAATGACTCCATCTTTTCTATGAATAAGATGATAATCATACCCATCAGACAAAGTAACAATATTTGTGATAATTGTATCATCCGCTTGAGATTGTCCAACCTGACTTGGGAGTTTGGTTAACAGATATCCATCCTTACCAATGACATAACTTTCTCCATCGCTGGCTGGAACAGCTCTGTCTGCAACCATAGCACCTGAGTTTTCAAAGTAAGACCATTGACCATTTGCAGTAGTCCATCCTGTTGCCATAGCGCCACTGTCTTTGAGGTAGTACCAAGTAAACCCTTCTTTGTACCAACCTGTACGCATGGCGCCACTATCTGCTAGGGAGTACCATGTGTTACCTTCCTTGTACCAGCCAGTACGCATAGCCCCACTATCTGCGAGCGAATACCATGTATTGCCGTCTTTGAGCCAGCCTGTCTGCATTTTACCAGAACCGTCGAAGTGATACCAAGAGCCAGCATTTTGCACCCATTTATTTTTAGCAAGACTACCATCTTGAGAAAGATTCCAGTCAGCACCATTTTTAACCCAAATATCTGCAGCCTGTACTTGATTGATAGACAATAGTAGGCCAGCACCTGCAAGCAAACCAAGTGTAAGTAGTTTAGATTTTTTCATAGCCATTTCCTCCTAAAATAGATAAATCCAAAGTAAGAAAATCAAATATAAACGAAGTCAAAATAGATGTCAGGTTCATGAACCTGAACCATAAGACCTCCTAACATTTCCAAGAATATAAGATAGAGACTAGTTTATCAAAAGTACATAGCCATCACTTTCCCCCAACTATAAAATAAATCCTTTTTTATATCTACATTATAGTCCTGTAAAAAAGGAAAGTCAATTAAAATTGTGATTATATTAACATTTTTGTTCTAACAGAAATCCATTTATTTTTTCATTTGATCTTCATTTCTTATCTCCTTTTTGGAGATTGATTTTTCTGACTCCATTATATCCTTTATTTGTTTTCATATCTCTCCTGTCCCTAGAAAGACTAAATCTGTTCCTAAACGGTCACTTGAACCAAAGAAAAATTCCAAAGCAAATGCCTTGGAACTTCTTATCTTTATTTTGCTTGAATGATTTTAACCACATCTCCTACACTTTGCAGTTGGTCAATTTCCTCATCGCTGATTTCGATATTAAATTCATCTTCCAGCGTCAAGATAAACTCCATCAAATCAACTGAGTCAGCATCCAAATCGTCTTTCAGACTCAAGGATTCTGTCACGACAAAATCCTCTCCCTGTCGCTCTTGAATAATGGTCACAATACGGTCAAAAATTTCTTTTTCTGTCATCTCTTTTATTCTCCTGAAAATTCACGCGCAGTCTGGGCAACTACGTCTGTCTCTAGCATGGTACGAATCTGGCGGATTGTACTATAAACAGCCTTGGCATCGCTTGAGCCATGAGTCTTGACAACAGGTGCCTTGACACCAAACAAGACTGCTCCACCAACATCTGAGTAGTTGAGCTGTTTTTTCAAACCTCTGAGGCTGTCCTTGAGAAGGAGGGCACCTAGTTTCGCTCGAAGACTACCACCTGTAATAGCGGTCTTGAGCAAGCCCATGATTCCTATAGCTGTCCCTTCGATGGATTTGAGCACAGCGTTTCCCGTGAAACCATCTGCAACAACAACATCTGCAACGCCATTCATCAAATCACGTGCTTCCACGTTTCCGATAAAGTTCAAACTTTCATCAGCCACTAGTAATTCATAGGTTTCCTTACGAAGCGGGTCGCCCTTACTACTCTCTGTTCCGTTATTGAGCAAGCCAACACGTGGTTGCGCAATTCCACGGACATTTTTAGCATAGAAGGAACCTAGAACCGCATATTGATGGAGGTGCTGGGCTGTATTTTCTGCATTAGCACCGAGGTCCAGCATGTCAAACCCCTTCCCATCTACAGTCGGCAAAGTTGACATAAGCCCAGGACGATCGATGTTCTTGATACGACCCACGATGAAAAATCCTGCTGCTAGTAAAGCACCTGTATTCCCAGCTGAGAGAACAGCGTCTGCTTCTCCCTCTTTGACAGCCTTGGCCGCCAATACCATACTGGCATTTTTCTTCTTCCGAATAGCTCTCGTAGGTTCATCGTCTGAATCAATCTTCTCATCCGTATGGATAATGCTAACGCGCTCTGTCGCTGTCAGATATTGCTTGATTTTAGCTTCATCTCCGTAGAGTTGAACCTCGATATCTGAAAAGTCAGCTAGGGCTTGATTGACACCCTCAACGATGGCCTGAGGTGCGTAATCGCCCCCCATGGCATCTACTGCGATTTTTTTCATTTCTTTTCCTCTTTTAGTAATTGTCCCCAGTCTGCTAGGGAATCAATAAATTTCTTTGATTTTAGGTGAATCCCAACGTATTCTTCGTAGAGTTGATCCATAAATTGGCGTAACTCTTGCTTGATTTCAGGCTTGAGCGAAATGGTCTCCAAAGTCTCAAAATCAATGGCTTGAAATTGATTGAGCAGATAAGGGATATTGGGATTGAGATGGCAACGTCTCTCATCCTCATGATAATGCTCTGGACAGAGGCAGGCGCCATATTTGAAAGAAAAGTCAAAAGCCTGACCAACCCGATGACAAAAGACACACTCATTAAAATTGAGGCTGATCCCAAATCGGGTCAAGATTTGAATTTCAAAAATGTTGGTCAAAACCTGATAATCCAAGCCAGCTTCCATCAACTCCAAAGTCTTTTGTAAAAAAGCAAACAAGGGAGCATCCTGCTGATTGTCCTGCAAACTAGCATCGGCAAGAGCCGCCACATAGGTCGCATAGGCCATGACAAAGAGGTCGCTATTAATCTTTGGAAAGGTCATCACCTCGTGATAGTCCTCAATGTAGCTAAGTCCGTCATCATTGATTCGCAAGAGAAATCGTGCCAGCACCAAGGGCTGAATAACAGGGCCCAGCTTAGACTGACCAGCATGTTTGACGAAAAACATCCGCTTACCAGCCTGCTCTGTAAAAATCTTAACTAGCTTGTCATCCTCACGAAAGTTGCGATTGTAGAGCACCAAACCTTGACTCGTGATAGACTGAATCATGCTTCTCTCATGTACTCCTCAAGACGTTTCATGGCTTCTTTGATAATCTCCATGCTCGCTGCATAAGACAGTCGAACATAACCTTCTCCATAACGCCCAAAGGCAGCACCAGGGATAAAGGCAACAGCCTTCTTCTGAGCAAAATCCTTCAGAAAAGCAAAGGAATCTTGATTGTAGCTATCTGGAATCTTAGCAAAGATATAGAAGGCACCGTCTGGTTTGATAATCTCAAAACCAAGAGCAGTCATTTTTTCGATGATATAATCCCGACGCTGGATGTATTCCTTCTTCATAGGCTCCGCATCATTTTTACCAGCCGTCAAGGCTTCCACCGCAGCATGTTGAGCCATGGTATTTGCGGCAGTCACCAAGTACTGATGACTCTTAATCAACTGGGCTATGAAGACTGCAGGAGCGAAAATCAGACCCAAACGCCAACCGGTCATGGCATGTGATTTAGATAGACCATTGATAATAATAGCCTGGTCTCTCAACATAGTTCCCAGAGACACATGGGCTTCGCCTGTGTAGGTCAATTCTGAGTAAACCTCATCACAGACAACAAAAATTTCGTACTTGCGTAAAACAGCTGCCAAGGCCTCCAACTGCTCCCGACTGTAGGTAATTCCTGTCGGATTAGCTGGATAGTTGAGAATAACCGCCTTAAGCTTGTCCCCCTGCTCCAAAATGGCCTTCTCCAACATTTCAGGAGTCAAGACAAACCCATTTTCAGTTGTATCAATCTCGACAACCTCTGCCCCAACTAGATTGACAATTGGTTCATAACCTGGATAGGCAGGAGCTGGCAAGAGCACCTTGTCTCCCTCTTCCAAAATAGCCGTCAAAGTAGCAGATAAAGCCTCTGTCGCCCCAATTGTAACCAAGATTTCATTTTCAGGAGCATAGTCCAGTTGGTACTTTTCCTTAACAAAGTCACTGGCTGCCTGACGTAGAGTCAGCAGGCCACTCATCCCTGTATAGTAGGATTGATTCTGATCAATCGCTCGCTTGGCCGCCTCCTTGACATGATTTGGCGTTGTAAAATCAGGTTCCCCCAAGGTCAAACGCAAGACCCCAGGAATCTCCGAAATAGCCTGGTCAAACTGACGAATCAACGAAACTTGAATCTTATCTAACTGTTTATTAAAGCGCTTAGTTAAGTCCATAGATACCTCCTACTTTCAAAACGTATCTCTATTATACTACAAAAGCCCCTCGACCGCAAAAATACATGATAGAATAGCGCTAGCATAACAAATTGAAGTATGTTAATTTAAATTCATTACAACACTATGTTCTTAGAATACTCAATGAAAATCTCATGAGACTAGGAATCGAGGTGAAAGCATAACTAAAGTTAGGTAAGCCGAAGATGACAACGTATCATGAGATTTTCAACGAGTATTGAGGTTTTGATAATCTTCGTTACAACTATTCTAGCACCGTTACTGATTACTATTACCGGTAATGTCATTTCTGAGTGAATAGTCAGAAAGTGGTTAGATAAGCGCGACAAAAATATAACCTGAGTTTAGTTTTAATGTAACTGGACAAAAAGAAATACCAGAGGTGGAGCTCTGGTATTTTTGTTTTTGCCAAGACTTCGTTACAGTTCTTGTAAGATTATTATCACATGATTAGCGCTACTTGTCAAATAATTGTTAGCTCCACTTTCTATTTTACTTTTCCTGTTTATAGGTCTATAATAGTAACAGATTCTATTTGGAGGTTTTTATGTCATTTCTATCAAAAAATGGAGCAGGCATCTTTGCCTGCCTTCTCATTTCTATCGTATCTTGGTACTTAGGAGGATTCTTCCTTGTGATTGGCGCGCCTGTATTTGCGATTTTCATAGGCATGCTCCTACATCCCTTTCTCTCGTCTTATAAACAACTGGATGCTGGATTGACCTTTAGTTCTAAAAAATTGCTCCAATATGCCGTTGTCTTGCTTGGTTTTGGTCTCAATATCTCGCAAGTCTTCGCAGTCGGACAATCTTCACTCCCTGTCATCCTATCCACCATCTCAATAGCTCTGATTATTGCCTATTTCTTCCAGCGCTTCTTTGCACTGGATACAAAACTGGCTACCTTGGTTGGAGTAGGTTCTTCAATCTGTGGGGGCTCTGCTATTGCAGCAACAGCGCCCGTTATCCATGCCAAGGAAAAGGAAGTAGCCCAAGCCATCTCCGTTATCTTTTTCTTCAATGTCTTGGCTGCGCTCATCTTTCCAACGCTAGGTACCTGGCTTCATCTATCCAATGAAGGCTTCGCCCTATTTGCAGGAACTGCGGTCAATGACACTTCCTCTGTAACCGCCACAGCCAGCGCTTGGGACAGTCTCTACCAGACTAATACCCTCGAATCCGCAACCATTGTCAAACTTACGCGGACTCTGGCTATCATCCCCATCACTCTCTTTCTCTCCTACTGGCAAAGTCGCGAGCAAAAAAATAAGCAAGGCTTACAACTGAAAAAAGTCTTCCCACTTTTTATCCTTTACTTTATCCTTGCCTCTCTCCTCACTACACTACTCACCTCTCTAGGTGTGTCCAGTAGTTTCTTTACCCCTCTCAAACAACTCTCCAAATTTCTCATTATCATGGCCATGAGTGCTATAGGACTCAAAACCAATCTGCTAGCTATGATCAAATCCAGTGGAAAATCCATTGTTCTCGGGGCCATCTGCTGGATTGCCATCATCCTCACCAGTCTTGGTATGCAGACCCTTATCGGCATTTTCTAATCCTCTTCGAAAATCTCTTCAAACCACGTCAACGTCGCCTTGCCGTAGGTATGTGACTGACTTCGTCAGTCTTATCTACAACCTCAAAACAGTGTTTTGAGCTGACTTCGTCAGTTCTATCTGCAACCTCAAAACAGTGTTTTGAGCAACCTGCGGCTAGTTTGCTCTTTGATTTTCATTGAGTATAACACAAAAGGTAGCCCACCAGCTACCTTTTTCTTATGCTTCCTCAATCAAGCGTGTATGTTCTCTCTTGATGCAACGATTCATCACGATATCATCACATCCACCAGCACGCAAGATCTCTTCCGCTTCCAGACTTTCAAGTCCTAGCTGTGCCCAAAAAATCTTGGCATCAACCTTGAGAAAATCACGCGCCACATCTGGCAAAAACTCACTGCGACGGTAAACATTGACAATATCTACAGGAAAAGGAATCTCAGCTAGGCTGGCATAAGCCTTTTCACCCAAGATTTCGCCACCTGCTGCCTTGGGATTGACTGGGATAATTTTATAACCCCGAGCCTGCATTTCCTTAGTCACTCGATTGCTAGTTGTTTCCTCACGGTCTGACAACCCCACCACAGCAAGGGTTTTACTCGTTGCTAGATACTGACGAATCACGCCATCACTTGGATTGATAAATTCTTGACTCATAGAAATCCTCCTTTTTCATCAGTATAGCACAATTTGAAAAGGCTTGCATAATTCTACTACAAAAAAGGAGGACTAGCCCCCTTTTTATTTAGCCTCATACCAGGTTGCCCCTTCATTTTCATCTGCGATAAGGGGAACACTGAGTTGAATGGCTTCTTCCATGGTTTGTTTGACCAATTTTTTCATCTTTGCCAATTCAGATTTAGGAACTTCAAGGACGATTTCATCGTGCACTTGCAGAAGCATCTTAGTCTGATAACCACCTGCAACCAAGGCTTTATCCAGCTGAATCATGGCAATCTTAAGAATATCTGCTGCCGAACCCTGGATAGGTGAGTTGATGGCCGTTCGCTCTGCAAAACCACGAATGTTGAAGTTGCGCGAATTGATATCTGGCAACTCACGACGACGCTTGAAAAGGGTCTCTACATAGCCCTTATCACGCGCCTCACGCACCACCTCATCCATGTAGTTTTTAATACCTGGGAAGCGTTCAAAGTAGGTATCAATATAGGCTTTGGCTTCCTTACGGCTAATGCCCAGATTATTAGACAAACCAAAGTCTGAAATCCCGTAAACCACTCCAAAGTTGACAGCCTTGGCATTGCGACGGTCGTTTGCAGTCACATCCTCAGGACGCTCAATGCCAAAGACCCGCATGGCTGTCGAAGTATGGATATCTGCCCCCTCTTGGAAGGCCTTAATCAAGTGCTCATCCTTCGAGATATGCGCCAAAACGCGCAATTCAATCTGTGAATAGTCCGAGCTGAGAAGAACACTATCCTCCCACTCTGGCACAAAAGCCTTCCGAATGAGACGGCCCTGCTCCAAACGCACAGGAATGTTTTGCAAGTTTGGATCCACACTAGACAGACGCCCAGTCTGGGTCAAATCCTGCACATAGCGAGTATGAATCTTGCCATCAGCCAAAATCCAGTCCTGCAAGCCAATTACATAAGTGGATTGAATCTTGGCAATCTGACGATAGTCTAGGATTTTCTTAACAATCGGAGCAATAGGAGCCAGGCGCTCCAAGACATCCACCGCTGTCGAGTATCCAGTCTTGGTTTTCTTAGTGTATTCTAGAGGTAACCCCAATTTTTCAAAGAGAAGTACCCCCAACTGCTTAGGCGAGTTAATATTAAACTCCTCACCAGCCAGTTCGTAAATCTCCTGAGTCAGTTTTTCAATGACAAACTCATTTTCAGCCTGCATCTCAAGCAAGGTCTCTTTCTTGACCGTAATCCCAGCAATTTCCATCTTAGCAAGGACAAAAGCTAGAGGTTGCTCCATATCATAAAGAAGCTCTAATTGCCCATTTTCGCTGAGTTTTTCAAGTAAAATAGGCTCTGTTTCGATCAAAACTGCAATCTTACGAGCCAAGTGTTCCAAGAATTTCTCACGTTCAGGAAGGGCCTTTTTAACACCTTTACCGTAGAAGGTCTCATCATCAACCAAATAAGTCTGACCATAAAGACTAGCGATAGTCGCAATTTCATTGTCCTCCACAGTCGAAAGGAGGTATTTAGCCAAACGGCTGTCAAAAGCAGGCGCCTGTAAATCCACACCCAAACGATACAAGAGAACTTTAGCCTTCTTAAAGTCATAAACTCTCAAAGGTGTTTTTTCTAAGAAATCCTTTAAAATCGGTTCTTGCAAAAGCTCAAGTTTATCTGTAGCATAGAGCTTTTCCCCACAAGACCAGGCAAATCCAACCGAATCGTCCGTATGGTAATTCTCTCCAAAAAGCTCAAAATGGAAGATGGACTCTTCACTCAGCATATTTTGACTGACTTGGTCAACAATAGTAAAGTCCAAACTCTCAGCCACATCAGCTGACGACACATTTAAAGCCTGCTTGAGCTGTTTGAAGCCCATCTCATCGTAGAATTTCCCAAGATTTTCCACATCTGGACCACTATAGACCAAATCCTCCAAACCAATCTCAATCGGTGCCTTGGTATCAATGGTCGCTAGTGTTTTAGACAAAAAGGCCTGTTCCTTATCATGGATGAGATTTTCCTTCATCTTAGAAGCCTTCATCCCATCGATATTCTCATAAATCCCCTCAAGCGAACCATGCTCCAGCAAGAGCTTGATACCCGTCTTTTCACCGATTTTAGTCACCCCAGGGATATTATCCGACTTATCACCCATGAGCGCCTTGAGATCGATAAACTGAGCCGGTGTAATGCCCATCTTTTCCATAAGATATTCTGGCGTAAAGGCCTCAAACTCAGCCACACCTTTCTTAGAAATTTCAACCACCGTATGCTCATCCGTCAGCTGAATCAAGTCCTTGTCCCCACTGACAATGGTAATATCAAAACTATCCTGCTCTGCTAGCTTATCCAGTGTCCCAATGATGTCATCCGCCTCATACTGAGCTAACTCATAGTGACGAATCCCCATATGATCCAGCAACTCACGAATGAAAGGAAATTGCTCACGAAACTCATCAGGAGTCTTAGCCCGACCACCCTTATAGTCCGCATACATCTCGGTACGGAAGGTCGTCTTTCCCGCATCAAAAGCCACCAAAATATGACTCGGTTCAACCCGCTCCAACAAATGGCTCAACATCAACTGAAAGCCATAAATCGCATTGGTATGCAAGCCAGCCGCATTCTTAAAACGGTCCAATTGCTGATAGAGCGCAAAAAATGCCCGAAAAGCAACAGAAGACCCATCAATCAATAATAATTTTTTCTTATCCATACACCCATTATAAAGGAAAGCACCAAAAAATACCATTGGGAAGAGCCAGACCAAGTATTTTTCATACTTTTTCCGAATAAATAGATAGAGCCATATAATCTAGTAAACCTAGATTTGAAAATGTGCTATAATGAAAGGAGAGGAAATATGATTCTCAGACATCCGGGCATTAGCCCGACCAACGATTTGATTGCTAAGAAAATCTTTAGTAATCCAGAAATCACTTGTCAATTTATTCGCGATATGCTGGACTTACCAGCAAAAAATGTGACTATTTTGGAGGGAAGCAATATTCATGTCTTGCCTTCCCTGCCGTACTCGGCGCAGGATTTCTATATCAGTATAGACGTCTTGGCAGAGTTGGACAATGGCACTCAAGTAATCATTGAAATTCAGGTGCATCATCAGAATTTTTTCATTAATCGTTTATGGGCTTATCTGTGCAGTCAGGTCAATCAAAACCTCGAAAAAATACGTCAGCAAGAGAGTAATACTCACCAGAGTTATAAACATATTGTACCAGTATATGCTATCGCTATCGTAGATAGTAATTACTTCTCAGATGATTTAGCTTTCCACAGTTTCAGTATGCGCGAGGACACGACAGGTGAGGCTTTAACAATTACAAACAATGGACAAGAAAACCATCTAGTCAAGATGGCATTCTTGGAATTAAAAAAATACAGAGAAACCAGCAAAGACAAGGTTCGTAAGCCATGGTTGGAGTTTTTCGGGAACAAACCCTTTACCCAACAACCTGAGCGAGCCATCAGCCAGGCAGACCAACTGCTAGACTATAAAAGCTGGTCCGAGGAGGACAGGAAAATGTTTAGTCAACTACGTATGCGTGAAGAACAAGCGTTATTGGCTCAGGATTATGCCTTGGAAACAGCTAGGGCCGAAGGTATTGAACAAGGTTTAGAGCGTGGTCTTGAACAGGGACTGGAGCGTGGGAAAGCTGAAGGTAGTTTCGCTATGTTAGCAAATCTAGTTCGCCAAGGTCTTCTGACACCTGAGATTGCCAGCCAGCAGTTGGGCATGACCGTCGCTGAGTTTGAGTCACTATTGTAAGTTTATAGAATAACATAAAAGTGAACAAAACTGAAACATCGTTTTGTTCACTTTTTTCTTCTTTTCAATAGAACTCTCACTATAGTCCATATCACAAAAAGAGAAGGTCATAATCCTTCTCTTTTATATCTTCAACTAATTAGTTTTTGCGTTTCACAAATGGAAGGGCACCAAGGAGCAAACCAAGGAATCCTAATGATGCAATTGCAACATTATCTTTACCACCAGTGTTAGGAAGTTCTTTCTTATCTTCTGCTTTCGCAGCTGGAGCTTGATATGTATTATCTTTATTAGTACCTGCTACAGTTGGTGCAACCGCAGGAGTTGCTGTTGGCATAGCTGGAGCATCCGTTCTAGGAGTTGTTGGTGTAGCTGAAGCATCTGTTCCAGGAGCAGCTGGTGTTGTCGGTACAAGTGCAGGTTCATTCACAGCTGTAGTATCAGGATTTTCACGCGGTGGATTTCCAGGTGTTCCAACTTTAGCTGGGATTGGGAAATCAGGAGCTGGTTTTTCAGGTCTTGATGGCACTGTATTGTCTTTATTCGATTTAGGCAATTTACCTTCATTTAATTTTGATAAATCAAACTCAGGTTTGTCATTCACAAGATTTAACCAAGCAGCTTTAAGTTCTTCTAATTCTGCTTTAGCTTTATCTAATTCACCTTTCAAACCTTCTACAAAATAGTCTTCAGCACCATTTTCCGCATCTTTCACGTCAGATTCGAGTTTTTCAACTTCTTTTTCAAGACGTTTGATTTCAGACCTAATATCTGGAACTTCTGTTTTAGGTTGTTCAGCTGGTGCTTTACCTGCTGGATTTTCTTCAGCTACGGGAGCGTCAGGATCATTTACTCCACCGTTGAACTCTGGTTTTTCTGTAGCTGTTGGTGCATCATCATTAACACCACCAGTAAATTCATTAGTATTAGGAGTAGAAGATGGAGTTTCATCATCATTTACTCCACCTGCGAAGTCTTTTGGTTCTTCACCTTTAGGAACTTCTTTTAAGTTTTCGATATAACCTAAAGTTGCGTTGTAATCATCAGTTAGTGTATCGATTGCATCTTTACGTGCTTTTAATGATTCGTTAACTCGTCGAATTTAGCTTGAGCTTCATCAGTTGCAGTCTTAGCAGAAGCAACAGCAGCTTCTAGCTTAGTAACAGCATCTTGTAATTTATCCTTAACATCTTGTTCAGCATTGTTTTTCTTAGCTGTTGCAAGTGCAGTTGTAGCTTTTTCTAAAGTTTCTTTTTGTTGTTCTAATGCTTTATTTTTTTCTTCAACTACTTTAGCTTTTTCAGCAGCATCTGCTTTATCTTTGTCAGCTTCTTTAGTTAATTTTTCAATTTTTTCAGCTAAATCGTCAGCAATATCTGTAAGTTTTTTAACGATTGGTTTAGAAGCTTCTTTATTGTACGCTGCATCTAATTTTTCTTTATCAGCAGCAGAAAGTTCAGCAAGACGTTTTCCGTCTTGTTTTGTAGCTCCGATTTCGTCTGCTTTTGAATCTTGATTTTTGTTAGCTTCAGCAGTCGCATTTTGATCTTCTAATTCTTTAGCAGCTTGTGAAGCGGTGATAACACCATCTTCGATAGTTTTTAGTAAATCAGCTTTACCGATTGCAACTTTAGCTTCTTCTATAGCTTTAGCTTTGTCAGGGATTTTAGAATTTTTGTTAATTTCAGCTTCTGCTTCTTTTTCCAGTTGCTCTAAAGCTGCTTTAAGTGCTTCTAAGTTATCTTTTTCTTCTTTTTTAAGTTCTTCAACTTTTGCTTTTGCTTTTGCCACATCTTCTTTAGCTTTAGCTAATTCAGCCTCTGCGTCTGCTTTAGCTTTATCTGATTCTGTTTTTGCAGTCTCAGCAGCTGTTACATCATCAGCTTCTTTTTTAGCTTTAGCTGTAGCTTCATCTGCTTTTGTTTTAGCTTCATCTGCTTTTTTCTGCAATTCAGCAACCTTAGCATCCGCTTCTGCTTTGGCTGCAGCAGCTTTTTCAGCTTCTGTTTTTTCTGCTGGTTTAGCTGGTTCTTCTTCTACCGGTTTAGCTGGCTCGTTAGCTTCTTTTTCTTTAGCAGCCTTCACTTCGTCAAGAGTTTTGTTGTACTCATCAGTAAGTTTGTTTAATTCATCAGCAACAGCTTGAGTATCAGCAGTAGCTTTATCGAATGCATCTTGAGCAGCTTCGTTAGCTTTTTCGATAGCTTTAACAGCTTTATCTAATGAAGCAACGATATCATCAGATGAACCATTATTTTTAGCTGATTGTAATGCTTCGTTAGCTTCTTTTAATGTATCTTCTTGTTTTTTAAGAGCTTCCGCTTTTTTATCTTCTTCAGCTTTCAATGCTTCAGCATCTTCTTTAAGCGCATCAACATTTTCACCTAAATCATCAGCTTTATCTTGAAGTTTTTCTGATTGTGGACGAGCAGCATCTGCTTTTTCAGCTTTGTCAATTCCAGCCTTAATGTCTGCTGGTAATTGATCTTTTGATTTAGATTCAGCTGGAGTTTTAGCAGTGTTACTTGCAGTATTGTTGTCGTTTTCTAATTCTTTAAGAATATCCCCAGCTTTTAAATCACCAGATTCTACAGCCTTCAACAATTCCTCTTTTGCTTTTTTGTCGAGTAATTCGTTATCATCAGGTAATTGTTTTAAAGCCTCGGTTAATGCTTCTTTAGAATCAGCTTCTTCTTTTTTAGCGTCTTCTTCTTTCTTCGCCTCTTCTTTTGCTTTAGCATCTGCTTCTGCTGCTTTTGTTTTTGCTGCAGCTAATTCTTCGTCAGCTGCAGTTTTAGCTTTTTCAGCTTCAGTTTTTGCAGCTTCAGCTTCAACAGCTTCTTTTTTCTCTGCTTCAAGTTTTGTATCAGCTTCTTTAGCTGCTGCAGTCGTTGTATCTACTTTAGCTTGAGCTTCAGTAACTTTTCCTTCAGCTTGTTTAGCGTCAGCTTCAGCTTGTTTAATTTCTGGACTTGTAACTTCTGATTTAGAAGTGTCAGTAGCTCCAGTTTCCGCTGGTTGAGTTGTAGTTGTATTATCCTCTGCAGCTTTTACAACTGACGGTTGAGATGCCGCAAATGCCGCTCCCAAAACAGCCACACTAGCCAAGCTAGTTAAAATCAGTTTCTTTTTGTTCATCTTGTGTACCTCTTTTTAAGAATCATATTTATGTACATTATAAACGTTTTTTAGAGAATAATCAAGAAATACGTTATATTATATATAATTTATTATTAATATGTTAGTTTTCAAAAATATGAAAAACTCCAAAAAAGAAAGCCTATTTGAACTGCACCCCAAAAGTTAGACATAAAAATCTAACTTTTAGGGTGTTTTTATTATGAAATTAACTTATGAAGATAAAGTTCAAATATATGAATTAAGAAAGAAAGGAGAGAGCTTTAGACAACTTTCAAATCAATTTGGGATAAACATTTCTAATCTTCAGTACATGATTAAATTGATTGATCGTTATGGAATAGAAATCGTCAAAAAAGGAAAGAATTGTTACTATTCTCCTGAACTAAAACAAGAGATCATTGATAAAGTTCTTCTTGAGGGGCATTCACAAATTAGGGCGTCTCTGGATTATGCTCTTCCAAGTAGTGGATTACTTTCGAATTGGCTGGCACAATATAAGAAAAACGGGTATACTATTGTTGAGAAAACAAGAGGGAGACCACCTAAAATGGGACGTAAGCCAAAGAAGAGATTTGAAGATATGACAGAATTAGAACGTCTTCAAGCAGAAAATGAGTACTTGAGAGCGGAGAATGCCATTCTAAAAAAGTTGAGAGAACTCCGATTGAGGGACGAAAAGGAGCAAGAAGAAAAACGGAAATTGTTCAAGGACTGGTAACAGAGTT
The DNA here is from genome assembly GCF_000722765.2 of Streptococcus mitis. Lineage (NCBI taxonomy): Bacteria > Bacillati > Bacillota > Bacilli > Lactobacillales > Streptococcaceae > Streptococcus > Streptococcus mitis. The sequence goes on along the minus strand of NZ_CP028415.1, from coordinate 36,552 downwards.
TTCTTTAGATATCCTTCTAAAGATTATTAAGCTTGCCCGTTCAACCTATTATTACCACTTAAAACAGCTGGATCAAAGCGATAAAGATTATGATATTAAAGCTGAAATTCAGTCAATTTATACTGAGCATAAAGGAAATTACGGCTATCGTCGCATGACTCTAGAATTACGAAATCGTGGCTTCGTAGTGAACCATAAGAAGGTGCAGCGTCTGATGAAAGTAATTGGTTTAACGGCTCGAATTCGCCGTAAACGGAAGTATTCTTCCTACCAAGGAGAGGTTGGCAAGAAAGCAGATAATCTTATTCAACGTCAATTTGAAGCAACCAAACCAATGCAAAAGTGCTACACAGATGTGACAGAATTTGCCATTCCAGCAAGTAGCCAAAAGCTTTATTTATCACCAGTTTTAGATGGCTTTAACAGCGAAATTATCTCCTACAATCTTTCTACTTCGCCGAACTTAGTACAAATAAAAGCTATGCTAGAACAAGCCTTTACAGAGAATCATTACGAAAATACAATTCTCCATAGTGACCAAGGATGGCAATATCAACACGATTTCTATCATCATTTTTTAAAGAATAAGGGAATCCAACCATCTATGTCACGTAAGGGAAATAGCCCAGATAACGGTATGATGGAATCTTTCTTTGGCATTCTTAAGTCTGAAATATTTTATGGTTATGAGAATACGTTTCAGTCACTTGAACACTTGGAACAAGCTATTGTAGACTATATTGATTACTACAACAATAAACGAATTAAGGTAAAACTAAAAGGACTTAGCCCTGTACAATACAGAACTAAATCCTTTGCTTAAATTAATTGTCTAACTTTTTGGGGTCAGTACAATTGTATAAGCTCTCTTTTTATTTTCATTACTTACATTCTCTATGGTAAATTTTCCACTTTTAAACCCACTCACCGTTGGCATTTACTGTGTAACCATTGATTGTAGTGCTGACAGCAAGGGCACCTGAACTATAAGCATAGTACCATTTACCATCTACTTGGAACCAGCCAGTCTTCATAGCGCCTGAACCATCAAGATAATACCAACTACCACCTTGTTTCAACCAACCAGTTTTCATAGCACCTGAACCGTTCAAATAGTACCAAGTACCACCAACTTGAGCCCAGCCTGTTGCCATTGCACCTGAACCATTTAAATAGTACCATGTGCCACCATCTTGCAACCAACCAGTTTGCATTTCGCCTGAACCATTTAAGTAGTACCAAGTGTCACCTTCTTTAAACCACCATTTTTGCATCACGCCTGTAGCATTAAAGTGATACCATTTACCACCATCTTTCAGCCAACCAGTCTTCATTCCATCTTCTTTAGAGAAATAATACCAGTCACCCTCAACCTTCTTCCATCCAGCCTGACGATTTCCTTCGCTGTCAATGAAGAATTTTTTACCATCAATCACAACAATCCCTTGTTTAAGGACACCTTCCTCATCCAAGAAATAATGTTTCCCATCAACAGTAATATCACCCGTTAAACGGACACCTTCTTTAACATAGTAAGTTTTATCATCGATTTTAACAAAATCAGTTTTCTTCTCACCATCTTCTACAAAATAATAAGTCTTGTCAGCAACTTTTACAAAGCCTAGCTTTTTAACACCATCTTTTTCATCTAGATAGTATTGCTTATCACCTGCTGTCAATAGACCTTTCTTCATAGCGCCATCAGCTTCAAAGTAGTAAGTCTTATCATCGATTTTTTGCCAACCGCTAACCTTTTTACCGTCCTTAATGTAGTAGACTTTTCCGTTCTCTGTTTTGAACTGACCTGCCGCTGCAGACTGATTTTGGTTGCTGTTTCCAGCATTATTTTGGTTAGCGTTAGTGGCTGTGTTTGAACGATAGACATGATAAAGAACACCGTCTTTTAACTCACCTGTAACGTAGTCATAGTTAGCAATCGTTGGATGGCTTGTATCTGAAGCTTCAGAACCTTTACGCGGATCCTTAATATTTACTGGATCGCTACTACCCTCTTTATAAACTACAAAACGAACTTCTTTGATTGCTGAATTCCCACTAGTTGTTGCACCAGTTTGATTGTTGTTCGTATTTGTACTCGTTGCAGCAGCTGTATCTCCACCATGGTAAGGATTAGTCTGAGCAGAAGAATTATTACTATTACCTGTTGCAGCAGTTGTAGCATCTGGAGCATATGTATGATATAGTATACCATCCATTTCTTCACTAGTAGTATACTTATAGTTCTCAATTTTAGGCTGTTCCTTAATAGATGCATCTGTTACAGCAGATCCTGTCAATGCAGCTTTGATATCAACAAGTCTACCATTTTGAAATGCCACATAGTGTACTTCTTTAACCGTAGAAGTTGTCGACACACTTGCCGCTCCTGTGTCGGCCGCTTGTACTTGTTGAACTGTCGCCATAGCTAGTACAGAAGTTGCTAGCAAAATACCTGTTACTGTTTTTCTCATAGGAAAATCCTCCTGTATTAAGATAATAAATTTATCTAGATTATATACTTTTTCTATAATAAATGCAATAAAAAACATAAAAAGTGTAAAAATATTTAAATATAAAAAGAGAGCAGTTGAAAAACCACTCTCTTAGTGTTATTATACCCACTCACCGTTGGCATTTACGTAATAACCATCAACTGTAGTGCTTACTGCAAGGGCACCTGAACTATAAGCATAGTACCATTTACCACCCACTTGGAACCAACCAGTTACCATAGCACCTGAACCTTTAAGGTAGTACCAAGTACCACCAACTTTAGCCCAGCCAGTTTCCATAGCACCTGAGCTGTTTAGGTAGTACCAAGTACCACCATCTTGCAACCAGCCAGTTTGCATTTCACCTGAACCATTTAGATAGTACCATGTGTTACCATCTTTAATCCACCATTTTTGCATCACGCCTTCAGCATTAAAGTAGTACCATTTACCACCGTCTTTAAGCCAACCAGTTTGACGTTTACCTTCATTATTCACATAAATCCAATGATTGTCAACTTTGTTCCAGCCAGCTTTAGTATCAGAATCATCTGTCAAGAAGTAAGTTTTACCGTCAACAGTGATTTCACCAAACTTACGTTCACCTTCTTCAGTGACATAGTAATACTTGTCGCCAGCACCTTTGATAAGGCCAGTCTTACGTTCACCTTCTGCAGTGATGTAATACCATTTACCAGCGCTATCTTTTACAATACCTGATTGAGCTTTACCTTGTTCATCAAAGAAGTACCATTTCGTACCAACTTTATGAGCTCCGTTTGCCACAACACCGTCTTTTACAAAGTGCGTTTCACCGTTATCTGTAACAACTTCTGTTCTACGGACACCATTTGCATCAAAGTAGTAAGTCTTTTCGCCCACTTTAAGGAAACCAGTTTTCTTAACACCTTGATTGTCTAGGTAGTAGCGTTCAGAGTTGTTCTCGATGATACCACGAGCCATAACACCTTCACTGTTGAAGTAGTAAGTCTTGTTATCAATCATAACCCAACCTTTAACTGGGTTTCCGTGTGAATAGAAGTAACGGTTACCTGATGACTCACGCCAGCTGTTATTTTTATCAGTTGATTTATAACCTTGTTTATTCAAATCCGCAGACGCTGTATTTGGGTCATTTTCCAACTCAGCAAGTTTTGTACCCTTTTCTACGAATAAGTAATAACGAACTCCACCCTCTACATATGTATTTTGGTATTCAAATTGATCAATATATTTATGTAGATCAATTTTTTGATCACCTGATTCAAAGTAGACTGTTGTACGAGTCTGTGAACGGTCATTTGCAATCGTTACCCATTCTGTTTTACGAACAAACTCGTCTGCATGTACAGATGGGGCTGTGATAGCTGAGTAAGCAGTTACGGTAGCACCCGCCATTGTGACACTAGCAAGAGCTAGAGCTAAAGCTTTTTTATTTTTCATGTGAACATTCTCCATTCTTAAATTTAGCTATTACGCTTTTCTTTATTGTATCTTATTTTTACAAAAATTTCTAAGAAAAACTGGATTTTTATGGAAAAAATAAAAAAGCAGAAGAATTCTCCTGCTTTTTATTTTTGAATTAGATTAGTTAACCCATTCACCGTTTCCGTTAACAGTGTATCCACCTACAGTAGTGTTAACTGCAAGGGCACCTGAACCATCAACGTAGTACCATTTACCACCAACAGTGAACCATTGGCTAGCTTTCATAGCACCTGATGCTTCAAGGTAATACCATTTACCACCGTCTTGCAACCAACCAGTTTGCATTTCACCGTTTCCGTTTAGGTAGTACCAAGTGTTTCCATCTTTAACCCACCATTTTTGCATTACGCCTTCAGCGTTAAAGAAGTACCATTTACCGTCAACTTGTTTCCAACCTGAAACAGCTTTGTTAGAAGCGTAGTATTTCCAACCATCTTCTTCTTGAACCCATTGGTCTTTCATAACGTTGTATGAGTCAGTTTTTTCAAGAACCAAATCAATGTCAGCGTTTGTGAACATATCAGCTTTTCCGTCATGATCTAAATCAGCTGAACCAGAGATTACAACAGTACCTTCTGTATGAGTTCCTGCATTTTCATGACTTTCACCATTTGCTAGATTTTCGTATTCACCTCTGTATCCAGTTAGTGTGTATGCACCTTGAGGTGACATTTGTCTTACAACATAACCTTTTGGTACATAAGCGACACGGTATGCAACGACTCCTCCTTGTGGAATCGCCAACTCAACATCTCCAGCAGCATTAGATTCAACAGTGTTTGCTGTACCGATATTCTTTTTGAAAGCGTCAGCATCTTTATAAACCATGACATCAACTTTTACACCTGCAACTGGGCTACCTTGGATATCTTTAACTGCGAAACGTACATGTGAACCGTTACCAAACACAACTGGTTTACCATGGTAAGGGTTGTAAGCTGGAGTTGCTGGTTTGTATTGGTTAGCTGGATCAACTACACCAGTATGTTGTGAAACAACTTTGTTACCTTGGTATTGTTGAACATCAAGTCTACCTGTTTCTGGGTTTACTCGTCCACTTTCAGTGTAACCGTTGTTAGTATCAGCTGAAACAGCTTGTACAGCACCAAATGCTGCAAGAGCGACTGCGCTTGTCAATAAAACTTTTTTCATCGTTTTATCTCCTTTGTTTTTCATTATATATTTTTTCGTAAGACTATCTTACTACCATACAGTATATAAATATTTGCAGGATTTGTCAAGGGTTTTCTTCTAGTTTTTAAAGTTTTTACCCATTTTTAGAAAAAAAGGTGAAAAAAACATTTTTGTGAGAAAAAATACCCGTCAAATACTGCATTTTTCAAGTGAAAATCTCACAAACTTATCATCCTTGAGTAAAATCATTCATATCTAATCTACATAGACAGTTGGACAGAACTCACGTCTATGGTATTATCTTATAAACACTTCTAAATGTCAAGTAAAAATGGCAAGTTTTTTGATAAGAACTTGCCATTTCATCAACTTTCTACTATTTAAAATGTGACCTTATAGCAAGGCCTCAAATCTCTGCGACCGTCATGCCCAACTGTTCACTCGCAACCTCAGCTGTTAAAAGATGTTGGCGAACGAGATTGAGTAGCATAGACAAACTTCCTTCAACTTTTCCTTTTTCTTCAGCTTGCTCCAAGGCATAGTCCTGTGCTAACAAGGCTTGTTCTTCTCGCATACGTAGTTGACTAAACATTTTCCTGTCCTCCTCGGACCAGCTCTTGTAGTCTAGCAGTTGGTCTGCTTGGCTGATGGCTAGCTCGGGTTGTTGGGTAAAGGGCTTATTCCCAAAAAACTCCAACCATGGTTTACGAACTTTGTCTTTGCTGGTTTCTCTGTATTTTTTAAGTTCCAAGAATACCATTACTTGTGATAATCTTATAAGAGTGCCTCAAATTCAGCGACTGTCATTCCTAATTGTTCACTTGCAACTTCCGAAGTCAGAAGACCTTGGCAAACAAGATTTGCTAACATGGCAAAACTACCTTCAGCTTTCCCACGCTCCAGTCCCTGTTCAAGACCTTCTTCTCTCCCTTTTTCAATCCCCTCTGCACGACCACGTTCAAGTCCACGCTCTAAACCTTGTTCAATACCTTGTTCCAGCCCCTCTGCCCTCGCAGTTTCCAAGGCATAATCCTGAGCCAATAACGCTTGTTCTTCACGCATACGTAGTTGACTAAACATTTTCCTGTCCTCCTCGGACCAGCTCTTGTAGTCCAGCAGTTGGTCTGCTTGTCTGATAGCTCGCTCAGGTTGTTGGGTAAAGGGTTTGTTGCCGAAAAACTCCAACCAGGGCTTGCGAACCTTGTCTTTGCTGGTTTCTCTGTATTTTTTTAAGTTCCAAGAACGCCATTACTTGTGGTTATCTTATAAGAGTGCCTCAAACTCAGCAACGGTCATGCCCAACTGCTGGCTGGCAACCTCGGAAGTCAGGAGACCTTGGCGAACCATATCTAAGAAGGCAAAAAGTTTCCCTTCTTCCCTTCCTTCAACTTTCCCACGCTCCAGTCCCTGTTCGATGCCTTCTTCTCGCCCCTTTTCAATTCCCTCAGCTCTACCACGTTCAATACCTTGTTCCATCCCCTCTGCCCTAGCAGTTTCCAAGGCATAGTCCTGTGCTAACAAGGCTTGTTCTTCGCGTCTGCGTTGTTCACTAAACATCTTCCTGTCCTCCTCGGACCAGCTCTTGTAGTCCAGCAGTTGGTCTGCTTGGCTAATGGCTCGCTCGGGTTTTTGGGTAAAGGGTTTGTTGCCGAAAAACTCCAACCAGGGCTTGCGAACCTTGTCTTTGCTGGTTTCTCTGTATTTTTTAAGTTCCAAGAATGCCATCTTGACCAGATGGTTTTCTTGACCGTTATTGGTGATGGTTAAGACCTCACCTGTCGTGTCCTCGCGCATACTAAAGCTATGGAAAGCCAAGTCATCTGAGAAATAATTGCTATCCACGATTGCAATGGCATAAACGGGGGCGATGTGTTTGTAACTCTGGTGAGTATTTCCTTCTTGCTGACGAATTTTTTCGAGATTTTGATTGACCTGACTGCATAAGTAAGCCCACAAACGATTAATGAAAAAATTCTGATGATGCACCTGAATCTCAATGATTACTTGAGTGCCATTGTCCAACTCCGCTAAGACATCTATACTTGTATAGAAATCCTGCGCCGAGTACGGCATGGAAGGTAAGACATGAATATTGCTTCCCTCCAAAATGGTCACATTTTTGGCTGGTAAGTCCAGCATATCGCGAATAAATTGACAAGTGATTTCTGGATTGCTAAAGATTTTCTTAGCAACCAAATCATTGGTCGGGCTAATGCCCGGATGTCTGAGAATCATCCTCTTCCTCCTTTTATTATATCACAGTTTTAAATCTAGGTTTACTAGATTCTCTGGCTCTATCTATTTATTCGGAAAAGAGATGAAAAAAACCTGAGAATCATCTCAGGCTTGGGCATTAAATCTTTTTCTCAATACTGAAAAGTGGAGAAAGTGGGCGTTTTTCATGAATACGCACGATAGCATCACCTAGGAGATGAGCGATTGAAATTTGCTCAATCTTATCAATCAAACGCTCTTCTGGCAGATAGATGGTATCCAAAACAACCAATTTCTTGATAGCTGATTTTTGGATATTGTCCATAGCAGGGCCAGAAAGAACTGGGTGCGTACAGCTTGCATAGACTTCAACAGCACCAGCTTCTGCAAGAGCATCTGCTGCATGACAAATCGTTCCAGCTGTATCAATCATATCATCAATCAAGATACAAGTCTTACCTTCGACCTTACCGATGATGTTCATGACTTCACTAGTATTCATCTTATCAACGCTACGACGTTTGTCAATGATAGCAATAGATGTTTTCAAAAATTCTGCCAACTTACGGGCACGAGTCACCCCTCCATGGTCTGGACTGACAACCACATAGTCAGAACCAACCATACCACGACGCTCAAAATAATCCGCAATCAGAGGAGCTCCCATCAAGTGATCCACAGGAATATCAAAGAATCCTTGAATCTGCGCAGCATGCAAGTCGATTGTCAATAAACGATCTACCCCAGCTACTTCAAGCATATTTGCAACAAGTTTTGAAGTGATTGGCTCACGCGCTCTCGCCTTTCTATCCTGACGTGCATACCCATAGTAAGGCATGACAACATTGACAGATTCTGCACTCGCACGCTTCAAAGCATCCACCATAATCAAAATTTCAAGCAGATTGTCATTTACAGGCGAGCTAGTTGATTGTAGGATAAAGACGTGTTTCCCACGGATTGATTCTTCAATGTTGACCTGAATCTCTCCATCTGAAAATTGGCGAACACTTGATTTCCCCAACTCTATCCCAATCTCCTGCGCCACACGTTTTGCCAATTCTTGATTAGAAGAAAGGGCAAACAGCTTTAAATCAGAAAAAGACATGATTTCCTCCGGTATATATGTATCGCTTGTGCTTTTCACAAGATTTTTCCATCTACCATTGTAGCGCTTTTTGCACCATTTTTCAATCAAAAATAAAAGAAGGGCACCATATTTGTACCCTTGCATCATTCTTTTGAAAAATATTCTAGTTCATCAACTCATTGTGCTTCTCAACAAAACGATAAGCCTGATAAAAACCATAGAGAGTAATAGCCGTAACCACTGGGATCGCTAGTGGCAACTCTGTCTCCAATTCAACAAAAGGAGAGTTAAACAGGAAGTGAGTCCCCAAGGCTAAACCTAGGAAAATAAACCCTTGTTTCTTGCCAACCTTCTGCCCTTTATATGCTCTGTAAAGCAAGCAAACACCTACTACAGCCAGACCTGAAAAAGTCCAGTGAGAGGCAATTCCTGAGACGATACGCTCTAAAATTCTCGAAATAGTAAAGTCAAATCCCTCTGGCAAATCCGTACGAATGTAGCCAATATCCTCAATTATTTGGAATCCCAAACCAGAAGCAATGCCTAGTAAAAACAATGATTTTAATTTTCGCATAGGAATCAAAGCTAAAACAAAAACAAGTGGCAATAATTTCAGCGGTTCTTCTACCAAAGGAGCCACAATAGCACTTTCAAAGGCATTTAAAAATGCACTATCTGGGAAAAGAACGCCAAGCAAATCATGGATATAGGTATTCGCAAAGCTAGACAGCCAACCCGAAAGGAACATCCCACCCAATAAAGACAAAATCAAGGCATTCTTTGGCAATTCCCATTTTTTCCCAATACGGAAGAGGAAATAAAGAGCCGGAATCATGTAAAAGAGAGCTAGAAAGATAGAAACTCCCATTAGTTCATATTCCGCACCTGACATCGAACCATCCGTATAATAGATGGTTTCATACTGTAAACCAATACATAGCAATAAAATAAAAATAAATAAAATACTGTTTTTCTTCATACACTTTCTTTCTAAATGAATTTTTTACAATTCTACGACTGTCATACTTCCTGTATCCACATCGTAAATAGCACCAGAGATAATGACATCGTCTGGTATTAGGGGCGAATCGATAAGGGCTTGCATATCCTCACGTACACTCTCCTCTATATCTTGGAAGGGCAAGAAGTCCTGGTCTGACACATCGACACCCAGTTCCTCTTTCAAATACTCCTGAAAAGGACCATTTTCAAAGGTCTGAGCACCACAGTCTGTATGGTGCAATACCACAATCTCTCTTGTCCCCATTTGTTGCTGGGAAATAACTAGCGAACGAATCATGTCCTCAGTCACTCGACCGCCTGCATTCCGCAAGATATGAGCATCCCCAAGTGCCAAACCCAAAGCTTGTGCAACGTGCAGACGTGAGTCCATACAGGTCACAATGGCTACTCTGGTTTTGGGTTTAAGTGGTAGATTTAACTGCCCATGTAGGGCAACATAAGCCTGATTGGCTTGCATAAATTGTTCAAAATACGACACGATTCCCTCCTCGAAAATTTGATAGTCAAATATTTCTCCTATCTTATCATTTTTAAGAGAATTTGTCACGGATTATGCAAAGACCTTTTTCAAAACTTCCTGAATCGTTGTTACTCCAATGACCTGAATTTCCTTGGGTGGAGTAATTCCTGTCAAGGAATTTTTAGGTACATAAATCTTAGTAAATCCCAGTTTAGCAGCTTCATTGATGCGTTGTTCGATACGATTCACACGCCGAATCTCTCCTGTCAAGCCCAGTTCTCCCACAAAACATTCCTGAGGATTAGTTGGCTTGTCTTTATAGCTCGAAGCAATAGCAACCGCAACGGCCAAGTCTATTGCAGGTTCATCCAATTTGACACCGCCAGCAGATTTAAGATAAGCATCCTGATTTTGCAAGAGAAGACCTGCCCGTTTTTCCAAAACAGCCATAATCAAGCTAGCACGGTTAAAATCAAGTCCCGTCGTCGTACGCTTGGCATTTCCAAACATGGTAGGTGTCACCAAAGCCTGAACCTCCGCCAAAATCGGACGCGTCCCTTCCATGGTCACAACGATTGACGAACCAGTTGCCCCGTCCAAACGCTCTTCTAGGAAAACTTGACTCGGATTGAGCACCTCAACCAATCCGCCCGACTGCATCTCAAAAATCCCAATCTCATTGGTAGAACCAAAACGGTTTTTGACCGCTCTTAAAATACGGAAGGTATGGTGGCGCTCCCCTTCAAAGTAAAGCACCGTATCCACCATATGCTCTAGCATACGAGGACCAGCCAAGGTTCCTTCCTTGGTCACATGACCTACGATAAAGATGGCGATGTTATTAGTCTTGGCCAGTTGCATGAGCTCAGCCGTCACCTCACGCACTTGAGAAACAGACCCCTGCACCCCTGAAATCTCAGGAGACATAATGGTCTGGATAGAGTCAATAATGAGGAAGTCTGGTTGGATGCGCTCCACCTCTGCTCGAACACTCTGCATATTGGTCTCGGCATAGAGATAAAACTCGCTATCAATATCTCCCAAGCGCTCTGCTCGTAGCTTAATCTGCTGGGCAGACTCCTCCCCACTGACGTAGAGAACAGTCCCCACTTGAGACAACTGGGTTGATACTTGTAGGAGAAGGGTTGATTTCCCGATTCCAGGATCCCCACCGATAAGGACGAGACTCCCTGGTACCACACCCCCACCGAGTACACGGTTGAATTCCTCCATCTCCGTCTTGGTTCGATTGACGTTGATTGAAGTCACCTCAGCCAGTTTCATGGGCTTGGTTTTCTCACCTGTCAAGGACACACGCGCATTCTTGACCTCGGCAACCTCAACTTCTTCCACAAAAGAAGACCAAGACCCACAGTTGGGACAACGTCCCAGATATTTAGGGGAATTATACCCACAATTTTGACATACAAATGTCGCTTTTTTCTTTGCTATGATAAACCTCTTTCTATATCTCTAACTCACACTCAATCACTTGGCAAAAATCAATCTTCTCATTTGGCACAAACTGACGCATGAGCATTCCGTGAGTTACCACTATCACGGTCTGGTAATCTCGATACTTAGCCATGCATTCTAGAAAACGAGACTTCATCTCCGTAGCTGTCTCATATTGAATAGGACTATTAGGAAGTAACTCCCCATGATTTTCTAGAAATAGTCTTCTAGCCGTTTCAAAATTTTCTATTCCAGTTTCATAGACCTGCCATTCATGTAATAAAGGCTCCACTCTCAAAGGAAGTCCCGTAGCACAGGATACATAAAAAGCCGTTTCTAAAGCTCGCGTCACTGCAGAAGACACCAGGATATCAGCTGAGCCAAACAAAGGATTTTTGCAAAGTTCCTGAGCTTGTTGTCTTCCTTTCTCAGATAAGGGTGCCAAATCTATCCCGAATCCAGTATAGGAACGCTCCTCTAACTCACGGTAATTTGGCTCCCCGTGACGGATAAAAATAATTTTCATATTAAGATCCCCATAAAACTATCCAATCTTGATTCCGTAATCTTGCCACTGCTTCAGTGTTTTAGAGAATTTCTTCTGGTTGGCAACTCCGACAGCAGACAAATCGACAGAAACCTGATAATTCTCCTTGGTAGCTGCCAAAACGGAAGCCTTAACACAGCCATTGCCATCTATCCCTATAAACTCTATGCTTTTAGCACCGTTTTCCTCTAAAAAATCTTTTAAATCTGGATTAGTAAAGCAAGAAGCCCGACGCTTCTCAAAGATACGAGAAGAGACAAGCAGCAAGCCGGTCGCAAATTTCTTCTTTCTGTCTTTTCTCACCTGTCAAGGACACACGCGCATTCTTGACCTCGGCAACCTCAACCTCTTCTACAAAAGAAGACCAAGATCCACAGTTGGGGCAACGCCCCAGATATTTAGGGGAATTATACCCACAATTTTGACATACAAATGTCGCTTTTTTCTTTGCTATGATAAACCTCTTTCTATATCTCTAACTCACACTCAATCACTTGGCAAAAATCAATCTTCTCATTTGGCACAAACTGACGCATGAGCATTCCGTGAGTTACAATGATAATAGTTTTATAATTTTTATATTTTTCCAAAGTTCTTAAAAAACGATGACGCATCTCCAGAGCAGTTTCATAGCGATAAGGAGAATCTTCAGGTAAACCTCCTTGATGTTTTAGATAATATTCATGAGCTACCAATACACTAGTTAAATCAGAGTTAGTACCATCTAAGTCTGGACGCCACTCATGAAAAAACGGCTCCACAAATAAGTCCAATCCTGTTTCAACCGCTATATAATGGGCTGTTTCTAAAGCCCTCGTCACAGACGATGAAATAATAATCTCTGCCTTTCCAAAACATGCAGTTTTAGCAACTTCTTTTGCCAGACTGCGACCTTTTCCTGTCAATGGTGCTAAATCACGACCAAAACCACTATAGAGTCGCGGATTTTCAAGTTTATCAAGCATACTATAATCTGGCTCCCCGTGACGTACAAAGATAATCTTCATTCTAGTGCCCTGTCGAACCAAATCCACCAGTCCGCACACCGTCTGCCGCATCTCCATCTGCAATTAAGAAAGGAGCAAAGACAGCCTGGACCACACGTTCCCCAACTTCGAGAATCACTTCTTGGTCAGTGATATTCTTCATCTGCGCAAAAATATGCCCTTCATTTCCAGGATTTCCATAATAATCCCCATCAATGACACCAACCGAGTTAATCAAGACCAAGCCCTTCTTACGAGGATTTGAAGAGCGATCATAGAGGTATAGAACCTCAGTCGGTTGCATATAAGCCTTAACCCCTGTCGGAACTAATACAATCTCTCCTGGAGCGATAACTGTACGCACAGCAACCTTTAAGTCGTAACCAGCCGCATGCGCTGTCTCGCGCTTGGGCAATAAATTTTCATCTGTAAAACTCGAAACCAATTCAAAACCACGAATTTTCATCATCTTCTCTTTTCTATTATCATTTATTCTAGATTATTCTATCTTATTTATTCGGAAAAAGCACGAAAAAAAGAGCACACAATTCAAATCGCTTAGGGCTGCTGGATTCCTCCCCTGACCCGCTTCACGCAGAACTGTTGCTCCACTATTTATTATATCACATTCCTATTCATTTTAAAAGCAAAATTATTTTTTCCGTCTATTTCTAAAAAAGTCCTGCATAATAGCTGCGCATTCATCTTCCAAAATTCCCGTTTCAACATCCACACGATGGTTGAGACGCTCATCTGTCAAGATATCGTACAAACTCCCAGCAGCGCCAAATTTCTGATTTTTAGCCCCGTAGACCACATTTGGAATACGGGCAAGTCCAATCGCCCCACTACACATGACACAAGGCTCAATGGTCACAAAAAGCGTGCAATCAAGCAAGCGCCAGCTCTCCTCACTCAGATTCGCATTCTCTATGGCCATAATCTCCGCATGCATAACCGCTCGTTGCAATCCCTCACGTGCATTATGCCCACGACCAATGATTTCTCCGTCCTTGACAATCACACAACCAATTGGAATTTCATCATGTTCAAGAGCAATCTCAGCCTCTCTCAAGGCCTCTCTCATGAAGACTTCTTTTTCTTCAACTGTATAATTCATCCGTTTCTCTTTTCCTACTTATCGATTTTATTATTATATCATGAATCCCAAGACAAAAAAAGCCACCGAATGCGGTGACTTTATAGGGAGATTATTATGAAAAAGAAAAGTTTAGGATATTTGTTACAACAAGTTAGGAGGTCTTCTTGTAACTGTCTATAGTATACCCGACCTATCTTAAACAAATCTTAAAAATCTCTTAGGACCAAACACTTTCTAAAATATTTGTTTGTTCACGACCAGGACCCACTGAGAAAGTAGAAATACGAACGCCAACCAATTCACTCACACGACGAACATAGTTACGCGCATTCTCAGGAAGATCTTCCAAATTACGAACTCCGGTAATATCTTCTGACCAACCTGGCAACTCTTCATAGATAGGCTTGCAACGTTTCAATTGCTCAAGACTAGCTGGATAGTAGTCAATACGTTGACCATCAAGATCATAGGCCACACAGATCTTCACTGTATCTAAACCACTCAAAACATCGATAGAGTTCAATGAAAGGTTAGTGATACCAGAAACACGACGGCTATGACGCATCACAACTGAGTCAAACCAACCCACTCGACGTGGACGACCAGTTGTTGTACCATATTCATGACCGACTTCACGGATACGTTCTCCCACTTCATCAAACAATTCAGTTGGGAAAGGACCATCTCCTACACGACTCGTATAAGCTTTACATACACCTACAACCTTGTCAATCTTGCTTGGACCAACACCTGAACCAATTGTCACACCACCAGCTACAGGGTTTGACGACGTAACAAATGGATAGGTCCCTTGGTCAATATCGAGCATGACACCTTGTGCACCTTCAAAAAGCACACGTTTACCATTATCAAGCGCATCATTCAAAATGACAGATGTATCGGTTACATATTTCTTGATTTGTTGACCATATTCGTAATATTCTTCAAAAATATCATCGAAGGCAATCGCTTTACTGTCATACAATTTTTCAAATAGACGATTCTTTTCAGCAAGGTTACGTTCTAAACGCTCACGGAAAATATCTTTATCCAAAAGATCGGCGATACGAATCCCAACACGAGCAGCCTTGTCCATATAAGCTGGACCAATTCCCTTGATTGTAGTCCCAATCTTATTGTCGCCCTTAGCTTCTTCTTGCAAACGGTCTAACTCGATATGATAAGGTAAAATAACATGCGCGCGATCAGAAATACGTAAGTTATCAGTTGTCACACCTTCCTCATGAAGATAGCTTAACTCTTTTACAAGAGATTTAGGATTTACAACCATACCATTCCCAATGACAGATATTTTTTCAGGGAAGAAAATTCCAGATGGAATCAAGTGCAACTTAAATTTCTTACCATCAATCACAATCGTGTGACCTGCATTATCACCACCTTGGTAACGTGCAATCACTTCTGCATTCGCTGAAAGGAAGTCTGTAATCTTTCCTTTACCTTCATCACCCCATTGGGTACCTACAACAACAACTGAAGTCATAATCTTGTCTGAGCCCTCAAGCTCTTCCTTTCTCACATACATGGCAGGACTCTCACCTGCAATTATATCCTACAATTTATTATAAGAAAAAATCGCCTTTTTATCAAGAAGAAACAATAGAAAGATTTGCTATTTCCAACTATTAAAAAATGATTTAGAAAAATTACCAGCTATTTATTATTATCTTTCCATAAAAAAGTAAATTTGTTCGGAAATTTACTCAAAACATCTCAACACGAAATAAATCCCCGATTCATTATCAATTTTTCAAGATACAAACGATAAGCAACACGATAATGGTAAACAATAAAATCCCGATGGCTCCCAATGCTATATCGGAAAAGATAATAAATCAAAAATTTAAAATGAAAATGTTCCCAGTCCCAACTATCACCAAAGAAAGTAGCATACTCTTCTTCGATACTGTTATAGAAATCTGTCATCTGATTATAAATACTTTGTAGCATAAATATATACTCCTTTTCTTTTTATGACCTTATTCTAACAAAAAATTATAAACAGTTATTATCAAATCCTGAATTGTTAAAATACCAACCTCAACAAAATAACAAAAAGGAAAAGTTGACAGAATAGGAACAAATTTACTACCTAAATGTCAAACGATTAAAGACCTAAAAAGACCGACTTAAAACTTTTGATTAAATACTCTTAGAACTATAATATTTTTATATAGATATTATGGATCTGATTTTATAGTATAAAAAATTTCGGTAACTTCCACTTTACTGGCCAAAGTGGAAGTTAGTCTAATCTCTACAAGAAAAATGGGCTCTATTCTCCAAATTATGGATATTGTTAATAGGGATACACTCAAGAAAACCATCACTAAGCTGTATTATAAAGTTACATCTTGTTCTGATTGTATAAGTCTGACGCAGAAATCTAACCTTCAAAAACCGTCTAATATTCCTCACCTTGAAACAAATGGTTTACCTATCTCTCCAAGAAAAATGTATCTCACCAAATAACACAAAATAGATTATAAATTACATAACAAAAAAGAGGTCTTAACCTCTTTTAATTAACTACTCCGCCAGTAGGACTCGAACCTACGACATCATGATTAACAGTCATGCGCTACTACCAACTGAGCTATGGCGGAATAAAGCTAAGCGACTTCCATATCTCACAGGGGGCAACCCCCAACTACTTCCGGCGTTCTAGGGCTTAACTTCTGTGTTCGGCATGGGTACAGGTGTATCTCCTAGGCTATCGTCACTTAACTCTGAGTAATACCTACTCAAAATTGAATATCTATTCAAACCAAGAAAAACCGTTCGCTTTCATATTCTCAGTTACTTTGGATAAGTCCTCGAGCTATTAGTATTAGTCCGCTACATGTGTCGCCACACTTCCACTTCTAACCTATCTACCTGATCATCTCTCAGGGCTCTTACTGATATAAAATCATGGGAAATCTCATCTTGAGGTGGGTTTCACACTTAGATGCTTTCAGCGTTTATCCCTTCCCTACATAGCTACCCAGCGATGCCTTTGGCAAGACAACTGGTACACCAGCGGTAAGTCCACTCTGGTCCTCTCGTACTAGGAGCAGATCCTCTCAAATTTCCTACGCCCGCGACGGATAGGGACCGAACTGTCTCACGACGTTCTGAACCCAGCTCGCGTGCCGCTTTAATGGGCGAACAGCCCAACCCATGGGACCGACTACAGCCCCAGGATGCGACGAGCCGACATCGAGGTGCCAAACCTCCCCGTCGATGTGAACTCTTGGGGGAGATAAGCCTGTTATCCCCAGGGTAGCTTTTATCCGTTGAGCGATGGCCCTTCCATACGGAACCACCGGATCACTAAGCCCGACTTTCGTCCCTGCTCGAGTTGTAGCTCTCGCAGTCAAGCTCCCTTATACCTTTACACTCTGCGAATGATTTCCAACCATTCTGAGGGAACCTTTGGGCGCCTCCGTTACCTTTTAGGAGGCGACCGCCCCAGTCAAACTGCCCGTCAGACACTGTCTCCGATAGGGATCACCTATCCGGGTTAGAGTGGCCATAACACAAGGGTAGTATCCCAACAACGTCTCCTTCGAAACTGGCGTCCCGATCTCTTAGACTCCTACCTATCCTGTACATGTGGTACAGACACTCAATATCAAACTGCAGTAAAGCTCCATGGGGTCTTTCCGTCCTGTCGCGGGTAACCTGCATCTTCACAGGTACTAAAATTTCACCGAGTCTCTCGTTGAGACAGTGCCCAAATCATTACGCCTTTCGTGCGGGTCGGAACTTACCCGACAAGGAATTTCGCTACCTTAGGACCGTTATAGTTACGGCCGCCGTTTACTGGGGCTTCAATTCATACCTTCGCTTACGCTAAGCACTCCTCTTAACCTTCCAGCACCGGGCAGGCGTCACCCCCTATACATCATCTTACGATTTAGCAGAGAGCTGTGTTTTTGATAAACAGTTGCTTGGGCCTATTCACTGCGGCTGACTTAAAGTCAGCACCCCTTCTCCCGAAGTTACGGGGTCATTTTGCCGAGTTCCTTAACGAGAGTTCTCTCGCTCACCTGAGGCTACTCGCCTCGACTACCTGTGTCGGTTTGCGGTACGGGTAGAGTATGTTTAAACGCTAGAAGCTTTTCTTGGCAGTGTGACATCACTAACTTCGCTACTAAACTTCGCTCCCCATCACAGCTCAATGTTATAGAACTAAGCATTTGACTCAGTTCACACCTCACTGCTTAGACAGACACTTCCAATCGTCTGCTTTAGTTAGCCTACTGCGTCCCTCCATCACTACATACTCTAGTACAGGAATATCAACCTGTTGTCCATCGGATACACCTTTCGGTCTCTCCTTAGGTCCCGACTAACCCAGGGCGGACGAGCCTTCCCCTGGAAACCTTAGTCTTACGGTGGACAGGATTCTCACCTGTCTTTCGCTACTCATACCGGCATTCTCACTTCTATGCGTTCCAGCACTCCTCACGGTATACCTTCATCACACATAGAACGCTCTCCTACCATACCTATAAAGGTATCCACAGCTTAGGTAAATTGTTTTAGCCCCGGTACATTTTCGGCGCAGGGTCACTCGACTAGTGAGCTATTACGCACTCTTTGAATGAATAGCTGCTTCTAAGCTAACATCCTAGTTGTCTGTGCAACCCCACATCCTTTTCCACTTAACAATTATTTTGGGACCTTAGCTGGTGGTCTGGGCTGTTTCCCTTTCGACTACGGATCTTAGCACTCGCAGTCTGACTGCCGACCATAATTCATTGGCATTCGGAGTTTATCTGAGATTGGTAATCCGGGATGGACCCCTCACCCAAACAGTGCTCTACCTCCAAGAATCTCTAATGTCGACGCTAGCCCTAAAGCTATTTCGGAGAGAACCAGCTATCTCCAAGTTCGTTTGGAATTTCTCCGCTACCCACAAGTCATCCAAGCACTTTTCAACGTGCCCTGGTTCGGTCCTCCAGTGCGTCTTACCGCACCTTCAACCTGCTCATGGGTAGGTCACATGGTTTCGGGTCTACGTCATGATACTAAGGCGCCCTATTCAGACTCGGTTTCCCTACGGCTCCGTCTCTTCAACTTAACCTCGCATCATAACGTAACTCGCCGGTTCATTCTACAAAAGGCACGCTCTCACCCATTAACGGGCTCGAACTTGTTGTAGGCACACGGTTTCAGGTTCTATTTCACTCCCCTCCCGGGGTGCTTTTCACCTTTCCCTCACGGTACTGGTTCACTATCGGTCACTAGGGAGTATTTAGGGTTGGGAGATGGTCCTCCCAGATTCCGACGGGATTTCACGTGTCCCGCCGTACTCAGGATACTGCTAGGTACAAAGACTATTTTAAATACGAGGCTATTACTCTCTTTGGCTGATCTTCCCAAATCATTCTTCTATAATCTTTGAGTCCACATTGCAGTCCTACAACCCCGAAGAGTAAACTCTTCGGTTTGCCCTCCTGCCGTTTCGCTCGCCGCTACTAAGGCAATCGCTTTTGCTTTCTCTTCCTGCAGCTACTTAGATGTTTCAGTTCACTGCGTCTTCCTCCTCACATCCTTAACAGATGCGGGTAACAGGTAGTACCTGTTGGGTTCCCCCATTCGGAAATCCCTGGATCATCGCTTACTTACAGCTACCCAAGGCATATCGTCGTTTGTCACGTCCTTCTTCGGCTCCTAGTGCCAAGGCATCCACCGTGCGCCCTTATTAACTTAACCTTATTTTTCTGACCTTTCAGTCATAAACTCTTATTAATACTACAGCGTTTTCGGTTTATTTTCTTGTTACTATTTGATATAGATATTCAATTTCCAGCTGAGCTAAGGCCCCACAAGACCTCTCAAGACTAAACAAGACCAACTCCTTACGGTTACCTCACCGACTTCGGGTGTTACAAACTCTCGTGGTGTGACCTGTGTACCGGGAACGTATTCACCGCGGCGTGCTGATCCGCGATTACTAGCGATTCCGACTTCATGTAGGCGAGTTGCAGCCTACAATCCGAACTGAGACTGGCTTTAAGAGATTAGCTTGCCGTCACCGGCTTGCGACTCGTTGTACCAGCCATTGTAGCACGTGTGTAGCCCAGGTCATAAGGGGCATGATGATTTGACGTCATCCCCACCTTCCTCCGGTTTATTACCGGCAGTCTCGCTAGAGTGCCCAACTGAATGATGGCAACTAACAATAGGGGTTGCGCTCGTTGCGGGACTTAACCCAACATCTCACGACACGAGCTGACGACAACCATGCACCACCTGTCACCTCTGTCCCGAAGGAAAGCTCTATCTCTAGAGCGGTCAGAGGGATGTCAAGACCTGGTAAGGTTCTTCGCGTTGCTTCGAATTAAACCACATGCTCCACCGCTTGTGCGGGCCCCCGTCAATTCCTTTGAGTTTCAACCTTGCGGTCGTACTCCCCAGGCGGAGTGCTTAATGCGTTAGCTACGGCACTAAACCCCGGAAAGGGTCTAACACCTAGCACTCATCGTTTACGGCGTGGACTACCAGGGTATCTAATCCTGTTTGCTCCCCACGCTTTCGAGCCTCAGCGTCAGTTACAAGCCAGAGAGCCGCTTTCGCCACCGGTGTTCCTCCATATATCTACGCATTTCACCGCTACACATGGAATTCCACTCTCCCCTCTTGCACTCAAGTTAAACAGTTTCCAAAGCGTACTATGGTTAAGCCACAGCCTTTAACTTCAGACTTATCTAACCGCCTGCGCTCGCTTTACGCCCAATAAATCCGGACAACGCTCGGGACCTACGTATTACCGCGGCTGCTGGCACGTAGTTTCTGGTAAGATACCGTCACAGTGTGAACTTTCCACTCTCACACTCGTTCTTCTCTTACAACAGAGCTTTACGATCCGAAAACCTTCTTCACTCACGCGGCGTTGCTCGGTCAGACTTCCGTCCATTGCCGAAGATTCCCTACTGCTGCCTCCCGTAGGAGTCTGGGCCGTGTCTCAGTCCCAGTGTGGCCGATCACCCTCTCAGGTCGGCTATGTATCGTTGCCTTGGTGAGCCGTTACCCCACCAACTAGCTAATACAACGCAGGTCCATCTGGTAGTGATGCAATTGCACCTTTTAAGTAAATGTCATGCAACATCTACTCTTATGCGGTATTAGCTATCGTTTCCAATAGTTATCCCCCGCTACCAGGCAGGTTACCTACGCGTTACTCACCCGTTCGCAACTCATCCAGAGAAGCAAGCTCCTCCTTCAGCGTTCTACTTGCATGTATTAGGCACGCCGCCAGCGTTCGTCCTGAGCCAGGATCAAACTCTCATTAAAAGTTTGAGTTCTCACTCATTTCTGTCACTGACAGATTTATTGTTTTTTCATTGTTCAGTACTATAACCTTAGTTATAGCGCCCTGCACATTGGTTCGTCTTGTTCAGTTTTCAAAGGTCTTTGTCACTTGCTTCTCTCAAGTGACAACTATATTAGTATATCACAGCTGCTTTTTCTTGTCAACACTTTTTTGAAACTTTTTTGAACTTTTTTCATCAAGTGTTCCATCCGCAACATACCATAGTCCGTACGGGATTCGAACCCGTGTTACCGCCGTGAAAAGGCGGTGTCTTAACCCCTTGACCAACGGACCGGAGCTGTTATTTTCAACTCTTACTATTATACCGACTTTTCATACTTTGTCAACACCTTTTTTTATCTTTTTTCATTTTTTTTGCATAGCTTCTTACCGAGTACGGATATCAAACTCCTTAAACACAATACGTAAGTCTCTTAATACTCTTTGACGCCCTCGGAAGCGTTCATGTCTTAAGACGCGTTCTAACTCTTCTTGTTTCTCTTTACTTTGTTTGTTTCTATAATCTCTTAGTGTCTCATGAAAGAGATAATAATCATCTATCCAGAGACCTCCCTCACTGATACGATGACTGATCTCACCTACTTCTTCATAAGGTTCTTTATCATATCTACGCTTCTGGCTTTCTTGTTTACGGATATGGTCTAAAATGCGATTACGGAATTTAGTTTTGAAATATTTACGTAAGCGTGGAAGATCTTCTACTAGCTCTTCTTCTCTACTAATCAATTCATGCAAGCAAATCATCCCCTCTTGGTCCCAATCCGATAGCTCCCATAAATGCAAGTAATATTCCTTTCTACTCTTATATACAATTCCCTGGACTTCTTTATACAATTCTTTAAACATTATGTTCCCCTTTCTAGATACAGTTTAACAGATTCAGAAACACTTTTGTCCCATTTCCCCCATTCTGTTCCCTACACCGTCTAAACTGCACAAAAAAGAGAGGACATGCCTCTCTCAGGGTTATTTTTCGTCATTCATTTTTGACTTCACTTCATCATAAGATAATGCATGTGATTCCTCTTCTACGGTTTCAGGCATCTTTCCTGTTTCGTAAAGAGATTTAATTTGCGTACTATCCAATGTTTCGTATTTCAATAATGCTTCTGCAATCAACTTGTGAGTTTCACGGTTTGACTGAATAATTTCAGCAGCTTTATTTCGTGCTTCATTTAATAATGAACGAACCTCTTCGTCAATTTCATAAGCTGTTTGTTCTGAAATTGATTTTTGAGGACTCTGTGCACCAAACATAGCATGGTTTCCTTCATATTGTACTGGGCCAAGTTTTTCACTCATACCGTACTCTGTAACCATTGCACGCGCCATTTGTGTCGCTTGTTCAAAGTCGTTTGAAGCTCCTGTAGTTTGGACATTAAAGATAATTTCTTCAGCTACACGTCCACCCATTAAGCCAGCCAATTGCTCTTTCATATCTTCCTTAGAAAGAAGCATTTGGTCTTCCTTAGGAAGTGCAATCATATATCCGCCGGCACGTCCACGTGGTACGATGGTAACTTTATGAACAACACGAGCATTCGATAAGACTAAACCAACAATGGTATGTCCAGCCTCATGGTAGGCAACCAATTCACGTTCTTTTTGTGAAACTGTCTTATCTTTCTTAGAAGGACCAGCAATAACTCTATCTTCTGCTTCATCAATATCTGAGGCATCAATTATCGATTTATTGCGACGAGCAGCGACTAAAGCAGCTTCATTCAATACATTCTCTAAATCAGCACCAACAAAACCTGGAGTTTGTTGAGCAACTAATTTCAAATCAACATCTTCTGCTAAAGGCTTGTTCTTAGCATGAACTTTCAAGATTGCTTCACGACCTTTAACATCAGGGCGACCAACCAAGACTTTTCTATCAAAACGTCCTGGACGTAGAAGGGCAGGGTCAAGTACATCTGAACGGTTTGTCGCAGCAATGACGATAATCCCTTCATTTCCTTCAAAACCATCCATCTCAATCAAAAGTTGGTTCAAGGTTTGTTCACGTTCGTCATTTCCTCCGCCAAGACCAACTCCACGTTGACGTCCAACAGCATCAATTTCATCGATAAAGATAATAGCTGGTGCTGCTTTTTTGGCATCTTCAAAAAGAGAACGAACACGACTAGCTCCAACTCCGACAAACATTTCTACAAAGTCAGAACCTGAAATACTAAAGAATGGAACACCTGCTTCTCCGGCGACTGCTTTAGCAAGCAAAGTTTTACCTGTTCCCGGAGGTCCCTCCAACAGAACACCTGCTGGAATACGGGCTCCAAGTTTTGTAAATCGTTTTGGATCTTTTAAAAATTCAACAACTTCAACTAGTTCTTGTTTTTCTTCCTCAGCTCCAGCAACATCTGAAAATCTTACTTTAATATCTTCTTTATTTGCAGCTTTAGCCTTACTACGTCCAAAACTCATCGGGTTACGGCTATTATTTCCTCCCATATTTCCCATCATCGAGAAGAGGAAGAAGAAAAGAATACCGAATGGCACAATGGATACAAGAATATTAATCCACATACCACTTGAACTTTCATGCTTAACAGTTACTTCCGCTTTATGGTCAGAAGCAAGTTTTTGCAATTCAGATACTGTCGTATCTGAAGGAAGAATGATGCTTGAAAATTTCTCTACTGTTGTAGCAGAAGGAGAAAAGAACTGGATACCTGTTTCTTCTTTACTTGTTTTAGGATTTTTATAGACACCTGAAACTTCGATAACACTGCCATTTGGTTGGTAAGTCAATTCTTTTACATTGTCATCGGCAATTTCTTTTACCAATTCTGTATAATTAATTTGCTCACTTTTCCCTGCAACACTACCTGTACTAAAATACTGGTAAGCTGTAACTAGGAAAAAAATAAGTAATAACCATAGAAAAGGATTTTTAATTAAACCATTATTTTGTTTTTTCATTAAAAATTGTTCTTTCTAATTTGAATACACTTCTTCTTTCAATACTCCAACATAAGGAAGGTTACGATAATTTTCTTTGTAGTCTAACCCATAACCTACTACAAACTCATTTGGGATAGTAAAGCAAGTATAGTCAGCCTCAATTTCTACAACACGTCCCTCTGGTTTATCCAATAAGGTTGCAATCTTAACAGAAGCTGCATCTCTTGCAATAAACATATCTCGCAAATTCTTCAAAGTTTGACCTGTATCGATAATATCTTCTACAAATAGAACATGTCTTCCTTTAATATCTTGAGTCACATCTTGCTTGATATTGATGACACCACTACTTGCTGTTCCACCATGATAGCTAGAAACCATCATAAAGTCCATTTCAATATGTGTATCAATATTTTTGACCAATTCAGCCATAAAAGGAATAGATCCTTTTAAAATCCCGACTAAGATTGGATTTTTTCCTGCATAGTCTTTAGTGAGTTGAGCACCTAATTTTTTAGCAGCTTCTGTAATTTCATCGTGTGAAACGAGGATTTTTTTAATATCGTTTTCTAACATTTTTTTACCTATCTATTTTTTCTATATAAAGTACAGTGTTCATTATATCATTTTTCGTGTTTTTACTCAAATTACTGGTCGCAATTCCCAAAATTGAGACAATTTCACCAAATTGCTCAATAATCAGAGATGATTTTCGCTTTTCCATAGGGATTTTCAAATCAATAAATAGACGTCTGAGTTTTTTTCTATGCCCATTTTGAATCAAAAAATCTCCTGTTTTTCGATGACGAATGTGTATTGATGTTTCGCGTGAAACAGGTACTTGCTGAATTAATTCACCTTCTAAAGGAAGTCCAAAGGAAAATAAATAACCTTGGTAAGATACCTGATTTTGATAGTGTAACACAAGTTCATCTTCCTTTTCATCAGACTGAGGACTGATTTTACAAATCCGAAACTGTTGATATTCTTTTATCAATTCATAGCCATTTTTAAGCGGATGACGATACTGGCTTTTAGTTTTTAAAATTTGTCTAACTTCTTCAAACTGAGCTTTTGTAAGATTCAAATCTGGAAAACGATTCAGATAAGTTTGAAGTAAAACTCTTTGTGTAGACTCAGAGTAAGACAATAGCTGCTCTAAATTTTCTACATCAATATTCTTTGATAATTCAGCTATTGCCAAATCATAATCTAAAATTTCATTGCCGAGGCTTAAGATTGCATCTCTAAATCGAGGATTTTCTTTTTCTAATTCTGGTAAATAAGAATTTCGAATACGATTGCGAAAATAATGATTGTCCTTATTTGATGTATCTTCAAAGTGAAAAATTGGAGGAAAGTCTTTTTTCTGAAATTGCAAGAAGGGACGAATAAGTTCTATCTCTCCGACTATTTGCTTCTCCTTAATTCCTGATAGATAGCACAAACGAGTACCTCGAATCAAACGCATTAAAATAGTTTCCACTTGATCATCCGCATGGTGGGCAGTGACTAAGGCTGTCGCACCTGTCTTTTTCATGACCTCTTGAAAAAAATCATAACGAAAATCTCGAGCACGCGCTTCTGAAAATTCACCTAAAAAATTGCTGATATAAATAGGAAGCTCTGCTTCAGCAGCCAACTTCCTTAATTCCTTTTCTTCCCAATCTGATTCTACTCTCTGCTTATGATTCACATGAGCTAGAATCAATTCAATTTCTAACTCTTTTTGATAAGTAGATAATACCTTAAATAGAAACATAGAATCTAATCCACCAGAAAGAGCTAGCACCACCTTAGCATGATTTTTGAAATATTCCTTCTTGAGAAAATGATTTAAAAAATCTTGTTCCCTCATTTTAGAACCTCATAAACATCCTTGGCTATCTTAGAAATCGTATTATAATCAGAATTTTTAGTGAAAATAGAAAGAATAAATGGAGAATCTGCATAGACAACACCTGTATCATGCTTAAATTCATCCGCATCTCCAATTTTATGAGCTACTTTAACAGAAACATCTTTGGCAATTCTCTCATTATCAAAATCTGTTTTAGTCAAAGACTCTAGCACAAATCCATTTTGATTATAAATAGCTTCCATGACCTTCCCAGCCATTTTAGAAGAAATCAATTTTTCTTTTGGATCCCAATCATCTCCCATAATAGCAGACATCTTGGATTTAAATGTGGCATCAGATTGGTTTGAAATGTAATATCCCAATAAATTATGAGCTACATTATCAGATTCTTTTGATACTTTCGTAATTAAATCCTTTAGAGAATACTCTTTATTATCCTCTTTTTTAGGAAGACTACCACTTCCTTCTGGTTTATAGGAACCTGGAAAATCATTGACTGCAGATATGTATTTTATAGTCGTATCTAGCTGATAAAGACCTTCATTTATTTTTTCTTGCGTATAATAAAGATAAGGGAGTTTCAAAACACTAGCCGCATACATCTTTTCATCTTGATTGATACCAGCTTCTTTTCCAGTAGTCAGTTGCTTAACATAAATAGAAAATGAATCCTTCTGATATTTTTCCGATAACATTTCTTGGACTTTACTCATCCGATTATCTTCTTCAGAAGTTGATTCTTTAGCTACCCATCCAGCCTGATCAATATGTAGAAATTCTCTTCCTTCTACAAACATGGTCTTATCAATTGATACTTGCGAATAAGCTGATAAGGATGATTTCACTTCTTTTAAGTCATAAGGACTATTGTACAGTTTAAAATCAGATTCTAACCATACTTTTTTTATTGTTGGAGTTACCTCTGATTGATCATATAAAAATCGTTTGTCCGCAGCTATAAATTGATGATTTGATAGCTTAAACACTGGAATTCCTTGTTTATTTAAGCGCCACTCGGTTATTTGAAAACTTGTTTGGGGAGTCAATTTTCCAGTTTCTACCACTAAATCTTCATTTGCATAAACAGGAACCTCTCCATAAACCATTGGAGAACTTAATTTTTCTCTAAAATAAATACCAAAGTCAGATTGTGAAAGGTAATAAATTTCTTTCGAAGTATAGACAACTTCTTTTTCTGTGCTAACAACTTTTGAAATGGTCAAAAAACTTGGTAGCAACAAAATAATTAAGAACTTACGCATTCTTCCTTTCCTTTTCTTCTTGTAAACGCAATAATTGATTTTTATCAGACAACTCTTCTAGTTTTTCATCCGATAGACTCAAAAATTGCTCAATTACGTCTAATAAATTTTCCATTTCATCACCTTGGGAGCAAGTCAGGAATCGTATAAACAGCTTCCCGATTCTTAGAATAATAATATTTTGCACGCATGTATTTAGCAGCGTAATCTTCATCTTTCAACTTTGTGGCAAAAGCTGTCTCTTTCTCCTTTTCCTCACTCAAGGTTTGATACTGAGTTTGCAAGTCTGATAACTGTTGACGTCTTTGGAGTAATTGGTGATAACTTTGAGCAAGATTATAAGTTGGTAAAATGAACAATAAAATCATCAAAATAAGAACCCAACCCATGAAACGATTACGTTTTTGTCGTTCCTTCATCAGATAGCGACGACGTTGGTGTTCATTTTGAATAAAAGAATTATTCAATTGTACGATATTTTTAGACATTTTCTTCTACCCGTGTTTCACTGATAATTTCATACATTCCTGCTGCATCTTCTTTTTTTGTACTATCTTTCATCTCCAGTACTTTTACAAGTAGCAACTTATTGCCAAAGCGAATTTCAACTTGGTCATTAACTTTCAAGTCCGTTGAACTTTTAGCCAAAATTCCATTTACCTTAATTCTGCCTTTATCTGCTACTTCTTTTGCGACTGTACGACGCTTGATAATTCTTGATACTTTTAAATATTTGTCTAATCTCATTTTTATTACCTCAAATTATTATTGTACCATTTTTATCCCCTTTATAGAAGAAAAATGTTAAAAGGAATTGCCTTCTTTCAACACTTTTATCTCTAATAAACTTTCTCCAAAAATGAGCAGACCTTCTAAAATTTCATAGTCCTTCTTGTTTCGAACATCAAATACAACTTCCATTAATCCCTTATTCTCAGCGATGCCTGCTTTTAAGTTCGTTGCGGATAAAGCTTTAAAATAATCTTGAGCCAAGAACAATCGCTGAGTAATTTTTTCAAATTGAACTGTAATCTTATTTTCTTTTCTTTCCACACGTTGAACAAAGACCTTGTCCAAATATGACTTGACTAAACCAATCTCTAAAAGATAAGCAACCACATCTGGATATTCTCCAAAACGGTCCATCAGCTCTTCTTGTAACTCCTCATAATTGACACGATTGTCAATTTGACGAATTTTTTTATAAATTTCAATCTTATGTCGTTGGTCTGAAATATAAGTATCAGGAAGATAAGCATCAATTTGTAAAATCAATTCGGTATTACCTTTGGTTCTTGTTTTCCCATTACCATGTCGTTTAGCAATAGCTTCCTCTAATAACTGCGAATACAATTCAAAACCAACAGAATCAATGAAACCAGACTGGGATTTTCCTAAAAGATTTCCTGCTCCGCGAATCGAAAGATCTCGCATTGCAATCTTAAATCCAGAGCCCAATTCTGTAAATCCTTTAATCGCTTCTAATCTCTTCTCGGAGACTTCACTGATTGATTTTTCTGGACGATACATGAGATAGGCATAAGCAATACGATTACTACGACCGACTCTTCCTCTTAACTGATACAAGGTTGACAAGCCCATATGGTCCGCATTTTCAATAAATAAAGTATTGGCATTTGGAATGTCCACCCCTGTCTCAATAATGGTAGTTGTCACCAAAATATCATACTGACCTTCAATGAAATCCAGTAGAGTATTTTCTAACTGAATTTCACTCATTTGCCCATGAACATACCCAATCGAAGCCTCTGGAATCAACTCCTGTAATTTGGAAACCTTCTGATCAATCGTGTCAACCTTATTGTAAAGATAGTAAACTTGACCTCCACGCTCCATTTCACGCAAGACAGCATCACGAATCACACTATCATTCTTTTCTAAGACATAGGTTTGCACTGGATAACGATTAGTCGGCGGAGTTTCAATAACAGACAAATCTCTGATTCCCAGCATAGACATATGAAGGGTACGAGGAATTGGCGTTGCTGTCAAGGTCAGGACATCTACTTGTTTTTTCAGTTTTTTCAAGGTTTCCTTATGCTTGACACCAAATCGCTGTTCCTCATCAATAATCATCAAGCCCAAATCAGCAAACACAACATCTTTTGACAAAACACGATGGGTTCCAATCAAAATATCAACTTGACCCTTTTTCAATTTTTCAAGTGTTTCAGTCTGCTCTTTTTTACTTCTAAAGCGACTCAACACATCAATATTAACTGCAAAATTTTGGAATCGTTCCTTAAAATTCGTATAGTGCTGTTGCGCTAAAACCGTCGTCGGAACTAGAACGACAACCTGTTTGTGATCATTGACTGCCTTAAAGGCTGCACGCATAGCAACTTCAGTCTTTCCAAAACCAACATCCCCAACTAAAAGTCGATCCATTGGCTGAGAAGCCTGCATATCTCTCTTGATTTCCTCAACACTACGAAGTTGATCATCCGTTTCAACATAAGGGAAGGCATCATCAAAAGCATGTTGATCCTCATCATCAGCTGAGAAAGCAAAACCCTTCAACTGGCTGCGTTCAGAATAAAGTTTAATTAAATCGTCAGCTATATCCTCTACCTGGTTCTTAACTTTTTGCTTGGCTTTTTTGAAATGACCATCATTTAATTTATTGAGTTTAGGTGCTTTACCGTCACTTGAAACGTATTTGGAAAGTAGATGAATCTGTTCCACTGGGATAGAGATTTGATCCCCGTTTTGGTATTGAACACTAACATAATCACGGTGAATCCCTTTGATTTCAATTGTTTCAATCCCTAGATATTGACCAATTCCATGGATATGGTGAACAACGTAATCTCCTTTTTCAAGTTCATTGTAATCTTTTAATCTCTCTGCGTTTGAAACATGTTGTCTTCGAAAACGACGTTTCAATTTCTTTTGAAAAATCTCATGTTCAGTTATCAATAAAACCTTTTCATCTACAAAATGAAAACCATGTCTGAGATTACCCTCGATTAAATTTACAGATTCTTTACAAACACTTGACTTATCTCTAGAATCCAATTTAATCTGGTATTCCTCTAAAACATCCTCCAATGTTTTACTTCCCATTGAATTGCTAGACTGCAGGATAATAGTATAATCCATTTTTTTGTATCGCTCAATTTCTCCTTTTAGAAAAGAAAATTGATTGAAAAACTCCTGCATAGGATATTGATTAAATTGATAAATTTGGTCAAACTTGAGATTTCCTAACCCCTTTTGCAGATTAGAGAAAAAGGTAACCAGACTCTGTTTTTTATAGATTTGCTCTGTATCAGCAAAATACTGCATCTCAGAAAATGCTTTACTGTTCTGTAATTCTTCTGTAAAGTATTGTGCTAATTCTCTTTCAAATACTTCATACTGATTCATTAATTTTTGATAATCATCAAAGAATATTGGTATGTCTTTTTCAATATAATCAAAGACAGTCCATGTCTTTTCATAGCACAAAGATAAAAACTTCCGTGAATCTGAATGTATTTGTTTTTGGTGAAAACTTGAAAGAATTTCTTCTAGATAGGATTTCAAAATCGGTGATAACGTTTTTGAAATTTGTTTTTCTAAAGCTGACTGTCCTCGTTGATAATCCTTTTCTCTCAAAAGTATGTCGCTAGCTGGAAAGATTGTGAGTTCTGTCTTATTTTCTTTCGATAATTGTGTTTCGACTTCAAATGATCTAATACCATCGACTTCATCACCAAAAAACTCAATTCGGTAAGGTTCTAACTGGGATATTTCAAAAATATCTAAAATATCTCCTCGCAGACTAAATTCGCCTTGAGTTTGTACTTGCGTAACTTTTCGATAGCCAATTTCCTTTAACTGATGCATAAGTGCGTTTTGGTCATATTCTTCACCAACTACAATTTTTATAATGCTTTCTTTAAATCCAGTCGGAGAAGGTAAAAACAATCGACTTGCTGCGATATTACAAACTAAAATCCCTCTCTTAGATGAATCAGTCAAAAAACGTAAGGCTTCAACCCGTGAGATGATTTTTTCTTGTGAAGACATCAAAAACTCGACCATAGGGGAATCATCTACCAAAAATGGATAAACAAGTTCCTCACCCAAGATAGAGATAAGATCACTAACAAGTCCTTCTGCTTCTCCATAAGTGGACGTCAATAACACAATCTTATCTTCTTTTTCTAGACTACTTGCAATTGCAAGAGCTTTAGTAGACGTTGATAAACCAAGTATTAGTTGTCTTTTCTTATCTGTTAAACTTTGATTCCATTTTTTTATCTGATCATTTTCTGAGAATAAATCTAATAAGGTCACCATTTATCCGTTATACCTCTGCATCGTTTTTTCAAAGTTTTTCTCTTGTAAATAGTAGTTTACAGAATCGTCAACTTTGTCAATAGACTGTAAAATACCGATATAATCATCCTTGTCAAATGTACTCAAAACATGATGAACAACCGACATGCCATTTTTAGGTCTTCCGATTCCAATCTTAACACGATTAAAGGTCTGAGTCCCTATATGTTGAATAATAGACTTGATACCATTATGACCACCTGCTGATCCTTTTACTCTTAAACGAATCTTTCCAACTTCCATGTCAAGATCGTCGTAAATGACGAGTAAATCTTCAATATCCAAACCATAGTAAGTCAATAAAGCATGAACTGCTTTTCCACTTTCATTCATAAAGGTCGTTGGTTTGACAAGATAAATTTTTTCTCCATTGAAGAAAAAAGATGCTAGATCAGCTTGAAATATCTTATCGTGTGTAAAAGTGACATTCTGCTTCTTCGCTAGTTGATCAATCAACATAAAACCAACATTATGTTTTGTTTCAAAATATTTATCTCCTGGATTTCCTAATCCTACAAGTAATTTGGTCATTTATTTTTCCTTTCAAAAGCCAAAAGGGTTGGAATTTTTTTCCAACCTAATTGACACTATTCATTAATTTTTTTAGACATTAAAGCGGAATTCCATAATATCGCCATCTTGAACGATATATTCTTTTCCTTCTTCACGCAAGCGTCCAGCTTCTTTTACAGCCTTTTCAGATCCGTATTTCACTAGATCCTCATATGACATGGTTACTGCACGAATAAATCCTTTTTCAAAGTCTGAGTGGATAATACCAGCTGCTTGAGGAGCCTTCATACCACGTTTGAAGGTCCAAGCGCGAACCTCTTTTTCACCAGCTGTGAAGTAAGTTCCCAGTCCAAGCAAATGGTAAGCTGCACGAGTCAACTTATCAACGCCTGATTCTGTCAAACCAAGTGCTTCAAGAAACTCTTGCTTGTCTTCATCGTCTAACTCAGAAATTTCTTCCTCAGCACGCGCAGAAATAACAACTACTTCAGCATTTTCTGTCGCTGCAAATTCACGAATTTGTTTAACATAGTCGATAGAGTCAGGTTCTGAAACCACATCCTCGTCCACATTAGCAACATAGAGCACTGGTTTAGTCGTCAAAAGGAAGAGACCTTTGACAACTTTTTGTTCTTCATCTGTAAACTCGATTGTACGAGCTGATTTCCCATCTTCAAGGACTGGTTTAATCTTTTGAAGAACATTAAACTCGGCTACTGATTCTTTATCTTTTTGCGTACGTGCCATCTTTTCTACACGCGCATAACGTTTATTAACCGATTCTAAGTCAGCAAGAATCAATTCCAGGTTAATGGTGTCAATATCTGCAAGTGGATCCACAAAGGCATCTTCACGTCCTTGCTCGCGCATGACATTTTCATCATCAAAAGCACGAACTACGTGAACAATCGCATCTACTTCACGGATATTGGCCAAGAATTTATTACCTAACCCTTCTCCTTTTGAAGCTCCTTTTACAATTCCTGCGATATCTGTAAATTCAAATGTTGTTGGAACTGTCTTTTTAGGAGTAATCATTTCAGTTAGTTTTTGTAGGCGTTCATCTGGAACTTCTACCATTCCAACGTTTGGATCAATCGTCGCAAATGGGTAGTTTGCTGCCTCTGCTCCTGCTTTTGTAATTGCATTAAATAGTGTTGATTTACCAACGTTTGGCAAACCAACGATACCTGCTGTTAAAGCCATATTTTCTCATTCTCCCTTTTCATTTCAATCCCTAATATTATAACACAAAAAGGGAAAACTTGCTAACACTCTAACTAAGGGTTCTCAGTCAATAATTTTATTCATTTTTCGATCAAAATCATAGCGCCCCATCATGACAACATGGTCACAATTGCTACATTTGATTTTGATATCTGCTCCTACACGTGTAATTTCCCAACGATTAGCTTTTTTTCCTGTTGACTTGATTGTGCAAGCATGTGGTTTTTTCATTTCAACAAAATTTCCAACTTGATACATATTACTCTCCTTTTCTTTTTCGATTATATCATAAAAGAGGCGAGCTAGGCTCAACCTCTTTCACTTAATTTGTACGAACTGGGGTGATAAGTTGCATGAAGTCCTCTTCATTATCTGCTGGCACAAGAGTAAATGGACGAACAGCTGAGATAAAGCTAATGGTCACCTTTTCGCTATTTAAAGCCTTGAGTGAATCAATCAAGTAAGTTGGGTTGAAACTAATAGTCAAATCTTCACCAGTAACCTGATCAGTATCGATTTCTTCGTTTACTTTACCAACTTCTGGAGAGTGAACATGGGCGCTAACAACCCCATCTTTAATTTCAAGTTTCACAGTACCATTTTGAGTAGCACTTGATAAAAGACGAGCACGTTCCATTGACTGGCGTAAGTTTACAACATCAAAAGTAATAGTAGTATTAAAGTCTGTTGGAATCAAACGATCTGTATCAGGGTAGTTTCCTTCTAGGAGACGAGTGTAGAAGCTAATATTTTCGCTTCTAAAGAGGATTTGGTTATTAGCAAAGAAAATCTCTACAGTTTCGATATCATCTGTAAATACTGCTGAAAATTCGCGTAGAGAACGGCTAGGAATGACAACATCAAAATCATCACTATTTTTCTCAAGAGTTAATTTTTTCTGGCTTAGACGATGAGAGTCTGTTGCCACTGTTTTTAGCTCCTTGTGTTGACTCAATACAAAATGAACACCTGTTAAAATCGGACGACTTTCTTGTGTGCTTGCAGCAAAGGCTGTTTCATTGATAATTTTCTTTAGTAATTTTGTTTCAAGAATTAAAGGAGTGCTTGCTGAAATCTCTTGAATTCGTGGATATTGTTCGCTATCTTTTCCTTTTAAGGTAATTTCTGATTTGCCACTGGTTAAAACAATTTGATTTTGTTCAATTTCTTTAAAATCAAGAGTCACATCAGGTAGACTAGATACTACATTGATAAAGAAAGAAGCTTCAAGAAGAATCGAACCTAAAGAAGTAATTAACAAACCAGCATCTTCATTTTTTTGAGAAATAAAATTTTCAATTGAAATTTGACCATTTGAACCAATTAAAGTAACACCTTCATTGGTTACGTCAATTTTGACGGTTGATAAAATAGGAATGGCATTTTTAGAGCTAATAGCTCTCTTAGTAGTATTTAAGGCTTGTAGAAATAAATTTTTATTAATTGAAAAATGAATCATGGATTCTCCTTTATTTATTTTTAGTATTAGAAGGATAATAGTAATAATAGAGTCTGTGAAATCTGTGGAAAACAGACTTTAAACAAGTAATATCAAGTTTTTTGGTTTGTTTAAAAAATGTGGATAAAAAAGATAATAAAGTAAAAGTTATCCACAAGTTATTTAATTTTCTTTTTGATTGATTCAATTTCTAAACGTAAATTATCGTCTTCATCAATCAAAGATTTAATTTTGGCATGGGCATGAATGACTGTTGTATGATCTTTTCCCCCAAATTCCTTCCCAATTTTTGGAAGACTATTATCTGTTAGTTCTCTAGATAAATACATAGCCACTTGACGGGCTAACACAATATTTTGAAGACGTCTACTTCCCTTCATTTCTTTGACACTGACACCATAAAAGTTACCAACTTCATTTTGGATTTTATCAATTGGGATGACGAGCATTTGGCTAATATCTTGTTTACGTGCTCGAATAGCCTCTGCAGCGATATCGATAGTGATATCCTTAATCTTCTTCACTCGGGCAATTAAAGTGATGTCGTTGATTGCTCCTTCAAGTTCTCGGACGTTTGAATCAAATTGACCAGCTAGGTATTCTAGGGTATCACTTTGGAAATGGTAGTCTAAATGCTCTGTTTTACTTTGTAAAATGGCGATACGTGTTTCAAAGTCAGGTGGTGTGATGTTTTGCGTCAAGCCCCAGCTAAAGCGCGTGACAAGCCTTTCTTCAAGGCCCTCTAAGTGTTTAGGACTACGATCACTAGTCAGAACAATTTGTTTTTGATTGTTATGGAGAACATTGAAAGTATTGAAAAATTCTTCCTGAGTTGCAACTTTTTTTCCACTCAGCGATTGAATATCATCAATTAACAAGAGATCGAGACTACGATAGGTCTTTTTGAACTTATCCATTTCACCCAGTCTCAGGTGTTCAAGAAAGTCGTTGATAAAGCTTTCAGCAGGGATGTACTTTACACGCGCATCAGGAATATTTTTCAAAATCTCATTCCCAATGGCATTGAGTAAGTGAGTCTTACCAAGCCCAGGTCCTCCATAGATAAAAAGAGGATTATAGGTCAAGGCCAAATCTTCAGAGACAGCCAAGGCTGCTGATACTGCCCAAACATTTCCATCCCCTTGGATAAAATTATCAAAGGTATACTTTTCTTTTAATCCAGTATCCGAATAAGGAATAGATGCTAACTTTGGACTATAGTCATAGAGAGTTGAATTTGGAGCTTCTTCAACTTGTGGGATAATCGTATCTTGAGGCTTGGTGAAAATATAGTGGGGAGTTATTTCAGCATCATAAATTTCAAAACCAGCTACTACAATGATATCTTTTAGTTGTTTTTCCCAGACCATTTCCATTTCAGATCGTGGTAAAAATATAGTGGCAACATTTTCCTCTACCTTAATGAGTTCAGCTTGAATAGCATAGAAATCATACATGGATCGAGTTAGTCTTTCTTGTGCAAATTCTAATATACGATTCCAAAATTGTTTTTCTTTCAATCCTTTCTCCTCCTTTACTATTTAAAAGTTTAATGCTAGATTTATTTTACCATAGATAGCAAGAATTTTCCACAAGCTGTGAAAAATAATCCACAATGTTACCAAGTTTTATCCACA